>NJBI01000022.1 GCA_005222975.1 Promethearchaeota archaeon Loki_b31
GACCCCCTTGTCGCTATATTGCCTTCAAACTTAGTATAATGCCGTTACCAGCGATGCATATTTGGGTAACAATATCTATAAGTCTTAAGGTTGGTTTCTTGAAGATTCATCTTATCAATAACCCTACTATCCTTGTAATTAGTCAAATTCCTGCATTTAAAAATATCAATTAATGCCGCTCGAAATGCTGGTGATATTTTAAAAAATCTTTAAGAATACGAAATTATTTAATGCGTTATAAATAGCGATGATCAAAATATTAAATTCATAACTGCTTACCTTAGCAGAGAAATACTTGTTGAAAAAAAAAATATCATTTTTATATCCAAGGACAAGAACCCACTAATACAACCATTTATTGGCATAACACGTGCAGTCATGAAAGTGGGCACATTGAATAAAGGAGTGTTAGAGTGTCTATTTGTGGTTTCCAATAAGGATGAAAAAGAATTAAGGCTAACACAACCAGATACGGGGCTAATACAAAAATATCATAATCTTAAAACTACTCTAATGGAAGAAACGATAAGGAAGCAAGTCCCAGAACTAGAAGACCAAAATATGTAATGGATGATTTTGAAGTAAATTGTTATATAAGAATAATTGAATATCTTGAGAAGGAACTGTATTCTCGTAGAGAAATTACAATTTTAGTAAGTAAGTCTTTACTCACTCTAATGAAATTAATGAGAGAAGGAAAAAATAAGGAAGTTAAGAGAAGGAAAAAATAAGGAAGCATGAATCTAACAAGCAAGAGTTAGAAGATTTGAAAGTGGTTATAGATAAGAGATTTTTTTTTTTACAGGAAAAAGTTAATGAAAGAGACTATCTTGAAGAGGATTTTTTTAAAGAGCTAATTAAAATGTATGCTAAAATTATCGAGAGGTTAAGGGAATAAATTATAAATGTTAGAAAGATCACCCACCAATTTTTTTTGGGTAGCTACAAAACCCAGTGATGGGTTTTAACTCTTTCGCTACCTTCTTTTTTTAAAGGATCGCGAAGTATTCATTCCAAAGTTGCTGGTAATTTCCATTAAAAACGCACAGTTTTATCAAAATTTATTTTCCATACTTCGGAATTATGAAATCACTAAATTTAATGAAATGGAACCGTCAGTTGAGGATCTGTTTTTAAAAACGATATATCAGCGTTATTAGCTTTATTATTCATTATTTAAGATGAAAATGACTTATATAACGATAATTCTTTTCTGATAATAGTGTTGAGAGAAACATTTTTTAAGATAAACTCCCTTGCATTGCATCCAAGTTCTTTCATCAACGGTTCATCATTATTTAATGTTAATATAGCATTCTTAATGGATTTAGAATCAGTCTCGCAGAGTATACCAGTTTTATTATGATCTATTATGTTTTTTATGCCCCAAACATTCGTTCCAATACAAGCTATACCACAGCTCATTGCCTCCAATAAAACTTTAGGGTTTCCTTCATGATACGATGGTAAAATAGCAATTCGATATTGATTCAGAATTTGGGGTAATTCATTATGAGAAATGACTCCTAAAAAATTGGCATCAACTTTATGTTCTTTAGCTAAATTCATAAGAGTTTCCTTTTCTCTACCTTGCCCGATAATATCTAGCGTAAATCCTTTTAAATCTGCAAAAGCTTTTATTAAATTTACTAAATTTTTTACTTTACTCAAACGTCCAATAAATAACACATGATTATCTAATTTTGCAATATTAAGAGGTCTAAAATGTGTTGTGTCAACAAAGTTAGATATGAGCTTGATTTTATGTTTTTTGTTTCTTAATCTGAAGGTATTTATTATAAAATCAATATCAAAAGGATTTGTCAGTATAATTCTATCAGCTAATTTATAGGAAACAAATTCGTTAAAATAGAGTATAAGATAATGAATCCAGTATTTAAAAGAATTCATTTTAGAATAAGCTTTTCCTAAAATGTGAGACTTCAACCCTTCATATCCTGCTCTGATGATTAATTTTTTTCTGAACAATAATTTTATAATTGTCGCAATCCAACTGCTTTCATCAAGCTGATCTGTTCTAACAATATCAATAGATTTAATTTGTTCCCTAAATTTTATTGGAATTAAAAGTGATTTTAAAAATTTTAATCTCTTACTCTTCAAATTAATAAAATCTAATACAGGAATGACATTAATCCCGTTTAATAGTTTTGAAAAATTTAAGTCATTTTTATTACCAAATGTTAAAAACGTAACATCTATATTTTTTTTTCTTAACCATAATGGAATTGTTAATTCTCTTGTTAAAAAACCATGTTGATTTAGTAAAGACATACTATATAAAAACGTGAATATGAATAAAACATGCATTTTGAACGATATCACCATTATCTATTATTATTTTTTTAATTTGTAAAAAGATTTTGAATTTTTCTTTAATAGTTTTTTTATAAGTTCCAATAATATTTTTTTGCAATAACTTCCCAACTATTCGGTTTTTTGGCTAAAATGTTAAAACTAATAATAGAAAGATCCTCATCACTTAATTTCTGAAATTCCTTATTAAAATCTTTTTTAATTATACTAATTCCCTTAGATTTCAATTTTCTGCTATTAATTTCTAATAAATCAAAGTTAAATTTTTTAAAAATTTTTAAATATTGTGAATATCTAATTCTATTTGTATCTCCTATGAATCTCCAATATTTCTCAGGATATTTTAAAAAGTCTAGATAACATTTATCTCTTATGTGAAGATGATCTCTTAAATCAACTTGATGATATGTAATCCCTCCTTTCTTTAGTAAAAGGTTGATCTTTTCAATAGTCAATTTTAAATTATATACATGTTCTAAAACCGCATTTGAAAAAATAAAATCTATTGTTTCCTTTCTTAAAATATTAAAATTTTCAATAGCATTTTTACTAAAGTAAATTATTTTTTTTTTAATTGAATCAAAATCTGTAAAATTATGAGAATTATGGTGGGTTATATAATATTTTATAAATAGATTATACAACATTAAATTAATTGAATTATCAAAAATTTTTTTATATTTATCTACTAGATAAACCTTTTTCGCTCCTTTTAAAATAAAGATAATTGCTAATAATAAGGATTTACCCGGGCCAATTTCTAATATTTTCTTATCCTTAAAACTATAATTTTTATCATATTTTCTAAGTGAATTTATAATAGAATTATATATTTTTTGATTACGAATTATTTTTGATTTTATCAATTCTTCGATATTATTATACAAATATCTCTCATAAGTTGAACTTTCAACTTTCAAATACAGATGTTGAATGATGGGAAATTTTAAAATAATATTTCTGAAAATGTCTGATGAAGTTTCAAAAAAAATTTTTATTTCTCCTCTTAGATTTAACAAAATTATTAAACAAAATCTAACAACCTTGATTTTTTAGTGAAAAATGATATACTTTCTTTAATTAAATTTTATTTTTAAATAAATATATTACATCCGTTAATATACGTTAGGTCTAATGATACTCTTTAAGAACTTCTTTCCAAAAAAAGAATTAAATAAAAATGATCTAATTTTGATGGAAACTTATCTTCCATGAAGAGATTTTCTTCATGTCTTTTTCGAAATCTTTTTTAACCAAATCTAACTCTGAAAGATATTCAGGATAGTAGTTCTTTACCCATTTGTATAGTTCTTCTGCTTTATTGAAAGACGCCCTTTTTAAATGAGCAAAATTAATTATTCATTTTTATAGCTTATATCTCGTTTACGGATTACCACTGCGAGACTAATTGATGCGATGAATATTCCTATCATGCTTATATATAGTGCAACTGCTAATATCGATTCTTGAACTTGTAACGTGATTGGGTCATTAATTCCACTCGGTTGAAAGGTTAAAAATACCGGTGCATCACCAACTATCACGTAATTTTCGTCCAAAGTCCTATTAGTGCCCGTGTAAATATCATGCATGAAAACGCTTCCCCCTACAGCGGAAAGGTCAAGATTAACCCTTACCGTTCCGCTTTCATAAAGTGTTGGAGCGTACCACATTATCAAGGTTGAAGTACCATCCTCTTGTCGATATAAGGATGCCATGAGATCAGTTGCTGAAATTCCTCGTTTTTTAATAATGAGATCCGGACAATACGTGCTATTTGAGCAAAACTTACTGAATAAACTAAAAGCATGAGCTCCTTTTTTCCAGGTATAATTACTATAACATAAACCGTACCAATATTCGGAGTCAGGTAGAAAGGCGGGGATTTCTTCCTCAGCCCAATCTCTTGTACAGTACCAAATAACGGTTTTAATTTGAAGTGCTGAGGAAATAACCATTCTTTTTATCACGTTCTCGGCCAATTTTTCCATGGATACCGCGCCTGGATATGTTCCTCCAGTAGGATTTCCCATTTCAGTAATTACATAATCTCCCTTGAATCCATATTTATTCCCTAAAGTAACATACTGCTTAATTCCTTGATACAATGTGTCAGGATCGAAGGTATAAAAATGGAAAGAAATTGCGTCTACGTGTTTCATGATTCCTAGCTTAAACATTTCTTCTAAATGAGGGGGGAAATACGGAGAGCCAGCAGATGCTAGTGAGGGTCCCATAATATAAAGGTCGGGGTCAATATCATGAATTAAATTGACAACTCGTCCGAAAAGATAGTAGTAATGTTCAATTGGTCCGTCCCAGAATCGTTTTTGATCAGGTTCATTCCAAATATCCCAAGCTGCGACCGTATCATTATAGCGTCTGATGGTTTTATTTACAAACTCTAGATAATGATCGATATATTTGGGTGGAACGTATTCTGTCGTGCTTAGATTTAACCAAGATGGGGGATGATTCAAGTTAGCGATTATTTTAATGTTATATTTAGTACAATTTGCCACATAATCGTCGAAGCCAGAATAATTATAATTATCATTACTCCATTCAATATCTCTCCAGGGAAAACCGGTGTTCGTCCAACGTACTCCGAGCTTCGTCAAATTATTATATTCCCATTCTTCCCCGGTATACCCTGCGCACCCTGCTCCGCAGAAGTCTTCAAGCTCATATCTTTCTTTTTCAGGAAAAACTAATGGTGGTCCCTTTTCTGTAAGGTTCAAGATTATAAATGGTGAAATTAAACCTCCAAGAATAATTGCAAGGATTACAACCCCACTTTTTTTTACTTGCAGTTCTTTCCTTGGTAAACTTTCTTTGGTCATGGATTTCTTAGTTGCTTCCCTCAACTTTTTTAATCCTTCAAAACTACCCTTCTTATTATTCATGGATTTTTTCTCCTTCTTTCGTTTTGATACATATTTTTCAATAGAAAACAATCCGAGATTAATACAAAAAATGAAAGTAAGAATCAAAACTATAATTAAATTAATTAAATTTCCCAACGAAATGGTTCCAAGAAAAAAGGCAATATAATCTAAATAACCATAATAAGCAAATAGGTACAATCCGAGAGTCCAAGAAAGGGTAACACCCACAATTGTCGAAACATAACTACTGGAAGTTTGATTGCTCCCTTGTAAGAAAAGCCTCATTATAGCATAGCCGAGGGTAAGTGGGGCGAATGAACAAATCCCCATGATTGACAGCGCTATAAAGGGCAATATAATACCATCTCCTATAATTGGAAATCTAAACTTTGAATTTAATAATGCAATTCCGAATCCTAAATAAAATAAAGGAGAAAAAAATGGCCCAATTATTAAGTAATAATTATCTTCTGGGGCGCCGGTGGTCATATTGGGGTCCCATTGCATTATTATTGAAAAAACGATTAATACAAACAAGAAAAACAAGCTTAAATTACGTGAAAGCAATTTTGGAACTGATTTCTTCTTTTCTATTTGTGTTTCATCCGTTTTTCTCAATATCATTTGCTTAAAATTCCGGTAAACAACACGGGAATCGTGCGTCTCCGGATGTTTTCCATGATTGATGATGGATAATGGAACCATGATTGAGTGAAAAATTGAAGAAAATATCGAAAAATAAACGGGATATTGGGAGATTGAGATTATTCCGAGAGTTGCTAACCATGAGACGGCAAAAATTCCCATGAACACGCTAAATTTACGTTTATCTTTAAGATTTGTAATGAGTGAAGGTTTGTCTAAGTTCATTATAATAGCAGAGATAAGTATTAAACCAATTATAATGAAATAAAAATAAAACAGCCATGTAAATGGAATATAAGGATTAAACTCATCTCGTGTCTGTAAAACAATTAAAAAAATTAAGAAACTAATACTAATTAATAAATGAATGAGCCATTCCATTTTGCGAAACAAACTCCTATACTTCTCAATTCGACAGAATATCCCTACTATATAAGCTATTAAAAATGGGAATAAAACTGCTAATAAATCCCAAGTATTCTCAGTAGGTAGCAGATCTCCCTTGTATATAATCCAAAAAAATTGAATGCCAAAAAAAATAAAGATTTCCATCAAACCAAATAACTTTACCGTCAATAAGCCTATTTTTGGAATAGAAGTTTTTATGGGCTTCATTTTCTTTATACTCATTTCGTTGACTAATATCAATTATAAATTTGTCTTTTAAAAAATTCACGGTCACACCTTTTTAAAGGTTCATATTTTAATGGACTAGAAGTTCCGAATGTTCAATTTTAATGGGAATATTGTCGCGCGCTCATCATTAAATATTAACTCGAAGAATGCTCCTGAAAAAGAATGTCCGAAAATCTTAAGAGAGAGGTTCAAACTTACTAAAAGTGGAAAAAGGAAGGAATTATTGACAAATAATTACCTGTAAATTTAAAAATAAAATGTAATCAATTATTCAAATGTTTATTTCCAAATCTTATAATTTATATAATTCTAGAAGAAGTATAATAGCTTAATCTTATATCATCAAATAATCAACCTATATTAAGCCTAATTGAGTTTTGAAATTTAAAGTTCCGATATTTATCAAAATGCTCAATAAAGAAAAAAAAATGAAAAATCTAAATCTTTTCATTTTAATTTGTAGATTCAAAAAAATCTAGATTAGGACAAAAATTTAATTATGTTTAATTCTTTAATTTACTTATAGCATTTTTCCACTTAACATAATCTGGCATTTTTTATAATGTCTAATTTACGAAATCCCCCATATGATGCTTGGTTGCACTTGGTTACTTCATATCAATGTAATTTAGAGTGTAATTACTGTATTGCTGGAATAAGATACGTATCAGAAATATTTACAAAAACTTATCCCATTAATATTTCTGCTTTAATAAATACTCTTAACGATTCAAATAAGATTTATAGATTTGATTTTACAGGTGGAGAACCTTTTTTAGTTTCAAATATGGTTGAACTTTGTATTGAATTAACAAAAAAACACTTCATTGCTATTAATACTAACTTGACGTCTAAAAAAGTAAAAGAATTTGCTGAAAAAATTGATCCTGAAAGGGTCTTATTTATTAACGCTTCATGTCACATTAAAGAATTAGAAAGAAAGAATTTATTAAGTAGATACATTCATAATTTTTTATTATGTAAAAACAGAGGATTTAATATTGGGGCTATTGAAGTTGGATATCCTCCACTTTTGAAAGAGGTCGATAAATATAAAAAATTTTTTTTAGAAAAGGGAATTGATTTAACATTTAGCCCTTATATGGGAAACTATAAAGGAAAAATTTACCCTGATTCCTATAGTGAAAAAGAACGTAAGATTTTGGGCCTAACAGAAAAGGATATTAACCCGTTTTACCAATATGGAAAATTATGTAATGCAGGGTATAATGTTGGTATAATCCATCCAAATGGAGATATCCGTTATTGTTTTTACATTAATAAATCTTTTGGAAACATCTATGAAGGATTTAAATTTAAGGATAAATTAATAAGGTGTCCATTTAAGTTTTGCGTTTGCCCTGTGAATATGTATGATCCTTACCTTTTTAGAAAAGCAATAAATGAAGTTGGCCCTTATGGTGCAGAATGGATTCAACCTTTTAAATATAGAATTAAAGAATATATGAAAAATTTATTTTTTGAAGCGAAACAAAACTATCTAACAGATAACACTAGAAAATTAATCATCGAAAAAGTTATGAGAAATAAATTTTCTCGTAAATATCTTTTTAAACATTGGATTTAATAGTATTATGGACGGATTTAAAATAATTTATTACCAAACGTAATTTGGTATTTTTTATAATGTCTAATTTGCGAAATCCTCAATATGATGCTTGGTTATTCTGGGTTCCTACATATCAATGTAATTTAGAGTGTAATTACTGTAAAAATGCGTGGTGGAGCGGGTACTCAAGATACGTATCAGAAATATTTACAAAAACTGATAACATTAATATTTCTGCTTTAAAAAATACTCTTAACAATTCAAATAAGATTTATAGAATTGATTTTACAGGTGGAGAACCTTTTTTAGTTTCAAATATGGTTGAACTTTGTATTGAATTAACAAAAAAACACTTCATTAGTTTTAATACTAACTTGACATCTAAAAAAGTAAAAGAATTTGCTGAAAAAATTAATCCTGAAAGGGTCTTATTTATTAACGCTTCATGTCACATTAAAGAATTAGAAAGAATGAATTTATTAAGTAGATACATTCATAATTTTTTATTATGTAAAAACAGAGGATTTGATATTAGGGCTATTGAAGTTGGATATCCTCCACTTTTGAAAGAGAGCGATAAATATAAAAGATTTTTTTTAGAAAAGGGAATTGAATTAACATTTAGCCCTTATCATGGAAAATATAAAGGAAAATTTTACCCTGATTCCTATAGTGAAAAAGAACTTAAGATTTTTGGCCTAACAGAAAAGGATATTAACCAGTTTTACCAATATGGAAAATTATGTAATGCAGGGTATAATGTTGGTATAATTCATCCAAATGGAGATATCCGTTATTGTTTTTTAATTAATAAATCTCTTGGAAACATCTATGAAGGAATTAAATTTAATGATAAATTAACAAGGTGTCCATTTAAGTATTGCTATTGCCCTCTGAATATTTTTGATCCTTACCTTTTTAGAAAAGCAATAAGTGAAGTTGGTTCTTATGATTCAGAATGGATTCAACCTTTTAAAAATAGAATTAAAGAATATATGGAAAATTTATTTCCGCTTAAGTGTCACAACCAGATTGAAAGGAAACAAAACTATCTAACAGATAACACTAGAAAATTAATCATCGAAATATTTATGAGAAATAAATTTACTCGTAAATATCTTTTTAAACATTGGATTTAATATTATTAAGGACGGATTTAAAATAATTTATTACTAGACATAATTTGGTATTTTTTATAATGTCTAATTTGCGAAATCCACAATATGATGCTTGGTTGCTCTTGGTTACTTCATATCAATGTAATTTGGATTGTGATTATTGTTTTCTTGAAAAAGCAAACAGATATATTTCAGATACTTATAACATTAATATTTCTGAAGTAAAAAATACTCTTAACGATTCAAATAAGATTTATAAAATTCCTCTTTCAGGTGGAGGGGAACCTTTTATGTTGTTTTAAAAATTTCTTTTTTGCGGTTTAAATTCTATTTCTTCTGTCATTTTGGTCCAACCAATAAATTGTTTTATCCAACCTATTAATCCATGATTATGTGAATGATAAACTTTAAAATTTGGTTCATGAACTATAACAAATCCTTTTGCTACCCAATGTCTCGCCCAATCATGATCTTCTCCCCCACCAGCAAATTTTTCATTTATATTATATTTCTCCCATAAATCTCTACGGATAATTGCATTTGTGAAGCCAAGTGCTCCTATTTTCATTTTTTTAGCGACGGTAATAGGAAACCATTGAAATAGGAAAATATGAAAATAAGGGCCAAGTCTTCCTATTTTCATATTTTTAACATTACTTATTATGAATCTTCTATTTCCGAAGTCTCTGCTAAAAAAATACATAATATTTTCAAACAGAGATACTCCGTAGTGCATAAGTGGATAGCCATAAACTCCTGCAACCTTTTCACTCTTAAAATTGTTTAAACCGTTTTCTAACCATTTAGTATTGATTGGGATAGAGTGCCCACTTAAAAACACAATATTTTCACCGATACTTTCTCTAATACCAAAATTACAAGCATATGGATAGGTAAATTTTCCTTCTGGTATTTTAACAATTTTACAATTATATTTTTTAGCAATTTCTAATGTTTTATCAGTTGAATTATCATCAACAATTACAATCTCAAAATTTTTATAAGTTTGTTTTTTTAGCATTAACAAAACATGTTCTAAATATCTTTCTTCATTCTTTGTTCTAATAATTATTGAAGTTTCAAGATTTTTTTTTTCCATAATTTTTATGCTGCTTTATTAATTCAATATTTAATTCATTATTGTCTTTAGCTCCGCAATTAATACAATATCTTCTAGTTTTTTTATTAACTTGTCCACATTTATTGCATAAAACTTCATCTACTAACATGAAAATTCGCTTTAAAAATATTTTTCAATTACTTAATTGGAATTCTCTTTTTTTAGATACTGAAATAAATCAAATCTAGATAATTTACAAAAATATAAAAATTTTTATTGAAAAGTTCAATACCGCCCCTACTCCCTATAGAAGTGGTTGTTTTACAGGTTTTATAGAAGGTATTTAGGGAACTGGAAGTATTGAAAAATTAAAAAAAAATAAAAAGCTGTAGAAGGGTCAGAGGGCTAAAAACAGAGTAAAGAAGAATATTAGGAGTTTGACCCTTCTACTTATTATAGATTAGGATTTTGTATAATATCATTTATTTTTATTGTAGGAAGTGATAGAGTGTATTTACTACAAAGAAATTGATATTATATATTTGAAGCTTTGTTAGGTGTGGTAGACTGATGCTCAATAGACAGCGCTATGATATTTTAACGCGATTAGTTATGATTAAAACCAATATCTCATTTAGCCTACTTATTATTGATATAATACAAATTCTTTAAATTAATGATATTATTGAAATAGGTTATATGGTAAATTTTTTGTTAAAATATTTACTCCCAATCTTGTTTTTTTTACTCCTTTATAATCATTCTTATAATTTTTAATATTGCTATTAAGAATTTCCACGGCATTTTGCGCATTCTCTGCTTCAAATATCTTATCAAGCCTTCTTTTATCCAAGCGCATGGATTTAAGATTACCACTCCATCCATCAAAATCTATTGCGATTATCATTTTATTCATTTGCCAAGCTAAAGCGATCTCGCTTAATGTCCCAGATCCTCCACCTATTGCTATAATAGCATCACACATACTAACCAAAATTACATTTCGAGCTAATCAAAGACCTGTCGGAATAATTATGTCCGCTTTATAATTACTAGAGGATTTATTATAGTCTGGTAAGACCCCAATTGTCATACCTTTTTTGTATTTTTTGGAAGATTTAGCACCTAAAATTGATGCTTCCATAACACCTCCCATTCCACCATTCGCCAAACAATATTCATTATCAATAAGAAGTTCTCCAACTTCAAAGGCACATTTCCATTTGATATTATCTTTGGTAAGATGTGCATCTCCAATGACTCCAATAATAATTTCAAGCATCCTTCAATTTCCTCAATATTTTTGCTATATTCCTATTAATACAATATCTTCCAATTTTATATGGGTTATTTGGTGCATGGTTTATTGATAATCCAAATTTATATCCTGAATCTTTACATATCTGCCAGACATCCTTGTTACTTTTTCCTTCTGGATAGCAAAAAATATCAATCGGTTTAATACCCAAGTTTTCTAAATGTTTTTTGGAATTTAATACCTCCCTTTTTGAACTCTTTTTATGGTACCTTAGATCCCGATGATATACTCCGTGGCTAATAATATTAAACAATTTTGACAATTCAATAACCTCCTTTTGGTTTAAAAATTGATTTTTCAAAATTTCAAAATTATATTTAAAAGAATTTTTAATCTCCTCAATTTCACTTATATTCATCTTAATATATATTTTTTTTAATAAATCAAGATTACAATTCTTTTGATTATTAATAGATAAATAACTACATAGCTCTTCAATGGAATTATTTTTAATTATATTATAGATTAAGTCCATCCCAGAAAATTCATGTAAAAAGGAGTTCCCTATATTAATTGCGAAAGAGCAATTCTCTTTTTTAAGTCCAACACTTCTGTATTCTTTTTTTAATATTTTTGCTACAGTTAAATGTTCTTTATAACCATCATCAAAAGTGATATGTAAATTTTTTCTAGTATCAATTGACTCCGTTATGGTCCCAAATGAAAATTTCGATTTGATTATCTCATTGATTAGTTCAATTAGTTTATCTATTTTAATTACCATATTTCTTTGATAATATAAGTTATCGATTGAGGAGTCATCGCACTCAACTCTATGAATCATTATTATAAGTGGCTTTTTCATATGAAACCTTCATCAATTTTGTATATATTCTTTTTTATTTGATTCTGAATATAACCTTTATCTTCTGATTTAATCACAACTAGTTATTTGTTAAATAACAGATTTTCTTCATCGATTTTTTACCAAGATTACTGATTTTAACTTAAAAAACAATATCCAGATTTCCCAAAATTAGAAAATATTTTTATATGAGTAAACAGAAATAGTGATTATGGAAGAGCCAAAAGAGACGGATACTGAGCTTGAGGAATCACCCGATGCAGTCCCGCAAGACTTCAATCGCGACGATTTCTTGATAGAGGTTGAGGAGAACAAGGATGGAATACCAACTTTTATGGTAAAATCAGAGGAATTCTCTCAAAAGATAAGAGATGCTATAAAGAACGCGACTAATTATTTTAAATTCAAGTTTAAGAAGATTTTCAGTAAGAAGTATCAAGAGGAACGGCAGTATAACTTATCAATAAAGAATTATTGTCAAAACAAAAAATTAGAAAAGCAATTAAAACGACTTGAAGATTCGCTGCAAAAAACTCACGAGCTAACAAGCTAAATTAAGGAGGATACATCGAAAATCATTTTGGATATAGAATGGGTAGTTATTTTGGTACAGCGTCAAATGGATAGGATTGAAGATGTAGAATCTTATATGAAGGAGAATTTAGGTTCGGATTGGGGTAAACTTAAACATCAATGGCAGGAATATAAAACAGGGGAGATATCGAGGGGTGAATTTACTAAGGAAGCGTTAAAAAAATTAGGAAAGAAATTTCTAGGAATTTTTGTAAATATGTCGTAAATTGGAGTTAATCTTTAATGAATTTATACTACCAGTTTTAAAAATAATCTATATATGATATTTCTGTATTTTTTTAGATTAAATTAAAGAGGGGAATGTTCAACATTTCTATATGATTAAAAATTATAAACCAGGATAAATTAATTGATCTATGAGGGAATGAGTACGATGAAAGAAAATGTGAGAAGAGTAAAAATTAGAGATGTATATAGGGGAGATGCGGGGAGAGGTAGGATTCGAATTGATCCGCGTATAATAAAAGAGTTGAATCTTAAAACGGGTGATGCTATTGGAATTAGTAATCCAGCAACAAATAAAACAACAGCAGCATTGTTATATCCGGGAAAAGACGAAGATAAAAGTTCAAATGCGATTAGGATCGATTCTTCAATACGGCGCAATTTGGATGCCACATTAGATGATTTTGTTGAAATTCAGAAAATACAGCATAGTCCTGCTGAAAGGGTAACATTTGCGGGAGTAGAGGAGTCTGTAATCATACGAGATCCAAACCGTTTAGTGAGGATGTTAGAAAATCGTCTTATTACTAAGGGTGATATTTTAAGTTTCAATGCGATGGGTAGAAGGATTGATTTTATAGTTGTTGATTATGCACCGTTGGCAGATGCAGTACGAGTCCATTTAGAAACGAAGATCACAATTTCTGAAAAGACCTATAAAGAGTTAGAGGAATTAGAAAGTAAAAGAGTCACTTTTGAAGATGTTGGTGGCTTAGAAGAAGAAATTCAAATGCTAAGAGAAATTATACTGATGCCTATAAATCACCCCGAAATATTTCAGAGGTTAAATATAAAACCCCTTAATGGTGTTTTATTATATAGTAATCCCGGAGTTGGAAAGACATTATTAGTTGAAGCATTAATTAATGAAGCAAACGTACATTCTGTTACTATTGAAGGTCCAGAGATTTTTAATAAATTTGAGGGGGAGAGTGAAAACAATCTTCGTGCTATATTCAAAGAGGCAGAATCAAAGGCACCTTCAATAATCTTTATTAATAGAATAAGCGCAATTGCTCCAAAAAGTGAGGATCCTTCTAGTAATTTGAAAAAAAGAATTGTAGATCAACTCCTAATCTTATTAGATGGAATTAACAAAAAAGGAGATATTGTTGTTATAGCCGAAACGAATGATGTAAAAGGTATACATGAAGCATTGATACGATCTGGAAGGTTTGATAGAGAGATCGAAATTAAACCTCCTGATACGAAGGGAAGATTAGAAATATTAAGAATTCATACACGGGGAATGCCTTTGAATGAAGATGTTGATCTTGGCGTAATAGCGGAAAAAACTCAAGGTCTTGTCGGAGTGGATCTTGAGTTATTGGTTAAGGAAGTGGCAATGTTAGCAATGAGAGAAATTTTACCACATATCGAAGACGACAAACCAGTTCCCCCAAAAGTTTTATCATCACTTCAAATTAAAATGGAACATTTTCTTGCTGCGTTAAATAAAATTAATCCTATTGATTCAAACTAATTTACCAAATATCAGAAATTAATTTTTCCCCAATAATAACTCCATCTATTAACAATAATTATGTTTCTTCCCACATTTTTAACCGTGTTTTCTCATGGTTTTCAACCATAACAGATACCATCGCAGAGAATGACTTTTCTAAAATATCAACCTAGTTTGGAGTTATCTCAATATTTATTCCCCATTCATCATTTTCTATTCTTTGCGATATTTTTTATTCCCTTATTATATGTTTGATTTTCCAGTTTGTAAACGTAATTGCAAGCATCTTAATTTTAAAATCACTGTTAAAATTTAAAATTGGGGGATCTACTATCCCCCAATTAATCGTAGAATGACGTTTGGTTTGCTGTTTAATTTATTTTGGGTCTTTTTTAAACCAATTCTCTTATAATTTTAATTAGATTATCAACTGAAAGGGGTTTTTTCAATCTATAGTAAGATTCCTAATTTCAATGCATTTTTTTTACTTAAGAAAGGCAGTATATTATTAGATTCCTCGTTTGATGGAATTAGGTTATTACATATATTATTAATTTTATTTAGAAAGATTTTAAGACTAAAAGGTTTATCGATGAAGTCTAAAGCACCCATGGAGATTACTTCTTCTTTTACATTTGAATCTCCACTACAAATAATCAATTTAGCATTTTTATCGAGTTCTAGGATTTCTTCTGCAGCCTCTTTACCATCTTTCACAGGCATGTGATAATCCATTATAATTAAATCCGGTTTTATCTTAAAATTTCTAAATTTTGAAACCGCATCTTCCCCATTTCGAGCCATTGCCATTATCTCGAATCCACATATATTTGGAATTTTTTGGTACAATTTTAAAGTAGAACAATCATCATCAACTATAAAAATTCTTACCATCTTTTCTTATCCCTGTTCTTTATTTTTATTAAAAATATTAAAAAAAATTTAGTTTTCAAGCGATATTCGCGTATTATTTTTGCTTAACTCGTTATATTTATTTATTCCATTATAGTTTACTAATATACTTTTTAATTCCTCACCCATAGTTCCTAATTTATGAGCTGTTGCGCTGATCTCTTCCATAGAGGTATTCTGTTCTTCAGTGGAAGCGCTAATTCCTTCCATTGAAGATGCTGTAATTTGTATACTCTCAATGATACCCTTAATTATTCCACCAGTATTGCTAACTTCTCGTTTTGAGTCCTCTGCTAGTCTTCGAACATTATCTGCAACGACAGCAAAACCTCTCCCATATTCTCCCGCCCTTCCTGCTTCAATACTTGCATTAAGAGCTAATAGATTTGTTTGTTCTGAAATATCAAGATAAAAGCAGTTATATTAGCCTCTTTGTTTATTGGAATAGTACTTAGCACCATATTTCTAATTAGACTATTTATTTTTGCTTGTTTTGTCCCATCATATAGTTTTGCTTGTACCTCGTTGATTACTAATTTTTTTCCTAAAAATGAATAAAATTTATATAAAAATGTCATAATATGTTATTTGATATTAATTTTAAAATATTCAAAATTACTAGAGGGGTTTCTATTAAAATGTTGGAATCTAATTCGAATGTGCCAAAATCTATTGAAAAATTAATGGCAGTATATGAAAAATATGAAACAAAAACTAGAAAGAAAAAGTTTTGGACAGATCCAATTACATCTTTTCATGAGGACTATTTCTATACCAAATACAAAACAAAACACTACAAACTTTCTAAATTACTTTTAATTATGAGCATTTTACTATACGCATTGTATTTTGTGGGCTTCTTTATTGAAGCATATGTACTTAATATTCCCGGACGTAGTGGTGAATTAATTTACCGTATAATTCTTTTTGCTATACCGTTAGGATTCATTCTCCTTCTTATCTTTTTAATTGTGAAAGACTTAAACAAATGGAACTGGGTCTCTTATGCTATTTGGACTTCTATCTTATTAGCAGCTATATTAACTGGTGTTACATTTTTTAGAACATTTATAGGACAGGAAAAAATGAGTTTTAGCACAATTTATACCGCCGCAGGAATAGGATGGGCTCCAGCTTGCATAGTATTTTATGTTACATATAAACATCATAAATATATTACTGATTATGGGGGGATACATCTATTTCTCGGATGGATTTACAGAATCAGCAAAAATCACGGAGATTTTAGAGCTCTAAGAACCTCTTTTGAAAAATTCTTAATTGATTTTGATAGCTGGCTTAACAACACTTTAGGATTGATAATAAGAGAGAGATGGCGGATTTCAGAAGGATTTTCTCTAAATGCTATTTCCAATGAAAAATTTGTCGATAACATTAGCATAAATTATAGGACTGAAATCGAAAATGCGGTCTCAGGATTATTGGTAGAGGATATTTTGAAGACTAAACTCTTTGAAAGTATTCACGAATCAGAAAGAAAAATCTCAAAACTTAGTAGATTCAATTTAAGAACTCTTAGTTATGAACTCGCATTGGATCAACTTCCCAAGATTGTTGACCTCATTAAAAAACTCTCATCAAAAGATTTGGAAGTACGATACTACTCTTTTAAACAAAAATTTAACAAATATAAATCAAAACTCTTTGCCTTCTTTGTCTTCTTCGTTGGTACTCTACTCCCGATTGTACTTCCACTATTTGGTTAAAAAAAATTTTTTTTTCTCTTTTTTTATTGTTTAGATTAACTAAAAATGGTAGTTATATAATTATAAAGACCTTGTACCAAACCTAAAATTAGAGTAAAAAAAGCTAATTTTATGGTCTTTGAAGCTTATAAAAACAAATTATTTTCACCAATAAACTAAGAGTAAGTTATAGGGCTTACTTATGTTTATAACCCGTATTGAATTTTTTTACCAGAATTTTTCCAGTATTTTATTTAAAACTAATATTATCTTTATATGTAAGAACTCCTAATTTTATGATTTTTAATATGATTTCTTCTGAAATTTTATATAGAAGAGAGATGATTATTTTATTATAAAATCATTGAGAGAAGCATCACTAAACCTATGACAAAATTCCTTAGCGAGCCCAGTCCAAATGCCACAGATGGAGAAAAAAGTTTTATTACCGAGTAGAACAAGTTTTTCTCAATGAAAATCATCTGATTGGGTATTTTGAACCATGTATCGGCGATTATCATCCTGATTTTGTATTAATCTCTCCGAAGTTTGGAGTAGTCATAGCCGAAATTAAAGATTACTCCGGGAAATACCTTAAGACAATAACAAAAGCAGGCTAATGGGAACGGTTGAAAGATAATAATCCAATACCTCTTGAAAATCCATTTGATCAAGTGTATCAATATTGGCGGGCAGTAAAAGATCGGATTGCTCCCTGTCATTTTCCAGAAAATTTTAATGTTCCAATCACAAGAATAGTAGCTTTTAGTCAAATACCGGGAGATGATTATATCGCTGAAGAAATTAAGAAGATTGCGCCAAATAAAATTCATCTTTTATTTAAAGATGCATTGGTGAGGAATAAAAAGTTCAGAGAATTTTGTAATGATATCCTTCCAACAGATTTTAAGATGTCGAAGAAACAATTTGAAATCCTAAGAGCTAATATTATTCCTTCATGTAGATTACCAACTCCGAAACAAGCAAACCTTTTAAAGTATTTCTCTGCTGAAGATCAAATCAAACTCTTGGATCAAGAACAAGAAAAGTCAGCAAGAGAGTTAGGAGAAGGTCATCGATTAATCTTTGGAGTTGCTGGTAGTGGAAAAACAATCCTCTTAATAGCTCGTGCTAGAATTTTGGCAAAGCGTCATCCAAATTGGAAAATCCTTATCTTATGCTATAATAAATTCCATTTTTCAAATTCATCGGAGCTTTTGGGATTTAAAAATACTCTTTCTGGAATAATAAGATCAATTTCTATCTCAGTGAAAGAAATGGGTTTACCTTTATATCCACTTCTCTGATCATAAGCATAATAGATTGGTTTTCTAAGATAGAGAGGTATTTTATGTTTTGTCAATTGACCATTCACCATCGTATATTAAATATGATTTTAATCATAAATATTTTTAATTTTTTTCCGAGCTTGAATAGTGAAATATAATGTGGATAATTTTATGAGTAATTATTAGTCAGAATTTTCTACCACTAGTTGATATCTTAAAAAGGAGGGAAATAAGGATTACTCCTTAAAAATAAATCATAATTTTATTCCAACTATAGATTGAGGGCAAAAAATAGTATTTATGAATTTGAGACCTCTTAATCATTATTTACATTTTAAAAAAATTAATTAAACATGGAATATTCTTTCTCAATACAAATAGAGAAGAAAATGGAAATTTAGGTAAAAAAGTACAATTTAAAATGAAGGTTTTGAAAATGTTTTTACAGAGTCAAAGAATGGATATTTTAAAAATTACAATTCCAGAGCAAGAAATTTTAAAAATTTTAAAATTTAAAGAAGGAAATCTAGCAATTATTATATCCGGTAAAAATATAGGACAATTAGGAAAAGTTATAAATATATTAAAGCGGTTTGGTCCGAAAGCAAGCACGGTCTCTATACAACATAATTCTGAACATACAGAAACTCTTTACGATTATACTTTTATTATAGGAGAGGATCAATCTGAAATTAGTTTACCAAAAATAGAATAAAATAAAGAAGTGAATTCAATTATGTCAGTTAAAGCAGCAAAAAAAACTCAGAAAAAATCACGAAAAGAACAAGAAAAAATATTTGAAGAGATGTGGACTCATCCAATGAAGAAACCTTACTTAGAAAAAGTGGTTCTAAATATTGGAGTAGGTGCTGGGGGTGAAGAATTAGAAAGAGCCTTTATGGTATTACAAACGATCTCTGGTAAAACTCCTGTAAAAACTCTTTCTAAGAAAAACATAAAAGAATTCGACTTGCGAATAGGACGTCCGATTGGAACGATGGTAACTATACGGAGAAAAGAAGCTGAAAAATTGCTTAAAAGACTTTTTGTTGTAAATAATGATAAAATGTTAAGAAAAAGTTTCGATAATTATGGCAATTTTGGTTTTGGTATTACTGAACATATCACCATTCCAGGAATCGAATATGATAACTTGATTGGCATCTGGGGTCTTGATGTTGTTGGTCGAGTAGTTAGACCTGGTATGAGAGTTAAGTACAGAAGAGAAAGTCGAGCTAAAGTTCCTAAACACCATTATGTTTCTCGAGCGGAAACTCAATATTTTTTAGAAAAAAATTTTGGAATCGAAATAGTAGATAAATTAGAATTAGAATATATGTAAAGAAAAAAATAATTTTGATAATTATGCCACAAGGTAAGATAGGTAAGGGTCAAAGAGAATGTAGGCGCTGCCATACACATAGAGGAGTTATAAGAAGGTATGGTTTATATATATGCCGTCGTTGTTTTTATGAAATTGGAAAAGAAATTGGATTTTATAGGTACGATTAAAATTAGGAATGAGGTGTAAAAAATAGCAAACACACTTGCCGATATGTGCAACAATCTCAAGAACGCAGAAAGTGCAAGAAAAAAAGAAGTAATAATTAAACCTGCTTCGAAATTAACACAAAAAGTTCTTCGCATCTTCCAGCAGCACGCATATATCGGAGAATTTGAGAGATATGACGATGGAAGGCAAGGAAAGTTTAAAATTGCCCTATTAGGTAAAATAAATCACTGTGCTGGTTTATTGAGGCTTAACTATAAAACTAATCAATACGAATCACTCGAAAGAAGGTTGCTTCCAGCGCCAGGGTTAGGAATAATTGTATTAACCACTAACCAAGGTATTATAACCATGAAAGAGGCAGAAGAAAAACATATTGGTGGCATGACCTTATGTTATATTTATTAATATTGAAAGAAGGTAATAGTAAATGGTAAAAATAGCATTTTATAAGGAAGAGATGGAAATTCCGGAAGGAGTGAAAGTTACCCTTGATGGAAACCATCATATTACTGTAAAAGGGCCCAACGGAAAAATAACAAAAGATTTCTCTCATGTGAGAGGTATAAAGGTCTCAATTGAAAGGAATAAAATATTTTTTTCTACAAACTTCCCAAAAAGCGTAACTCTCGCCTTGACTAAGACTATTATCAATTTAATTAAAAATTTAATAATCGGGGTTCAAACAAATTATAAATATATTTGTAAAGTGTGCTATAGTCATTTTCCATGTACTGTGGAAGTGAAGCCTGATAAAAAAGAAATACATGTAATCAATTTTCTTGGAGAAAGAGCTCCAAGAGTTACACATTATTTAGATAATGTAGAAGTAAAGGTTGAAGGTGAAGATGTTATTTTGATTGGACCCGATAAAGAAACATTGGGACAAACAGCAGCAAATATACAAAAATGCTGTAGAATTAGGAAGAAAGATCCAAGAGTTTTTCAAGATGGAGTATACCTCTACAAAAGACAGATTGGAGAAGAAGTTACTTGGGAAATAAAATAAATTGAGGTAAAAGCGATGGAACAAAAAAGATTAATACAACTCAGGAAAAAAATCAATAAAAAACGACCATCCTTTAGACGTGTAGAATCGTGGAGATATGTGAGAGTAAAAGATCCGTGGAGAAAGGCTAGAGGGATCGATTCACGAACTCGAATAAAATCTAAATCTGGTGTTAAATCTCCATCAATGGGGTATAGAGGGCCCAAAAAAGTTCGAGGACTTCATCCATCTGGATATGAAGAAGTAAAAGTTGTCAATATTAACGACATAGAAGGTTTAAATAACAAAAAACACGCACTTAAAGTTTCAGGTAAATTAGGTGTTAAAAAAAGAATAGCTTTAATTGATTACGCTCAAAGTAGAGGATTTAAAGTTCTTAATTTAGGAATATCTAAAAAAGAATTAGAGGGATTAGAGGCAATGTTAAAGTCGTCTATTGAAGATTTGGACGACGATGAGGATTAGAAAGAATACCTATAATTAATAATAGATTTGTGTGATAAAAAATGAGTTTAAAAGCCCAAAAAAGAATGGCTGCAGAAATTTTAAAATGTGGGGAAAATCGAGTTTATTGCGATCCCTATTTAATCGATGAGATTAAAATGGCAATTACTCGACAGGATATCCGAAATTTAATTAAAGAAGGAATAATTCAGAAAAAATATAAAAAAGGAAACTCAAAATATAGGAAAAATATCCGCCACGAAAGAAAGAAAAAAGGCAGGGCTAGGGGATTAGGCAAAAGAAAGGGAACAAAAGGCGCACGAACTCCCAAGAAAAAAGCTTGGATGAAACGCATTCGTCCTCAGAGACGAGAATTGAAGAAGTTGAGGGATCGAAAATTAATTACTACAGCAACATATAGAAAGCTATACAAAAACGCTAAAGGTGGAATGTTTAATAGCGTCGCTCAAATGAACCGTCATATTAAAGAAAAAGATTTAATCAAGAGAGGTAGATCGTAAATGGCAAAAGGACCGAGATATCGTCGATCTAATCGAAGGAGAGAAGAAGGTAAAACAAATTACCATAGGAGATTAAGGTTATTAAAATCAAAGAAGTTAAGAGTTGTAATTAGGGCTTCAAACAATCATATTATTGTCCAAATTATTCAATCTAAATTCGGTGGCGATAAGGTTTTAGTCTCTGCCCATTCTACGGAATTAACGTCAAAATTTGGATGGAAAGCAAATACAGGAAATGTCCCAGCAGCATATTTAACTGGTTTTTTAGCAGGCCTAAGGGCTAAAAAACAAAATATTCATGAAGCTATTCTCGATTTAGGTATCTTTTATCATAGAATTCGAGTACTCGCGGCTTTTAAAGGTATTCTAAAATCAGAATTAGAGGTACCCTATAAGGAAAGCTTCTTTCCAGACCATTTGGAGGAACGAATCACTGGGGCTCAAATAGAAAAATTTGCTAATCTTCTAAAAAGCGAGAATCCAGAAAAATACGATCAAATTTTCTCAGGTTATCTAAAGAAAAATAAAATAAATCCATTAAAAATTAGTCAAATTGTTTCGAATACATTCAAAACAATTGAAAATAATGCTTAAAAAAGTGAGTTAAAATGAGTCAACAAAGAAATCAAAGACAAAGAACACCAAGAAATCCTGACGAAGGATGGGTTCCAAAAACGCGTTTGGGCGAATTGGTCAAAGAGGGGCTAATCACATTAGAAAAAATATTTGCTAATAATCTCATTGTCAAGGAGAAAGAAATCATTAACATTCTCCTCCCACAATTAAATGAGACTGTGGTTTCTATCTCCATGGTACAACAAATGACTGCTAGTGGTCAACGATCTAGATTCAAAGCAGTTGTACTTGTCGGAACGGATGGATTTATTGGTGTAGGCTCAGCAAAGTCACGAGAGGTAGGACCTGCAATAAGAAAGGCAATTGATAGAGCAAAACTTTCTGTTACACCCGTTCTTAGAGGGTGTGGTAGTAAAGAATGTGGTTGTGGTCATACTCACAGCGTACCATTTAAGGTAGATGGAAAATGTGGTTCTGTGAAAATACGATTGATCCCGGCGCCACAAGGAGTGGGGTTAGCTTGTGCAGATAAAGTTAAACAAGTATTAAAATTAGCCGGTATCGAAGATATTTGGAGCAAAACTTTCGGTGATACTAGAACAAGCGAAAATCTTGTAAAAGCTACTGTTACCGCGCTTAAAAATGCTCACAAATTTAATTTCAATTTATAGATGATGAGTGGTGTATATGATAGCTGAAAATAAAGTTATAGTCAGAAAAAAATCTAAAATAAAAAAACCGAAACCTCCTGTCCTGTACTTCGCAGTTCGTATAAGAGGCGCACCAGGAATGAAACGCGTAATTTTAGACACATTAAAAATGTTAAGAATGCACAGGGTTAACCATGGAGTTCTTATTTGGGGTGAGGTTAGCTATGTTGGTATGCTTAAAAAAATTAAAGATTATATAGCTTATGGTGAAATCGACGAAAAAACACTGTTGAGATTATTGAGAGCAAGAGGGAAAGTAGAAGGAAATAAACCACTCACTGACGAACATATTAAAAATCTAACTAAATATAAGGATTTAAAAGAACTTACTAAAGCTTTAATATCTGGAGAAATTCAATACAGAACGAAAGATATATATAAAATAAAACCCGTGTTTCGATTGCACCCTCCAAGAAAAGGGCACCGCGGTACGATTAAAAAACATTATCGTGAAGGGGGCACCTTGGGATATGTAGAGCAATATATTAATGAGATAATTCATAAAATGATTTAATTAGAAAGGTGAGATAAAACTATGCGAAAATTCCCAAAAAAAGTTAGAAAAATGAGAGGGACCCGTACACATGGATATGGAAGAGTAGGTCAACATCGAAAAGCAGGTCAGAGAGCTGGAAAAGGTAAAACATCTCAATGGAAGAAAAGTAAAAAATCCTATTATCTCAAGCAAAAAGAACTTGGGTTCCCAGACCCAGATTGGGATTTTGGAAAACGAGGTTTTAAAAGACCACAAGATATTAATCGTATTTATCAAGTAAACGCTCTAAATGTAAAAGATTTAGATTCAAAAATAGAGGAATTAACTAAAAATAACATAGCCTCAAAATCGGGAAATACTTATACGATTGATTTAAAAGATGTAAATATTCAAAAAATCTTAGGTCGTGGAGAAATTAATAAAAAAATTAATATTTCAGTTAATAAAGCTTCTAAAAGAGCTATTGAGAAAATCGAGTCTGCTGGTGGAAAAGTAACGCTTCTTTCGGAAGCTAAATGATTAACTCATTATTATTTTTTGCTTATCTTTTTTATTTTTGTTTATTTGGATTTAATCTAATAATTTTATAATTAGTTGAATTAATCCAGGTAATAAAAATATAAATCCTAAAGTATTTCCAACTAAATGAATCGTTGTAAATATTATCCCAGAAAGATAGGACGCTATAAAATATTCTATCGTAATAGAAACTATAAAACCACCGAATAAAGTGCTTAAAATATCATATATAAAAGTAATTGACGCACCTAAAACTCCAAATATCAACATTATTTGAAAAATATACAAATCTTCCCTTGGCTTAAAATATTTTTTGTTGCATAAATAATCTCTCGTAAGCCCACCTAACGCTCCAGTTAAAGAATAATGCGTTAACTGGTAAAAGAAAAGCGGTGGCGGCGAAGGTCCGAATGGATTAAAAAATGTAAAAATGGTTGAACTTAATAACCCAACTATAGCTCCTTCCTTTTTGTTCATAACGAAACCAGCTAAAAAGATCATCAAGGTAAAAATCTCAATGTTGGGAATATACGCCAACATATACCCCAAAACAACTGCTAAGGCTGAAAATGTACCTATTAACGCAATTCGAAAACTTTTTCTTTCTAACCAAACTGATTGATTAACTCTTTCAATTTCTTCGCTTTCACTATTGTTTTCGAATGAGATGTGAGATTTTCCATGTTCCTTAGATACTTTTGAATCAATAATCATCTTAATTTTTATTCCTTCTTTGTTTGGCAAAATTCTATTAAAGTTTAGATATTTCAAAACTATTTGTATTAAATTTGATTAATTAATTATTAATTTAAAATCTTATGAAATCAAATATTTAATATTACAAGGTTTACAAGATATTATATTGAATTTTAAACTGATTCAAATAATATCTTCGAGGATATTTCTCTATTAATAAGTAATTGAAAAATATTTTGATGAAACTCTTCTTAACTCCATTTAATTCTGAGATCGATTATAGGAATTCTAACCTATTTGTTTCGCCCTCTATTCTCCATAAAACCTTTTAAAGTAATCACTCTAGATCAATTCTATTTATAGTAGAAAGCGGGAATCATAGATAGGTTTTAACTAATAAATTCGTAATCTTTTTATTATATTTTAACTTTTAATTTTTAGGAAAACGGGATAAGTTTCCTAACATTTTTGTCAAATAATAAAAAAATTAAAAAATTGATCTTATGATTAAAAAAAGCATATTTCTTGGCATTTTCACCTCGATATTGGTATTTCAAACAATCTTTTTCGCTCTAACTCCGATTATTAAAGCTGATACAGCAATTCCTGAAAATTATTGTGGAGAATTAGATTTCAATGAGGTTTATATTTATGATGTATCTTCTTTTAATACAAGTAAACCTCTTGAGTGGAGAGAGTTAGATTGGTTTGCTCCACCAAGAGGTTTTGCCAATACAACTCCTGGAGGTCAAATACTAGTTAATTTCACTGGTTTTTACGATAAAGATCCTAACGATTCCTATAATCTTTTTGAAAGTCCAACATCATACATGAACATAGAGTTCAAGGAGAATAGACTAGGCGTTCTTGTTACAAATACTACTTTCTACAATATTTCAAATGGCGAAGTAGATATGAATTTAGCTATAGGCTATAATAAATTTAAGTCAGGATTTTTAATTCCAATTAATAATTTCACTTACTTAAAACAACAAGCCTACGCACAAGACGAACCTCCATACTGGAATGCGACCGTTATCATCGAAGAGACTCAAAATAACATTTCGTTTGATTTTCGTCAAAAAGGTGGATTCCTTCAGAGAACTAAATCCATATACGATAAAATTTCAGGGCTATTAATTTATACAAATACTTCTATCGGAAATTACACGCTCGAGATGACATTAACTAATCTACCTGACTTAAACGCTGAGCTTCCATTAATTCCTGCATACCCTACATTAATCATATTTACTAGCCTTAGTATAACTACAATAATCTTAATTCTCAGTGCAAAAAGAAAAACGAAGAAAAGCAAAAATTAGATTTACAATAAATTATTATTTTTTTTTAAATTGTTTTTATTTTAAATCATGGAAAAAAGGATTAAATATATTTTATTGGTACTTATTGGAATATCTTGCTTTAGTTTACTATTTTTTTTTAATACTATCCTACTCCAAAATCCAGAATCTCCTATTAATCAAAATAATGGAGAAAGAGATGTGAAACAGTACTGTGTTGAAAATATTACGCTAATAATTGATTATTCCGGTGTAAAAACTAACGAGAAATTTGAAAATATAAATTTGACTAATTATGAAACTACGGCATATCACCTTTTACTTAATTGTTGTGAAATTGTTATTATAGATTATGATCGGGGAGTATATATAAAAGAGATTAATGGTGTTGGAGTTGGTTGGATATATACAATTAACAACGATGTGCCCCCAAGTATGCCTTCAAATTATTTCAATTTATTAGATAACGATACAGTTAAATGGACACATGTATAAATATGTTCTTATTAAGAAATCTAAAATGAGTATTTTTAACTTAACTAATAATTTATGAAGTATGTAAACCTTTTGATTCAATTTTCTTAAGAACGGGCTCCATTTCTTTAAAAGATTTACGGATTTTATGGAAATAATAGCCAAGTTTATAGCCCTTCTTGCAATTCGTAAAAAGCATGAAGTTATTGTCTGAATCTCCAACTAAAATAATAGTATAACCTTTTACCCCTCTAATTACAATTTCTCTTAAATCTCCTTGTCCCAAACCACTACTAATTTTTTCTCCCAATGAAATTAATGTGGCAGGGCTCGCACTATAAATATCTGCTACAATATCGGCAGTTTCAGAGCTAGCTATTCTCAATCCCGTTTTTGATACGATTGCAGAACCCTCCAAATCTGTAGAACTTTCTAACTTCTCTAAATTTTGCATAATTTCCCCCAATATTTCTGGATCGATGTTAATTTCTGATGCTTCAATTTTTTCCATTTTAACAACCTCACTTAATATTATTAATTAATTCAGCAAATTTAAATCTTTTTTAGATTTCAATGTAAAACTCCTTAATTCCTTTAACATGACTGATTGTCCTTTTTTCACAGTTTTATCTTTTCTTTCAACTCCTACAATTACCAACCCTTTTGTTCCAAAAGGTCCAATAATTTTTGTAAAAGGTGGTTCCAACTTTCGACCTATAATTTTTTTGGCTCCTTCAAGGCTTTGGGCTAAACCACTACAAATAATTCCTTGCGAATGCTCACTATTTTGCACTCGCCCTTTCTTTCTTTTGAATTTATACAATATCGGAGGTTTTTTATGGATTTTGGTTAATTTTGCTGCACCCAATATTCTTAATGTTGTTGGTGGTAAATCCAATCGACTTATTAACATCGTAATTCTATCTTTATTAATCAAAACTTTTTCGTTTAACCATAAAAAAGCCATAAATGTATTTAAATCACCTGAACTTTCTAATTGAATTTTTTTTCCATCTATTTCGTAATACGGAAACAAAAATCCCGTAGATGTGGACATTCCTAATGTAACATGCACTTGAGTTCCAAAATGAGTTTCTGGTTTAAATAGCTTGCTTTTATTTACTTGGATTTCAATAAGATCACAAAAATCGAAAGCGTCCTTATTATTTGTAGCGTAACAACCTCGGTATACCTTCTTAATATCTAATCCTTTTATATTAACTCCAACTCTATCACCTGCTTTAGCTTCATCAACATTCTGACGAAAAATTTGAATGGTTTTGACTCTACCTGAAGTATTAACCGGGATCACATCTATATCCTGGTTTAGCTTTAACCTCCCCTTTAATATTGTACCCGTAATTACCGCTCCTCTTCCCTTTATTAAAAAATGGTGATCAATTGGGATAATAACACTTCCTTCGTAATTTCTTTTTATATCCAAAGTTTTAACTTTCTCTAAAATTCCTTGCTTTAAATCTTCAAATCCGAGTTGATTTTTTGCAGAAACCGAAAAAATAGGTATATCCGAACCATATGAGGTCGATTTAAAAAATTCTCTAATTTTCTTAACTTCTGCATCTAAATCTCCTTTAAATAAATCAATTTTGTTAAGTGCTATTATAATATCTTTTATATCGAGCGACTCTATCATTATTAAATGTTCTCCAGTTTGAATCTGAGGGCCTTTAGTTATATCAATTACGATTAGAGCACAATCAATAATCTCCACTGAAGAAGCACTAATTTTAATCAAATCGGCGTGACCAGGACCATCTACTAAGGTGATCAAATATTCCTCTAAAATAAAACTCGTAAAACCTAAATCTATTGTAATTCCTCTTTCCTTGCTCTGAGGATGAGCGTCAATTCCAGCAGTTGAAATAAACTCGCTTAAAACAGCGGCTACTGCCGTCTTGCCGGAATCTATATGACCAAAAAGACCAATATGGACGGGAATTTTCTTCTCAATTTTTAACATTGAAATAAGGAAAAGTGAAATGAATCTATGATGTAATTTAATAATTATTTAAAATTAATATCTTTTAATATAAAAATATTAAAATCAATAATTTATTTTAATAAGTCAGAGAAATAAGTGTAATTATTGGACTCCAATAAAATTTAATTATAAATACAATATCATTTTATTATATCTTATTTTAAATCAAACCGAGAAGTGAGAAGTTAAATGGCTAAATATTGTGTGTATTGCGGCAATCCATTGAAAAGTGAAGATAAATTCTGTATAATCTGTGGGAAGCCAGTTCTAGCAAGCGTAAAAAAGCCAGAAAAAACCGAGGTCGAGAAAATTAAAGAATTCATTAAAGACAAGAAAAAGCTTAGGGAAGAACCCGCGGAGAAAATTATTATAGAAGAAGATGTCGAAGAATTATCTGAAAAACCAGAAAAAGAAGGCAAAAAGGAAAAAAAGAAAAAAGGAAAAAAAGACGAAAAAGAAATTGTAGAGAAACCTCTACCTTTTGAAGTTAAGGAACAAATGATCTTGAACATAGAATATAATGATACTCAATTAAATAAACAAATATTGATTGAAAAACTAAAAGAACTTCAAAAATCTGTAAAAGATCCAAGATACGATGTAGATCCAGAATATAAAAAAACTGTTAATATAAAACTCGAAGCGATTAAAACTTTAATAACTGAACTAAAACAAAAAGAAGGCGAATTAGAGCAAAAATTGGAGAAGCCATTTATTGTTCAGAGAATTCAAGAAGATATTGAAAAGAAAATCTTTCAATTAAAAAACCTGTCAAAAGAATTTAAATTACTCAAAGTCGATAAAGAATCGTTTGAAAAGCTACGAGAAAAGTACAACCAAGAAAAAAAGGAATTCGAAACGGAGAAAAAAGATTTGACAGAAGGAATGAAACTTTGGATTAAGGAATTAAAAATGGAAAAAGCTGAACTCCAATCGGAGAGAAACTTAAATAAAGGACGATTTTCAGCAAAAGAAATTTCTGAAGACGATTTTAAAGTTAAAAGCAAAGATTTTGATTTAAAACTTAAAAAGATTGAAATAAAAATCAAGACTCTAGTAAATCTTACTAAATAATGTAAACCTAAATTTTTAATTTATTTCAAATATTATAATATTTGATTAATATGAGAAAAAAACTAATTGGTCTTATAATTTTAATAATTGCCTTATCTTTACTGACAATAGGGCTGATAAATAGCGATTATCTTAGAATTAATTCTCTTTACGAACAAATGAATTTTTTTACATAACAACGGTTTGGGTTAAGTTAATCCCAACGTTTCCCTTTACCTAAAGCAGCGGAATTTTCTAAAAAACCCTTCTTCTGGTATACCTTTTCTTGGGATTTTCTATATTTATTCGCGTCTCTATAATGTTTTTTACAGAGAAAAATTTTATGTTGCCTGTTTTCAAAAAATTTTAAATTTGCTTTCTCAACGTAAATTTTCCATTTATTTTCTGAAAGCGATCTTATAGCGAGCTCTCCACAGTTTTTCACTGAACAACTTTTTCCCTTACTTGCTGTAGAACTAAGGTCTCCTTTTTTTCTAAGTTCTTTAGGTAACTTCAATTTTAACACTTACTAAAAATTTTATTAGGATTGAATATTATAATCTTAAATTAATTACCATCTTAAAATTTTTCCTAAAATTCATGGATTCTTTGAACTTAATTTTCGACGAAAATCTTATTAAGAGCAAACTTTATGACTGCGATTCACCTTTGAGAATATCTCTTAAAGACAATTTTTTTACAAGTTCAGCAGTGCTTTTTTCTATCGTTCCATACAAAGAAAAACCCTACGAATTAATATTAATTCATCGTTCAAATAGAGGAACAAGACATAGAGGTGAAATATCGTTTCCAGGAGGTAAATTCGAAGTTAATAACGATAAATCCTTAAAAGACACCGCTTTAAGAGAAACTGAAGAAGAAATTGGCGTACCAAGGAAAAATATTAAAATTCTTGGTTGTCTTGACGATTTTCCTACAATGACGAAGTATATTATCACCCCATTTGTAGCAATCATCGATCAAAATCAAAAATTAATTAAAGAGGATAGAGAGGTTCAGAAAATATTAAAAATTCCTATCGATTTCTTCTTAAGTAAAAAAAAATTTCGAGAACAAGCTGTAGACATTGATGGCAATAAGTTCCCGATATTCTACTTTAATTACATCAATAAAGAAAATGGCAAAAAATATACTATTTGGGGAGCAACGGCTTATATGATTGTAACTTTTCTAGAAGAATTATATGGATTTACTATTTCAAACTTAGGATTGGAGCGATTTAAACTTGAAAAAATAAAAGATTTAAAAGAGTATCTCAAATATCGAAACCAAATTACTAAAAAATTTTAATAATTTAATACAAAATCTAAAATACTGATACCTATGGATTTCATATTTGATGAAAACTTTATTAGAAAGAAGCTGAAAGACTTTAATTCTCCAGATCGTCTGGCTATGTCGCACGAAAATTTTATTAATTCTGCCATCGTTTTTCTAATTCTTCCATACAAGGATAAACCGTATGATTTAGTTTTAATTCGAAGAACCAAAAGTAAAAAAGATAAACATTCGGGAGAAATGTCATTTCCCGGAGGTAAATTCGACCAAATGCTTGATAAATCTTATTTAGATACGGCGTTAAGAGAACTCGAAGAAGAACTAGGAGTTTCTAAAACAAGTATCAATGTTTTGGGCTCTATTGACGACCATCTTACACCTAAAGGATTTATTATTACCGCTTTTGTAGCCTATATCGACCAAGATACAAGAATTGTAAAAGAAGAAAACGAAGTAAAAGAAGTTGTAAAAATACCAATAACTTTTTTTGCAAATAAAAAAAACTACAAAGAAAGGGCTTACGATCTCAAAGGAGACCTAATTGGAGTTGGTAAATTTAATTACAGATCCGCAGAAAATAAAAAATACGTTATATTTGGTGCGACATCTCATATTATAGTCAATTTTATTGACACAATCTATAATATTGGATTAATGACACCTGGATGTCGACGAATAAATTGTGAAGACATTAAAGACAGAATAATTAGATAATATCGAAAATTTAAAATAAACATAAAATTCATTTAAATCTATAAATATTAAGTATTAACAGTAAATCTCTATAATAATTAATTTGGCCCCCGGCGGTCGGAATTTGATTTGATCATTTCGATCTCATACGATAAGTGGTCTCTGACGCTGGGCTTCAAACCCAGTTATCCTGCGGAGGGATAGGGGTTCGATATGGAAAGAGGTTTGTTCTTTTCGAGAAAATCCCCCTGGGGGCCGCCAAATTCAAAATTTAAGTAATTTCAAGGGAAATTTATGTTTGACTTTAATAAAATTATTGATTATTTTAAGAGCACATCAATTCCACAAAATATGTTAGATAGAGGGCAATTAGTTTTAAACAATTTCTTAAAACCAATGAAAACGCTATTTGAGCAAAGAATTGTCCCTCAAAAGCCTTGGAGCGAAGGTCAAATCGAGTTTTTGCTTCAAATGCTTTCAAATATGGATACCGACAAAGATGATAAAGCTTCTCGAGTAGGGGAGCGTGAAGCAAGAATTGCATCGAGTTTACACTTAAAAACTTCAAGTGGATTTTGTCATGGGATAGGACGAAGTGGATTCTTAACAGCACCACAACCAAAAGCTCCTGGAGGTTCTATAATGTATGAACTCAGTAATTATTTAGCTCTTAATTTCCTTAGAAAGTTTGGAATGTCAAATATAAAAAAAGCAATAGTCGTCCCTCAATGCACTGGAATGTCTTTAGCTTTATGTCTAGGGGCTCTCAGACCTAATTGGAATGATAAAAAATTAATTAATAAAAGAACTGTAATTGTTCCTCAAATTGACCACAAATCTCTAATGAAAGCAATTAATTTAATGGGAATGAGAATAAAAACTGTCGAAGGGAAAGTTTTTAGGGATGCAGTTAGAATACCAATCGAAGACATTGAAGCTAGTTTAGATAGTGATTGTTTTGCTATAATCTCTTTAACAAGCTTCTTTCCTCCTCGAGAATACGACAATATTAAAGAGATTAGCAAGTTTGCTAAAAAAAACGATCTGGTTCATATAATTATTAACGCCTATGGTGTACAAAGTCCGGAATGGATGAAATTAATTCGGGTTGGTATCGACGCTGGAAAAGTGGATGCAATTATTCAATCAACTGATAAAAATGTTCTTACTCCTGTTGGTGGAGCTATAATAGCATCTCCAAGCGAAGAGATTATAACCAAAATCAGCCAAGCCTACGCAGGTCGTGCTTCTGCTGCTCCAATTGTGAATTTTCTTATATCAATGTTATCTTTAGGAATAGAAGGGTACCAAAAACTTTTAAGAGCACAACAACAAAATCGAAAATTACTAGAAAATAAATTAAAAGGAGTTGCCGAAAAAATCAACGAAAAAATTCTCGATGTATTTAATCCAGTAGCTGTTGCTGTGTCTTTAAATAACTTAAAAAAAGAACAGTTATTCGCGTTAGGGGGCGCTTTATATAACTTAAGAGTCACTGGTCCACGAGTATATAATCCTGAAGAAAGCGTATTTGGGACGTGCAGTACTGAATATATAACTCCATATATCGTAATGAATGCCGCTATTGGGGCATCATCAGAAGATATTATTTCTGCTGTTGAGAGATTTGAAAAAGCTTACGATCAAATAACTCAAAAATAATAATTTTCTAATATTATTTCAATTTAAGTTAGAAAAGATATAATACCACTTTTAATAATAAATTACGATGACATAATAATTATTCAATACTAAATAATAAAAACTAGAAGAACAATATTATACTAAATATTTAGGGTTATAAAAATAAATTAAAAGGAGTTGCCGAAAAAATCAACGAAAAAATTCTCGTGGAAAATTTACTCTTAAATCAATTTAATAATGTAATATCAACTCAATGGTCTTTTAAACAAATCGAAGAAAACATTGAACCATTATCTTCACGAGAATTATTTGAATTAGCGTATCATACGAGTAATTCCGTTGCAATGCGAAATATTTTTATAAAACTCTCTACCTCGGAAAGTAAAGGTGGTTCTCAGGCTATACTATATTCAAACACTAAGAAATTTATAAAGATCGAAACTCTTGAGAATTCTTTGAGAATTACAAAATACTTCCCTGAAGGAAGTAGTGGGGATAAGTTAATCACCAATGTTCAGCCTAAACTAAAGAATAGAAAAGAAAAATTTTTAACGAAAGATAGTTCTATGAAAACTGACATCCTTAAAACTATTCTAGTTGAAAGGAAACTAGATGAATGCGTAAACTTCGTTATGTTAAAAGATATTAATCGAAAAGTCTATTTTGCCATTGGAGATGCCCGGGAAAGCGCTGCAGTCGTACCTATGTTCATGGAAGCAGAAGGGGCTAGTTTGATTCAATTAGCTTTAAATAAGTGGATGAGCACAGTTCAAACTTTCGACCAAGAAAAACCCTTTCCAGATAATTTTGTCACGGGCTTACTTAAAAATGTAATGCAAATTAAAAAGTGGGTTCTGAATTTAATATCTATTAATTTAGATAAATAGTCTATAGTTTTATAATTAGTAAAACTTGTTAACGGCTTCAAGATAAGTGGTTTTATTAAATAATTTGCTCTTGAAATATAGAAAAAAGGAAAAGAGTGGGCCATCGGGGATTTGAACCCCGGATCTCAGGCTTTTACTGATATGGACATTTTGAATTATTTTGTCTGTCCATGGGTCAATTATAAGACCTGCGCTTGTTGACCAAGCTTCAATTAAGCCTTGTTAACCATTTCAGTAAACAAGATAAATTCTCGTTTAAAACTGAGCTAATGGCCCTGTGCTTAATTTATATTCTGTTTTTTAAATACTTTTTTTTATTTTACTTATATTATAAAGTCAAAAAGCACAAAATAATAAAAATTTTTTTATTGGTGTGCTCTGTTATATTTATAATAATTAAAATCAAAAAATGATATTATATATAATATTTTAAAAAATCAAACAAATGGGTGTAAAAATAAATGGCCGAAATGCTTACTGACCTTCTAAACTCAATCTACGGGCGAATTGCCCAACTTGGTCAAGCAATTCAAGGATTGAAAACTTCTTTAGACGGGCTAAATCAAAATATTGAACAAAAAATCTCTAATCTAAATGAAAAGTTAAAAGAATTTTCAGAGGAAATTGGAATAACAAAAGGTAAACATATTGAAGTTTTGAAAGATATTGGAGAGAGTACAAAACTTGAATTGATGAAAATACAGGAAGGCCTAGGATTAGATGCTCTTGAAACGCTCGTGAAAAACCTAGAAGAATTCTCAAAATTGTCTGCGGAAGTACTTAACCAAGATACCGTTAATTTACTTCTTTCTGAAGCAATTAGTTCGGTAAAATCCATGAAAGATATATCTCAAAATAATGTATAGTATAAAGAATGTAGTATAATCGTAATGAGTTGATAAAAAAATGGCAGAAAAATTATTGGATAATATGATAACTAAAATAAATCAGATTACAACTTCGCTAGATGGTACAATCGCTCAGATCACTCAAATGAGCACCGCAATTCAGAATATGTCGCAAAAGTTTTCTGAAGAAACAATTTCTGTAAACGAGAATATACGACTTATAGTGGAAGTACTTAAACAATTTCGCATGAAATCTAGTGAAAACATGCAAGAGATTTCAGATGATTTTAACGCTAGGATAAAAGAACTATACGAAAAAAAATCAATTGAATGTATCACTGAAGAAGAAAAGAAAGCTATTGAAATAATAAGACAAGCTGCTAAAGCTGTTTCTAATAACCTCTATTACGCTCAATTATTAAATGTTATTCAATCTATAAGAGAAGAAACTAATAGGATTATTAGCTTTAAAGAACCGTAAAGCATCTAGTTTTTTTATGATAAAACTTTATTTATATCATCAACAAAGAAAATAAGGAGTTATTAAATATGCCAACGGGCAGCTTTGTAATATTATTACCTTTGGACGCCGATTACAGAATTTTAGGTTATTATTTTAAAGAAGGAAAATATGATTTTGAAATAACAAACGATTTATTTCTAAGGCTTAATTTAGATCATTCTAAAGACGAGTACAACTTGTTGAAATTAAAAGAGAATCAAATTATTTCTTATGTTTATAAATTTAAAGGAAAATTAGCTCGAAAGGCTTCTGGGATTATTATTGGATTATTGTTAAATGAAAACGATAAACCTGAGAAATTCAGATCTGCTCTTAAGGAAGGAGCTGAAGCAATTGAAGTTTTAGGGTTAAACTTTTTAAAAATGAATTCAGAAGAATTTGAACCGCTCTTAAAAGATATTTATTTAGAACACCTCGAACCATTAATCGACATCCTAAAACCAGATGCTTTAAAAAATAATGTTATAACTATAACTAAATTTATGTTGAGCGGTGGGAAACAAGAAAGAAAAATTGCTCAAGAATTATTAAAAAAAATTGAAGACGGAGAACACGAAAAAATCTCGGAGTATTATAATACGGCGGATAGTGCCTTGAAGGCTTTAGATTACGAAAAAGCCGCGAAATTCTTCAAAAGAGCTGCTGAAATTGCTGAAGAATTATATGTTATTGACATTGCTGAATCTTTAAAGGAGAAGGCTAATTTTTCGGAAGATTTTCCAGATGTATCAAAAGCAAGGGACAAACTTGTTCAAGAAGCAAGAAATTTTCTCAGGAACGAAAATTTTCATTCAGCGTATATTTCTTATAAAAAGGCTAGCGAACTTTCTAAGAAATTAGTTGATTTTAATAAAGAAGAAGAGTATCGTTTGAAGTCAAAAGCTCTTGAGGAATTTTTTAAAGTTGATGAGGAATATAAAAAAAAATGATTTAATCGTTTTTCAATTTCTTCACTAAAGTTTCCTATAAAATGGCAAAATTGGATAAAAAGATTATTGGATTAGTTACAGATTTTGGAGCGAAAGGGCTCCATTATGTAGCTAGTATGAAAGGAATAATATTAAAAATTAATCCTAAAGTAAAAATTATTGATATTTCTCATAATATCGCTCCATTTTCAATTATAGAAACCTCCTATGTTGTTAAAACAACGCATAAATATTATCCTGAAGATACTGTTTTTATCGTTGTAGTCGATCCAGGAGTCGGTAGTTCCCGAGAGATTGTAGCAATTAAAACTGTTAATAATCAATTTTTTGTCGGTCCTGATAATGGCATATTTAGTAATGTATTTTCTCCAGACGATATTGTTGAATGTGTAACTGTTGAAAATCAGAATTATTTCTTTAAACCAATCTCAAAAATGTTTCACGGAAGAGACATAATGGCACCAGTAGGAGCGTACATTACTAAAAATGTCCCATTGAATAATTTTGGTCCTTCTTTTAATCCGTCAAAATTTGTGAAATACCCTCTCAAGTACGAAATTTCACCAAAAAATAAAAAAATAACTTGTGTTATTCAATATATAGATACTTTTGGTAATGGAACAACAAACATCCCCTTACAAGAAAATAGAATATTGGGAACTTCAATAATTGTAGAGCACGGTAAAAAAATTGTCATGTTATATAAAAATCAAGAATATCGTGGGAAATTTACATCCCATTTTGAATCGGTGCCACCAAAATCAATATTATTCGTTAAAGGCTCATTCGGCTATCTCGAAGTTTCAATAAATTTAGGGAACGCAGCTAAAGAAATAGGAATTGAATTGGGAGACGAAATTTCATTTAGTTTTTAAAAAAGGCTTTGAATATGGAAAAAGAAATCTTGGCATGTATCGCAGATAATAATATTAGATTTTTGCACTCAGGACAAATCGCAAAATACATCTTTCCCGTGGAAAGGGAAGAGGCTCACGAAAAGAAAATTAGTCATATAATAACACGCCTTTTTGTAGTTTCTATTACTCCTGATAAAAAAATACTCTATCTTGTTCAAAAACGTGGTAAAAATAAAAAAAGTTTTCCCGAATATTTTACAGACTCAGCCTCGGGGCATGTTGTGTATAAAAGAAATTTAACTCTGAGAGATATTGAAGAGGAAGCAAAGAGAGAGCTTGAAGAAGAGTTTGGCATACTTCCGATAGCGATTGACAAACTATTATTTTACGATTTAAATACAGAGGAAAATAAGAATACAACTGAAGTTGCGTATGTATTTTTAGGACTAGTTAAAAATAATGTGCAGCTAAAACCTAATCCAAACGAATTACAAATCAGCGAAAGTCGTTTCTACACTCAGTCTGAATTGACAAAACTCTTACAGAATGAAAAAACAATTGATTATACAAAAACGATATGGAAAAAACTACTTAATACGGACTTAGTTACAAAATTTAAGGTCAACATTAATAAAACTAAATTAACGGGTTCGAAAAGAAATATTGCGTTATTTCTTGGAAGGTTTCAACCATTACATCACGGTCATATTTATGTGCTCAATAAAATATTTAAAGGCTATAAAAAAATTAAAATAGGAATAGGAAGTTCTCAATTATCTAAAACTAAAACAGATCCCTTTACTAGTGAAGAAAGAGTAAGTTTCATAAATTCTGCCTTAAAAGTGAGAAATATCAACCCAGATAGATTCGAAATATTTGCAATTCCCGATATTTTTAACGCAAACAAATGGGTGGACCATGTTATTTCAATAGTAGGCGATTTTGATACGTTGTATTCCAATAGTGAATGGGTTCGACAACTTTTTCACAATAAGGGATTTATTGTAGGAGAGAAATTAGAAATTTTTAAGAAAAAATATAACGCGACAAATGTAAGAAAATTAATAAGCAAAGAAAATAGAAATTGGACAGTGTTAGTGCCTAAGGAAGTCGTAAATTTAATAAAAGGTTACGATGGTATCGAACGTATAAAATCTTTATATGAAAAAGGAGATTGAAATTGAATGGAAGCGATTTTTTAGAAATCGATGGTTCTTTTGGAGAAGGAGGCGGAGCAATCCTACGTCTTAGCGCGGGATATTCGGTTCTATTTAACAAACCACTGAGAATAAAGAATATTCGTGCTAATCGCCCTAAACCTGGTTTAAGATTACAACACTTACTCGGTCTTAAAGCCCTTGCTAACCTAACCAATAGTAAATTAAGCAATTGCAATGTTGGAACTGAAGAAATTACTTTTATTCCTAATATTAAATCTTTAAAAAGTAAAATACATGTAAAAATCAATACGGCAGCAAGCATAGGGCTATTACTCCAACCAATTCAAATTGCGTGTTTAAGGCTAGTTCAACAAGATAAAATTAATATTATACTCGAAGGAGGAGGTACTTTTGGTAAATGGGCACCTAGTTTAAATTACCTTACTAATGTTATCTATCAAATATTTAAAAGATCTGGATTGACAATTAATATAGAAATTAAAAAATTTGGATTTTATCCTAAGGGAGTAGCTCAGACTAATTGTACGATAATTCCTCCAAAAAATAACCTTAAACCTATTAATCTTACTAATTTAGGGGATGTCGATCTAATCAAAGGGGAAATTGTTCTGACAAATCATCTAAAACGTAATGGAAACAACATTGCGAATCGAATTAAGAAATCTATTAATATAGAAATAAAGAAAACTTTAGGGATCGAGACAGACATCAAAGATGTTTGGGTAAATTCATTGAGTCCTGGAGTTGGCCTTTGTTTGTGGGCTTGTTCTAACACCGGAGCAATAGTATCAACAGGCACTATTTTAGGGGAAAAAAGACTTTCATCAGAAAAATTAGGTTATATTACTGCTAAAGAAATGATTAAATACATTCAAAACGAAATTCCTGTTGATAATTACCTTAGCGATCAATTGATTCCATTAATGGCTTATGTTAAAGCCCCATCAAGTATAAAAGTATTTGAAATTACGAGTCACACACGAACTAATTTAGAATTAATTAAACTATTTACAGATAAAAGCTATAAAATTTTAAAATATGATAACCACTATTTAATTGAATATTAGTCAGATTTGTATTCTGTATTTGTACTTTTACGAAATTCTATAAATTAAGTTTAATATTAACTTTTTAATACCTTTAAATTCAAAAAAAATGCTCTCATTAAAGAAATTTTTAAATGATTACAATTATATGATAAATATAAAAATTAGAAAGTACTAAATAACCATGTCAACAAATGTATCTAATAGATGTCCTAGATGTGGCAACTATAATCGAATCGACTCGTTCGTGTGTGCTTTTTGTGGTAAACGACTTAGAAGTGAAAGGATAGAAAATTTTTCTATATTTAAGCGTATAGAAGAAGAATTCATTTCTCCTGCCCCTTGGTATATTACAATACTTTGGTTGTTTACTAAGCCAAATAGGGCTTTTTGGAACATAAACCATAAGAGGAAAGACTCTCCAGGATTTTTAATTTTATTATTTAATTCGCTCATTTATGGACTCATGGGTTTAGCCTTTTTTTCACATATTTATATTCAAACGATACCGCCTTTTAGCCTTGGTAGGTTTATTATAGATTTAGCCGCTTTTATAGCCTTTTTTGCGTTTGGATTTATGTTTTATTTTATTTTTAGTCTAATATTGATATGGTTTTTTATTAAAGGGGCAAATCTTGCCGTTGATTTTTCAGAAAGGTTAGAAGCGCGTTTTGGAGAAAAGAAAGAAGGAAAAGAAAAATACAGTCAAGCTGAGATGAGTCCTTTCAGCATCTATAAAGGAGGAACTTTACACCAACAGCAAGCGTCAAAATTAAAAATGATGTTGTGTGCGTTTGCACCCTATTTATTAATAAATGGTATTGAGATTTTAATAATTTTAATTGGAATCCCATATATTACTATTCCTAATCTCTTTTTATTTGATCCAAATATACTCAATCCTATGTTTGCTTCCCCAACTTGGACGCTGCTTCATCTTATGGACGCTTTAACGATTGCCGTGTGGGTTCCTATATTAATTACCCTTGCTATTAGAGAATTATCCAATTCATCCACGTTTCGCGTGCTCATCTCGTCATTAGCAATTGGGATAATATTTGCAGTATTTTATTATTTCTTACGCCCTACATTTATAATATAGTATTACACTCCTAGCCTTAGAGAAATGACAAATCGGAAAAAAAACTCTTTTGAAATTAAATCTGAGCTTGAATCTGAAATATTTGCAACAGTAAATACAATACTTAATTTATATCAAAAATATCAAAAAGGTATTTTAAAAGAAATTTTTTTTCAAAGATCGATCAAGAGTGCTACGAACGATTTATTGAAGCTTAACTTATCGTTAAATAAGCATAATATAGTCCTTTCAAAACTATTGAATCACATGAATTTTACTGACGATTATTATAAAGCTATTGACATTATCAACAAAATATCTTCTCTTAACTTTTCTACTAGCCAATTCTCAGAATCACTTAGTTCTTCTATTCTTGAAATTCCAGGGATTACTTCGGAAATTACAGCCTCTTTTATAACGCTAATAGACGCGCTAAAATTAGACGGTTTTGATAATAACGAGCTAATTTTTGGATTTTTTAAAGATTTGAAGAAAAATTTTGATAGATTTCCCGGTTTAGAATTAGACAAGATAAAATTGCAAAAAATCTTTGAAGAAATCTTACAAAACGAAGAAAAAATTGCTAATAATAAAAATTATAGAGATTCCATAGCAGACGATTTGTATGTAGTGTTTAAAGAATTCAAAAAAAAATTGAATCTGGGGAAGTAGCAAAAATAATAAAATTAATTAAGTTTTCATGCTTTAACAGCATATCAATAAAAACTTAAAATTGAATTAATTGAAAAACTAAAGGTAATCTTCTTGCCAAGACCGGGTTTAAGATCAAAAGCTCAAAAACGAAAAAAGCTGAAAACTCCTGGAAATCAGAGTGTTTCTCATTATTGGAGAAAAAAACCTAGTAAGGCTCAATGTGCCATTTGCAAAAAATCGCTTCAAGCTGTACCAAGATTAAGACCAGCGAAAATGAAAAAAACAAATAGGGTTTCCAGAAGAGCAAATCGACCTGAAAGCGGAATGTACTGTGCTAAATGTTTGCAAACCTTACTAAAAGAATCTGTGTGGCAATCAGAAAGTTAATCCGATCTTGGAATTTCAAAAATATTAAATAATTTCTGGTTTTAATTTCTTTTAATAGTTAAATTCAATTTTGAGAAATGTAAAAATGATAATTGGCATATCTGGGCTTCATGGTGTAGGAAAATCTACGATTGCTAAATTATTGGCAGAACGCCTCGGAATCCTCTACTACTCAACGGGACAAGCGTTTCGAGATCTTGCAAAAGAAAAGAACATGTCTTTAGAAGAATATACGAATTATGCCGAAAATCATACTGACATTGACAAAGATTTAGATAATAAAGTCGTTAACATGGCAAAGAAAGGTAATATTATTATTGATAGCCAATTAAGCGGACATATTCTCAAATCCATAGCAAATTTTAGAATACACTTAACTTGCCCATTAGAATTACGTGTTAAAAGAATGTCGGAGAGAGACCAAACATCTTTCGAAGAAAAATTAAAAGAAACAACTTTAAGGGAAAAATCTGAATTGGAACGCTTTAAAAAACTCTATAACATTGATTTAAGCGATAAAAATTCGATTAACGAATTTTTTGATTTAATTATTAACACAGAAAATTTTTCTATTGAAGAAGTGTTAGATACAATCCTATCTGAGTTAAAAAATTTTTATTAAACTTTTTCTACTTAAAAATCATAAAAAATTTATAATTGAAATTATTCCTTAATTTACGATAGATCGTTTATCTTTTCTGAAAATTAAAAAATTCAGTAATGATAAATTTATTGAAAATAATTTGGTGACAAATTATATGAGCATATACGATATTGGAAGAATTTGCGTTAAAACTATGGGAAGGGAAGCGGGAAAATATTGCGTTGTCGTCGATATCATCGATAAAAATTATATTTTAGTTGATGGTTTGGGAATTCGCCGAAGAAGGGTAAATTACAGGCATATAGAACCGATAGCAGATACGATTGAAATCAAAAAAGGTGCTTCACATGAGAATGTCGAAACTGCTATTAAAAAAGCAAAATTAGAAAAAAAAATGAAAGAGATCGTTTCCATTCCTACAAAATAATTATTTAACTTCTAAAAAACCATAAAAATAGAAATATTGCTGAGCGTCGCCATTGTGCGTCGTTAGCGCTAATTTTTTTTTGCAGACATTGCCTAGCCTGGTACGGCGCCGGCTTGGAGCGGAAAAACGGTCCCAGAAAGCCGGTGTGTGAAAGCATCCGAGGGTTCGAATCCCTCTGTCTGCGCTTTATTACTTATAGAAATAAGGAAAGTAATAGAATCAAAAAATCTCTTTTATTAATTTAAACGTCAGGAAATTCCAAAGCTTTAGCTTTCCCACCACCCATCATCTGCTCCATTCCTCCCGATGCTTGTGTTTGTAATTTAAAAATTCTTTGAACAAGCGTGTTCACACCAAAACTACATAGAATATACCAAGCAGTAAAATTGATCCAACCAGCTTCTAATCTAATAGTTCTAGCAACGCCGTACACAAGGGCAGTCCATGGATATACCGTATTACCCGTAGTACCCGCCATCATGTTACCTATCCACAATACATCGTTAGCATTCATTGGAGACAACGCAACGGGGCCACCCCCGAAAACTCCCCCCACCAGCGCAAATAGGATCATCATTGGAACGATTGTTATGCAACTGGGTAACATGCGCCTCAAAGCCATTTTCTGCTGTGATTGTTTTAACATCGAATCTAATCTTTCCCACCTCTTTCTTAACTTGTTATATTTTTCTGGATCCGTTTCAGCTAATTCAATGATTTTTTTTTTTTCTTCGTCGTGAGCCTTTGATATAACTTGTTTTCTATTAATTTCATCAGTATCAATTAACCATTTGGTTAGTGCCGTACTAATTATTGCCGTTACAGAAGCCATTAATAATATAAAAATCATGGACCCAGGCGGGAAGCTAATCCAATCTAAAAAAGCATTTGATTCTTGAGCAATAAATAAAAGCATGATTATATTGAAGTAATCTTAATAATTTTTTAAACTTTTCAGATTAAAATTTTTTATTAAAGAAATGTGTTGCCATTTCTTTTGGATAAGATTCTCATCAATCCATGCCTAAGAAAGCTCGCATGCCCGGATATTGCTGTGCTGCCATTTCTTTTGCGATTTGCTCAGAATATTGATGCACAATGCCTATAGCTATCAAAAGCCCCGTACCTGAAGTCAACGCACCTAGTGAGTCTGCGAAGAAACTCATTACAGCAATTATTATGCCGTTTAAGATTATTAGTGTTGGAATGTATCGTTTTAATATTCTCTCGATGATTTTATCTGAACTTCTAAATCCTGGTATTTGCATCCCAGAATCTATAATTTGCTGGGCTATATCGCGCGGTGCTAGCCCTGAGACATCGACCCACAGACGGCCGAGCATAATGCACAGAAATATAAATATCATTAGATATATTATTGCTCTGATGGGGTCAGCTACCAACTGCTCCAATCCTTGAGGAGGGGTAAGGTAATAAAGTAAACAATTTGGTAGTGGGACTAAATAATCACCACCACCTCCCCCCGTTGAAACACTTTTGAATTGACCTATTAAATCAAGTAGCCATTTATTATCGGGATTTCTAAAAGTAGAATTAGGTCCAGCAACAATTTGCCCAAAAAATAGAAAATTGGCGTATAGTGCGTTAACTAAAATAACCGGGATATTTGAAACATATAGTAACTTCATCGGATATTTCCCCTTAAAACCTCTATATCCCTTATAGGCTAACGGGATTTCGACTCTAGTAGACTCGAACCAAATAACTATTAGAAATATGCCCAAAGTCGTAATTCCTCCAAAAAGAGAAGGTAATCCGTCATGCCTCCAAAACAATTCAGCTGTATCTATATCAGGATCCGTCAAAGATTGAAAGAAAGCAACAACAATTCCTCTTGCACCTTCATTAGTACCTGCTTCAACAAAATTAAATAAATTCCAAAATATTTGTCCAGCAACACCAGTAGCAATAAATAAGGAGACTCCGCTTCCAATTCCCCAACCTTTTTGCAGTAACTCATCGAGTAAGATAATGATGACTCCAGAAAAAAGTAATTGCAAAAATATAATCGTTCCATTTTGAATGTTTAACGGTCCAAAAGCACCTCCGATAATATATGCGATGATATTGAACACAGTCAAAAACATTGCGAATACTTTTTGAGAACCGCTAAACATAGCCCGATCGTATGGATCGCTCATATCAACCTTTATGATTTTGGAACCTAAGAGTAATTGCATTATTAATCCTGCCGTTACTATTGGTCCTATACCTAATTCTGTAAGTGTACCTCTCTGACTTGCTAAAATAACTCTTAACCAATGATAATAATCTGTGGTGGCTTTAGCATCTACTCCATAAAGCGGAATATTTGACATTATTAAATAGATTATTAATGCGAGCCCTGTCCACATTAACTTTTCTTTGAAACTTACCTCTCTCTGGGGCTGCTTGAGTTCAGGCATTACCCGTACAAAAGGAGAGAAGAATTTGAGGAATTTTCCGGTCATAGTTTATCAGCACAAAACCTTTAGTGAGTATAATCCTTTTTTATTAAAATAAAAGTTTCTCAATTGAGAAATGTAACTTAAAAAAAAATGAATTTAAAAAAAACTTTTTGATTTAATAAGTTCATTTAAGTAGATATTTTGTTTCTTTACATTTCGAAAACAGTATCGTTAAAAAATAGTAGAAAAAAAATAATTTAAAAAAATTTTGAAATAATTTTTGCTTTGTTTTGCTGAAGAATCTTAACCCGTTTAAAATAATGAGCCAATTCCCGTAGGTTCTTCCTCAACTTCTTCTTCCTTTTCTTTCTTCTTTTTCTTGGGGGCTGCTTTTGCAGACACTGAAGAAGCAACCGGAGCAGCCATCACTGGAGCTGCGGCGGCAGATTTGATTATTGTTTCAATGTCAGCCTCTTTAAGCCCTGCTACTACTTTTGTAAGTTGAGCTTTGTCAACAGTTACATCTACAGCTTTTAAGATTTTTTCGATGTTTGCTTCTGTAATCTTTTTATTTGCTTTATTAAGCAGTAACGCAGCATATATTGATTCCATCTTTTTATACCTCTTTTTTTTTATCCAATTATAATTAAAATTTGTGGTTATTTATTTTATTTAAAAAAATTAATTTAATTACCAAATAAGCCTCCAATTCCAACTTCTTCTTCCTCATCTTCTTCAGATTTTTCTTTTTTATCTTCTTCTTTCTTAGTTGGAGCTTGTAGGTCTTCTCCAAGTACTATAGCCTTAATAGTGCTAGCATTTGATACGGCTTTTTGGATATATTTGTCCCTCATATCGTCAAAATAAACTGGTAATTCAAAAAGAATTCCAAGAGCCTCTCGGTGTGCTTTTTGGATTAATGGTTCAATCGTTTCTTTATCGATAATGCCTAGTTCTAAAGCCAAGCTTCGTGCGCCGAAGTATGCAGATGCAAGCTCTTGTTGGAATTGTTCCATATCCATATACAGAATTTCCTCAGGAACGATTTCACCGTCGCTCCACGCGTAATGGATTTTAATAAGCGATTTAATTGGAGCTACACCTAACTTCTTTAAGACTGCTGCTTGTTTTACATTAACGTAATCTCCAGCTGAGTGCGTTCGCGTATCTTCTCTAACCCAAATCGTGTCGTTCTGGATTTTAGTTGGAAGTCGGAGCGTCATGTTTAATTCACTGATAACTTGTCCCGTGGGCAATCCTGTATCCCCCTCAGTAACCCAAATATCTACTGGTGTTATCTCGTTAGGTTTAGCAGAGACCATCCATTCATTTTCATTAAATATATTCTTTAATTCAAAGATATCTATGTTGGTAAAACATAATGCGGATTGTCCTGGAATTTTTTCAGCGAGTTCATCTAAGTTATCTTTTTTAGACTCGTGTTTATACTGTTCTACGGCTCTTAGTTGAAGCTTCTTTTTTGACATTCTTATTATTGCTTTCCCTCTTAAGATTTTTCGCATCTCTTGAATTTGCTTGTCGTTTAATCTCGCAACTTCTATTACAGCAACGGTTTTATGGTTTTTAAACAAATCAACTAAATGAACAACTTCATCCAATTTCCATTGATGTATTTCTTTTTTTCTGATCATTTTTTTACACCTCTATACCCTTCAAAAACTGTTCATCAATTTTTATTGGATGTCCCATTGTAGTTTTTAAAAACATAGATTTAATATTGTTATATTTATGAGGCATCTGATCAGCGATGTACTCAACGACAGCTTTCATGTTTTCAAATATTTTATCCTTATCCATAGATTTTTTTCCTACTTTAACTTGAATACTTGGTTGCTTCTTTAATTGAATTCGAATAACTTTTAAGTATCTCTCAATTGCCACGTTTAAATCATTTGGATTGGAAATAATACCATATCCACTTGGGAAAGGTTTTGGCATTTTACCTATTGGTCCAAGGAATCTCGCTAAATATCGAGCTACATTTGGCATCATTTTGTCTTCTACTACGAAGAAATTGTATTTCTTAACAAATTTTTTCTTATATTTTTTTTCTTCGTTATTTAGTTTGATTAAACCGTTTTTATCCATCGTTTCAAGTCCTAGATTCTTAGCTTCAAGAAGTATCTCGTCTGACGCAATTACGCATATGTTGGGTCTACCTTTAGTTATTATGTTATTAGGTAGTATTATTTCCTTATCGATCCTCTGCTTAGGATCCTTGAGGTTAATGTCTTTCAAATTCATAATGAGGTCAATTGACTCGTCAAATTTCCTGACTTTATCTTTAAAGCCTTCCTTTTTAATAATCGAATGTTCAATTGCAGCATCTAACGATTTTTTTAATAGCTTGTCATCAACTTTCATTTTTTAGATCTCCCCCTTTATCATATCGTCATATTCTCCATTCTCAATCTTTTTCTGAATTACTCGCGGGTCCTCACCTTCTATTGTGGCTCCAATTGACAAAACCGTCCCTATTACGGTCTTTATAGCAGTTTTGAAGGTTTTATCTAAAAAGATGTCTTTTTTAGCGTTAACAACGTTAACTACCTGTTCAAGAGTTAAATCTCCAATTTTTTCCTCAGAACTATTTGAACTCCCTTTTTCAGCGCCTAATTCTTTTAAAAGTAGTGAAGCTGTACTTGGCGTCTCTACGAATATCTCAAACTGTTTTGTTTCGGGATCGCATTCGATTCTAACGGGTACCGTTAAACCCTTAAAAAGCATGGTTTTTTCGTTAACTGCGTCCACTACGTCCTTGATGTTTATACCTGTGGGTCCAACAGCAGGCCCAATAGGCGGCCCCCCACTAGCTGCTCCCCCTGTAATCAAAGCTCGTACGACTATGCGCGTTTTTTCTCTTTCTTTACTCACATTTTTCACTTTTTTAATTAAATTCACAATTTAAAACCTATTTTTAAACATAGAACAAACTACATGCCTTCAGACCAAAATTTCCAATATTTTTAAATATATTGGAACCGTAATCCTTTACGTTCTAAGTTTTGAAAAAATATAGGCTTAACTTAGTAAGAATGAAAAAGAAGAATAGTTAAAAAATTTTATTAAAAAATTTTCTAATGATATTAAGATTAGTTCTTTCTTTTAGAAATAATCTTTTGAATAATATTCTTCAATTCACTACCCTCAATCCTTTCATGTTCATAACCTCCAGCTGTAGGGACTAATTTCTCGACATCTTTTGCCCAAGAAAACTCTCGATCTTTTAACCTTTCAATTGCTTTCTTCATATTTACTTTTGACCATCCTTTTAATTTAAGTATTGGTTCTGGCTTAAGTGTTATAACAGCTTTTTCTAAAAGCATTGAATTAAATTCTAATATTTTTTGAATTGACTTGAGGTCTCTCTCTAATTTATGTCTTGTTATATTAGAGATGTCTGTTCTTTTTAAATTCCCCTCCCTACCAGCGATCATTGAATGCATTATATGAAAATTATTATTTTTTGTTGGCATGTATTTATTTATCTAATTAATAATATCATTAATTGAGAAAACAAATAGAATGATTATAGAACTAAATCTATTCTAATTTTAAGAGTATTAAAGGGTAAGGTTGAGAGATGATTCTTTGGATATTAAATAGTGATTCGGGCATTAAATTGTTATATAAATCATTTTTGAAAACAGACGCCGATGAGGATATTGTTTCTGGATTTTTAACGGCCTTTCACCATTTCTCTATGGAAGAGTTTCACCAATCACTGGAATCTATAGAAATGGGTGGATTAAGGTGGATATATATATTGGAACCAAAATTCAAATTGCTTTTCGTTGCTGCTGGTATAAAAAGTACTAAAACGGAGATTTTGATGGGTAGACTTAATGTTATAAAAGAGTCTTTTATAAAAGAATTTAAGCCAGTTTGGATAAAAAAAGGACATAGTTGGAATGGAAATATGAATGTATATTTACCATTTCTTAAAGTAATTGAAGATTATTACGGCCAATGGGAGGAAGTGGAATCAATAAATCAAGTAGCGGACTTTTTTGATATTTTAGGAGTATTTCAACAAATTTTTATTATTTTGAGAAGTATCTTAGAAAATAAAATGTATAACAAATCAAAAAACATAGTTTTACAGAAAATAGAAAAAGTGTTTAAGCAATTTAGAGAACAAGAGAAATTTAAAAACCAACCTGAATTGGAAAATATTACTTATTCAAAAGAGAATTGGTTCAACATAATAGATATTAGTTTGCTTAAAAGTGAAAAGGATATAGTTATCAAATTTTTAAAATCAATTCTTACCGAAGTAGTTAAAACATTGAAGGAAGTAAAAGGGAAAAATTTGTGTTTGAAGTATTTTAGTGAAGAAAGAGTTTATACCTATATTTTTAATAATATGGATCTATTAAAAGATTTAAAATTAGATATGTTTTTATTAGAACTGTTTTTGTTAATCTAAATTTAAAAACAAAAGCCTCTATGACGTCTTTGTGTTTTACTTAGAACCTACAGCATAAACGACGACCAAAATCGAGATTATGTTTCAAATATTCATTAGATAGTATTTCCATAACTTTTTCATAATCAAGTTGAGTATTATAATCCTTATTAACTATTTCAGGAATATCTTCAATTTCTATTCCTGGTATACATACTAATCTAAATATCTCTTTCTTTACTTCTTCAGATATATCTTCAGTCATATAATAATAAATATTTAATTGATAAGAAAAATATTTTTATTAATTTTAAGAAAAAAGTTACAACACACGAGTTGCAACTGGTAGAAATAATTCTATTTATTTTTAATTCGAAAATTTACATAATTTAGCAATAAATAACAACAATTTGTATCTTTAGGAATTTTAAATTTAAATTGAGGACTAAAATAATTAGCTATTTCCGTTCTAAAATAACTTCATGGGTAATGGTACCTATTTTCTCTATAGACGCTTCCAGGATATCTCCCGGTTGTATTGGACCTATTCCGCTTGGAGTACCCGTTGCGATTATATCTCCTCTTTGCAAAGTAACGAACTTCGATAAATATTCTAAAATTTGAGGAATTTTAAACAACATATGTTTCGTATTAGAAAATTGTTTGGTTTCCCCGTTAATCTTTAATTGAATTGTTAGGTTATGTGGGTCGTTAATTTCGCTGTTTGGAACAATTATTGGTCCTATTGGTCCAAAAGTATCGAAATTTTTACTTCTATACCAAGGTAATTTTATATTTCTATCGCTAATTTGCATGGTTCTCGCAGTTAAGTCCAAGAAAATTGTATATCCTTGGATGTAATCGAAAGCATTTTCAACCGAAATGTTTTTACACATTTTGAAAATAACAAAAGCTAGTTCCACTTCGTGATCTACTCGGTTATAACTTTGACTTTCATACAAAATTTTAGGATAAATAATTGGTTTATTATCAGTTACTAGCGTATTAAGTGTTTTAACAAAAAATACCGGTTCCGTAGGAATTGGTGCATTTGTTTCTCTAATATGATCCAAATAGTTCCGTCCTAGACATACAATTTTGGTTGGATTTATATTAGTATTGCCAATTTTTACCATTTAAGTCAACTCCTTCTCTAATACAACTTTGTTTGTCAAGGTACCAATTTTTTCGATCGATGCTTCTATCAAATCTCCAGGTTTGATTGGTCCAATACCTGCGGGTGTTCCAGTTGCTATAATATCTCCTGGTTCCATAGTAAAAAACTTTGAAATATTTTCTAAA
>NJBI01000078.1 GCA_005222975.1 Promethearchaeota archaeon Loki_b31
TGAATTTTCATAGGTATCCCAAACTTAATAATTAATATTTTGAAGTGGTTTTTGATTTGATTTTATATTTTGGAATCTCTTTTATTTTTCTTAACTCTTTTTCAAAATCTCGCTTTTCTCTAAGAAATCTCTCTTTATCACTTTTTAATTTTTCTCTTTCTCTTCTAATTGCCTGCTTTTCATTCTGCATCATCGATTTTTCTTTTTCCAATTGTTTAGACTCATTTTTTAATTTTTTAAGCTTATTCTCTAAATTACGAATTTTATGTTCTAAAGAATAATAAGTATCTTCTGCTTTAGGAACTTTTCTATCTAATTCCTTTAATCTTGCTTCTTGCCCTTTTTTCTTTCTTTCTAATTCTCTTATATTACGATCTACTTTCTCTTTATACTTGTTCAATCCTTCTTTTTTTTTTTCAACTTCACGAGATTGAAGATTTAACTCTTTTTTTTTATATCGAACTTTTTCTTTTTCATCTTTTAATTTTCTTTTCTCATCCTCGATTCGATTTTTTTCATCTATTTTTTCTCTTCTCAAACTATTGATTTCTTTGGTTAGATTATCTCTTTCTCTCGTTAAATTCTTAATTTCATTTCTCAAATCCATTAATGCGTTTTCCAACTTTTCATTAGTTCTTTCTAACGCATTTTCTCTCCGTTCCATACCGGGTATTTTAGTTTTAATTTCCTTAATTCTATCTTTTGCTCTTTCTTTTTCTTTTTCTAAATATTTTTTCTCATTCTTTATCTCATCTTTTAATCCATGTAGTTTCTCTTGATATCGTTCTAAGTTAGCATTTTTTTGATCTAATTCCCTTTCTCTTAAAGCTATATTATCTCTACTTTGCTTTATTTCATTTCTCATAGCATCTAATTCATTTTTTAATTTTTCACGTTTATTTTGTAGGTCTCTCACTTGAAGTTCTTTTTCTTTTCTTTTCTTTTCTAAATCTTCAATATTTTCGTGGTATCCTTCAATTTTTTTAATAACCTGTTCCCATTCATTTTTCTCTTTGTTCAATTTAGCTGTTTCTTCCTTAATTTTTTTGAGTAATTTCGCATCTGGAATAACATCTAATTGCTCTTCAGGTGTTTTTTCTCGAATTTGGTATTTAGGAATGGGTTTATCATTCATGGTATTTGTAAAAACTCATATAAATTTTTAAGTATAATATAGTATTTTTCACTCTAAAGTGTTTGCAATTTACTTTTATTACTTTAAAGCCAATTTTTGTTGTCGATTTATATATTATCATTTCCATTATTTCTTAAAAAGAAACATAAAATTTATAATTCTAAACTAATGGTGTGTATTTAATGGATTTTGAGGAAGATTTTAACGAGGAATTTGACGAGGAATTTGACGAAGACCTAGATGAAGAATTAGATGAGCCTTCTACAAAGTCCCCCACGGAAGATTTTACAGTTAAAACTCCAGATCAAAAAATCTCACATGAAGGAAAAAAGATTTCAGTGTATTTTCTATCAACCATAGGACCTGGTGAGAAAAAACAAAAATTACTGGTCTATACTGGAAATAAAGTAGGAGATATTAAAGAAACTGTAGCAAATTTGTTTGCTTTAGATCCTGCTGACTTTCATTTATCTTCGGGGGGAGTCACTATGGATGAAATTTCGATGTTAAGTGATTATAATTTGTCTGATGGAGATGATATATTACTAATTCCAGCTAGCGTTGCTGGTTGAATAGATTGGAAAGATATAGACAATTTAATAATATTATTTTCTTTTTTCACTTCTATTTTTTTTTTTTTCTTGATGGAATTAGCGCAATTTCGTTATCATCGTCTATAGCATAATCTTCTATTAGAAGAGTTTCTTTCAATAAAATCCCCCCAGATGATAATAGAAAATCTTCTAGATTATAATCAAATAATATTCCAACTTTTTCTTTAATGATACTTACTAATTCAGACGGATCAATAATGAGAATCTTAGTTTTCTCACCTGATTCGACTAATGACCTTACATAAACACGTATTTTCTCATCCATCCCAATAGTATGCAATGGTGGGTTGTATATCACCTGTTCCTCAGTTAGGCTCTTGGTTTCTAACATATCTTCAATTAACTGTTTTCTCTCACTATCATCAAAATACAACATCTCTCTGATAAAAAAGATTTTATCCATTTTTGATAATCCTAAAAGATCAATTTTAGCTATTTGCTCTTTACTAAAAATAGTAAAAATATAATCATCCATCGATTCTATTTCTTCAAATGATTCTATTGCATTCGCATAATTATCTATTAAAGGCATTGCATCAAAGTAATCCTCGAGTAGAGCACTAGTTTTTTTCTTAACTGATTTTTGTTTAGGAAAAGGTTTTTTACCTTTCATCTTTACAATATGGGTACTACTAGATTGAACAACGGTGTATATCGTGCCTGTGGATAGCACAGCAACACTACCAATTGTTAGAAAGATATATACTGGAACATTTTCTACTTGTAAAAATATAAGAATCAAATAGGTAAATACAATCCCTACATAAAGAGTTATGAGACTTAATATTCTATAATTCTTTCTCATGATTTTTATGATAAATTCTATTCTAATTTCTAATATATAATTCAAAATATAAATCCCATTGGAATAAGTTTGAAATTTTGATGCTCACCCACCTAAAATTGATGCTCTTATCTTATAGTATTTCTCTGTATTGATTTTAAAAAAAACCTTTTTATTTTCTTTTTCGATTGTTATTAAATCCAGATTTTTTAATATTTCAAGATACTTTTTTATAGTATTGTAATTCTTTTTTAATCCAGTTGCGATTTCAGTACTCTTTAATGTTTTATTTTCTTTAATCATAAAATCAATTATTTCTTGAACGATATCTCTTTTTAAATAAAAAAATAACATATCATATTCTGGATTTGAATCATATTCAAAGATTATTTTTTGATTATCAATTTTTTTTGATCTAGTAAATCTAAATTTTTCTAAACAGGATAAATGCCATAGTGCTTGATTGCTTCCAATGTTAATGGCTCTCATTATTTCATTAATATTTGATGGATTCTTCTTTATAAAATTATAAATTTCATTTCTTATGGGATGTTCAATAATATTGTTTTTCATTAATTTTGTTCCAGGAATTAAAATTCTTTTTTTAATTAGATTTTTAATTATAAGTTCAATACTATTTTTATTTAGATAAGGGTTAGATTTTACTCTATTATTGATAAATACAACAATATCTTCTATTGAAAAGAAAGGTTTCTTTTTTAAATATTCCCTTATTAAATCACAAACAATAGATTGAAGGTTATCCGGAGAGCTCATAAGCTAAAATTTTTATTATGTTAAATGGTCTGAATTTATTAATCAAATCTTCTTTCTAAACAGTATTCTCACCAATATATATTAATAAATCGTCATTCAATTTATAAATATATGTTCTTAGGCTCTACTTAATATATTATTTCGTTCACTTTTTAAAATTAATAAAACTTCAAAATCATTCCAATGCGTTTTATAATAAATAGATTTTATCTATTTATTAAATTCTAAAAAAAAATAAATCTAAAAAATAGATAAAGTGATTTGAATGAGTTTTGACAACGATTTTGATGAGGAATTAGAACCAGTTAAATCTAAAACCCCATCAAGTAAAACACCCTCAACAGGCAGAAAGTTGACTTTATATTTCATGTCAACTATTGGTCCTGGTGAAAAGAAGGAAAAATTAACTGTGAATGACGGTAATAATGTAAGTGACATTAAACAAACATTAGGAAATTTATATGGACTTGATCCTGAAGAATTTCACCTCTCATCCGGAGGAGTTACCATGGATGAGGGTAATCAATTAAAAGATTATAATGTTAGTGATGGCGACGACATTCTCTTGATCCCAGCGAGTACTGCTGGATACTTTTAAATATTTCTTTTCATAAAGTTTAATATAAGGGCATTAAGCCCTTCAATTTTTTTATTTTTTCAATTAATATTAATAGTGATAATATTGGATAAGGAATCAGATTTTTTTGCTAAAGGAATGACAGCGGAAGAGAGAAATTTATATGATCGCCAATTTCGTTTGGAAGGATGGTCTCAGAATTTGGTAAAAGACTCAAGAGTGTTAATTGTAGGCATTGGTGGGTTAGGTTGCGAAATTGCTAAAAACCTAGCCATGTTAGGTGTAGGCCATTTAGATCTTGTTGATTTAGACATTATTGAGCATTCCAATTTGAATCGCCAAATTCTTTTTGTTGATGCAAAGTTAGGAGAACCAAAAGCTATTGTAGCGGCTAATAAGCTAATCAAGATTAACCCTAATATTACTGTAAAAGGGTATCATACATCCTTAGAAAGGCTAGATCCTGCTTTATATCGTGCGGCAGATGTTGTTATTGGGGGTCTTGATTCAATGAATGCCCGTTTGAACCTAAATGCGCAATGTATACGATTTAGAAAACCACTAGTGGATGGAGGTGTAAATGGTTATCATGGACATATGTATTCAATCTTTCCGTATCGGAATGCTTGTTACGAATGTAATCCATTACCAGTAGCTGAAAATGATGAAATGGCAGCCTGTACAGTGGTAGGTATCCCCCGAAAACGGATTCATTGTGTTTTTAAAGGAGATATGGCCTTTAAAGAAAAGTTTGATAGAGATCCGTACCCAAAAAATATAAAGGATATTGAATTTATCCAAAAAGGTGCAAATAAATTAGTGAATAAGCATAATTTCCTACCTGAATATACTTCTGATGATATCGTTAAAATTATTGATCGTCATGATCCTGGGATCATTACAATTAATGCTGTTATTTCTGCTTTAGAATCACATGAAGTTGTGAAAATCTTGCATTGGAAAAGAGGTCATAAGAGTTTAGGACGACCCATTTCAAGTTATGTTATATTTAATGGAATGACAATGAAACTGTATCATATTGAAAAGAAGAGAAATCCGGAATGTTCTCAATGTGGTAAAAACGTAAGGCGTGTTGCTATAAAAATGAAAGCTCAATCACCCTGTATGAACATAATTAGAACATTGCAAAAAAATGGATTTGAATTGGAACCTGAATTTGAACCAGTTGTTACCTTACAGGATTTCAATGACATCATGGTTTTAGATTTAGAGCAAAATGTAATCGAAAATGGATTAAGAAACTACGAATTTCTGACCGTTGTGGGGTTAAAGGGTGGAGAAATTTATGTTACTTTAAAATTAAAATAAAAATTAAATCAAAAATGATTTTTGAGAAAAATCTATTAAAAAAAAAAGTATAAAAGAAAATAAAAAGGGTTGAGAAAATGAGTATAAGAACCAGTCGTGTTTCCCGAGATTTTGCGGGATTAAAAAAATTGCTTAAAGAAGGTACTATTATCCAATTAAAACCATTTAATCCGAAAAAAAAGAGTATTGATCATTTAGCAATCACAATTAAAGGTCCTAAAGGTACAGTTTATGCAGGGGGATTGTTTAAGTTGGAAATGAGATTCCCGGCTCAGTATCCTAAGCGACCTCCTTTCGTAAGATTGCATACTCCAATTTGGCATCCAAATTTTTGGCCAAAACCAAGTGAATACAAAGGACAGAGAAATATTTGTTTAGCTTTAGTAGATCCTTCTTTAACGGGTAAAAAAGGGGGATGGAGTCCTTCAAAAACAGCAGTTACTGTTGTTCAAGCAATAATTGCAATGTTAAACACCCGTGGTAAATATGTTAATCCCACTGATGTTTTTAATAAGAAAGCTGCAATAGAAATGATGAAAGATCAGAAATTTTTTGAGAAAAAGGTCAAAAATTTAGTAAAGAAATACGCAAAAGATAAATGGTGAATTTATAATGAATATTGATGATAATGCACTCAGAGAGGCAATAAAACAGAAAATTAAGGAAAAAATTAAAAAGGAATTACTTGAAGAAGTATATACCGAATTACAACTAGAAGAATTGCAGGAAGAATTAACCACTGAACTTATTAAAGCAAGGCCTTTAGAACATTCAAAAGAAATTAAAGCCAAACTTGAGCCAATTCCTATGGAACCAATAAAAACTATAGCTAAAAATGATAAAGTTGAAGTATCTTTGACTATAAAATCTATCCTTAAGATCGCTAGCCATTCATTAAAATATGCACATTCTAAAATGCGAAGAGAGAATTGGGTTGAAGTAATAGGGTTGCTTGCAGGAAAATACGATAATAGAAAAGGAATTCTTCATGTTGAAGATGCGTATCCGATGGGGCATGGTACAGCAGTATATGCTGAAATTAAAGATTATAAAAATTATGTTAGAGCCTACAAAGAGATTAAAAAAGATAATCTGGTTATTTGTGGATGGTATCATTCTCATCCTTCTTATGGATGTTTTATGTCTCGAGAAGACTTAGGAACTCAAGCAAGATATCAAAAATTATGGGATAAAGCTATTGCGCTTGTTATTGATCCATATCAGATTAACGGGAAATCTTTAGGTTTTGAAATTTATCGTGCTAATTTTAAAACAAAAAAATGGTTTTCAATTCCATTTGATATTAAGGGGTATTTAGATGTAAGAATGTTACCAGAAATTTTAGAATTTATGAATCCTATTATTGAAGGAAAACCAGTTTATTTAGAATATGATGAAGAATAATGAATAGTTTTTAAGGTGAAAATTAAACTATGGTAAAAAAAAAAGTGTTAAGGATAATAGCTATTATTTTTCCAATAATTGGCTTAATTCATGGTTTAATCTCATATTCTTCAACTATTTTTTTTACATGGTTATTAATCGGATTATGGATAATATTTACAATGAAGATTTTTGAAAATATCAAGCGCCACCGTGAGTTTAATTCACCACACAATACTGCATTTTTTGTGATTCTCCCATTATTTATCGGGATTTTTTACTCCATATGGGGTTCTTTTACTGGTCTATTGGGAGAGAGTCTTATCGGTGGCGTATATTTTAGTCTTTGGAGTCTAATTTTTGCTTTTCCATTTATAATGTATGGTTTATATTCTTTATATCGTTGTTTTAAGAAATATAATGTAATCTATTTTGGAAAAAAATCAGTAAAAGCAAGAATGTTGGGATATATTCTATCATTCTCAGTTCTTATTCTTATTATTGCCTATTGGATAACTTTTTATAATTTTACTCTATTAGACTTAAATCTCCTATTACTTTTCATAGCTATAGTTTTAATATTAATTGTTTTTGGATTTACTAGTACTGGTTCATCAATACCAACATTAACTCGGGATTACATTGCTGAACGTACTAGAAGGATCAATAATTTGACCACACCTTCAACCCAGAGACAAAGAGTACACACAACACGTACAACTAATACATCTCCATCAACTAGAACAACTACACGTACAACAAGATCTAGAACCCAATCGTCAAGAACAACTCCTACATCACATAGACAAACGGCAAGGACTAGAACAACAAATACTACACGTACTACTCGTGTTAAACCAACTTCAAAAGTTCGTGATCTAAATAAATATAAACCAAGAGCATCATATCTTACAGTAGATGATTTTAAATGTATCTTTTGTTTTAATTTACCAAAACTTCCTGGAGACAGAGGTAGAGGAATAGTTGTATGTCCAAATTGCAGATATCCCGCACATGCTGATGAATTTAAAGATTGGATGCGAACTTCAAACCTCTGCTCACGTTGTAGTGCTGTTATACCATCAGGCTTTAGGCGTAATCCTAGAATTGTATCTGTAAAAAATTATTTAATTATCTATAGACATTTTTTGAAGAAGAAAAGATAGACAAATAAAAATTATTACGACATTCTTATAATTTTTCTCAACTCACCCACACTAGTTTTTAACTCAGAAAAAACGTTATGTGGATGAATAGATTCAAAGCTTTCAATTTTAAAAGTAATTTTGAAATCATTTTCTAAATTGGGAAAATCTCTTAAAATAAAGTTTTTTGCCATTTCTCTTACTACATCTTCAGAAAACAGCGGTTTTAAATGAGCAATTCTGACAAGTTTGGCTTCTTCAGGTCTTTTCAGAACAGACTGTATTTTTCCACTCATCGATTCTTCAATAATATCAATGATATCTAACACATCTATCCTATTGTTATTTAAATCTTTTATTTGAACTATTATAGTCCCAATTGAACGTTGATTATGAGAGCTAAAAGGTAGGATATTAAGAAGAGTTTTAACCACATCATCAGAAAGGTTAAGATCTTGCCTATTTTTAATAATTTCCTCAGCATATTCTTGGCTCATTTCCTTAGCACAGGGACAAACCGTCATACCAACAGCACTGGCTCCAATGTAATAACTAAAATCGACTTTTTCTTGTTCTTTCTTCTTTGCCTTTACAAATGAGCTAATTTCATATGCTTTCTGGATGGTTCTCTGTTGTTCGTCTTTACCTTGTACAATTATTTTTCCTTCTAATTTTACATGAATCTTTTCGGTATACGGGTGCCGTTCTAACAATTTTCTAGCAATCCTATCTCCAACTAATTCAACCGATGGAGTGGGTTTAAAAATTACTTCATTTATTATTTCTTCAATAGTTTCTGAGGTTCGCGACATATGTATGCCACGCTGTTGTGCTGGCAAAGAGATTAAGGCAGATATTTTTGGGTAAAAAGAAAACCGTTTATTCTCATGAATAATCTCAACTTTCTTTTCTACTCCCACGATCCCAACTTTATCGATTGGAATATCAACTATCGAACCAGAGCCTTGTAAATCTTTCTTAAACTGATGAATAAATCAACACCAATTTTTTTGCTCGTTATTTATATGATGTACCAATTTTTATAATTTTTATAATATATTTTCTATTATATTATTTCTTGAAATAGGAATAAATAAAAATTGAATTTAATATGCCTAAAACTGCGATATATAGTAAATATGGGCTAATTGGAGACGATTTAGAGCTAAAAAAAAATATTTCAATAGAAGTAGATAAAGACGGAAAGATTATTACAATTTCTTGCGAAAATATTACGAATAATATTGATATCTCGAGGAAAGGACGAAGTACTTTATTAGTTCCAGGACTAATTAATTCCCATATTCATATTGGCGATAGTTTTGCGAAAGAGGAAGGGTTTAATAAAGATTTAATCGATGTTGTCGCCCCTCCAAATGGATTAAAGCATAAATTGTTAAGAACAATCTCAAACGAAATAAAAATTGAAGGGATAAAAAAAGCAGTTTTAGAAATGCTAGCAAATGGTATAACATTCTTTGTGGACTTCCGAGAAAACGGGTTAAAAGGTGTAGATCTTTTAAAAGAAACTTTAAAAAATTCTCCTATTAATAAACTCATTTTAGGAAGGGATAATAATTTAGTTGATGTGGAAACTGTATTTAAAAATGCTGATGGCTTAGGATTTGCTAGTTATAAGCATCTTTCTCCTAAAAACAAAGAAAAATTAAGTAGTTTAAAAAAAGAATATTTAAAAAAAATTATAGCGTGCCACGATGCTGAACTCTCGAGAGACGAGCCACTTTTTAACGAAATAATAAACGATGATTTAATCGATGTAATTATACATGGTACTCATTATACAAGAGAAGATTTAGAGAGAATAAAGGGTAGAAATATTTCTATAGTTTTATGTCCTCGATGTAACGGTTATTTTGGAGTTGGATTTCCACCAATAAACGAAATTAATAGTTTAAAAATTCCTATAAGTTTAGGGACTGATAATGTAATGGTAAATACGATTGATTTGTTCGAAGAAATGCGTTACCTATATAGAATTTCTCGTGTTTTATCACCTGATAAAAGTAATAATAATCTTTCTTCAAAAGATTTGTTGAAAATGGTAAGCATTAATGCTGCTAAAAATTTTGGGTTAGAAAAAGAATTTGGGTCAATTTCAGAGGGAAAATTTGCTGATTTTTTTTTGCTAAATTTATCTGACCCGAACTATTATTCATATAAGATTGATCACAAAAGTATTTATCCTATTATTGTCCAAAGATCAAAATCTGAAAATATCAGAAAAACATATATTAAAGGCGAGGTAGTATTTGAAAGGAAATAAGCATCCTTACGTAATTTTGAGCGCGGCTATGACAATTGACGGTAAAATCGCTTCTAAGATAGGAGACCCAGACATTTCTGACGAAGAAGATTGGAAAGCCGTACATAAACTAAGAACAGAGGTAGATGCAATTATGGTTGGTAAAGGGACGATTTTAAAAGATAATCCAAAGCTTCATATTAAATATTACGATCATAACGGATATTTTCGAATTGTGTTAGATAGTACTCTTTCAATACCAATTGATTCAAATGTGATAAAATATAAACCAGAAGTTTACCCCACGATCATATGTATAACTGAAAATGTTCCTTTGGAGAAAATAAAAGATTTCGAATTAAAAAACATTAAGATTATAAAATCAGGTAAAGGGAGCAGAGTTGATGTGGTTAAACTAATGCCAATTTTATATCAAAATGGTATAAAAAAGATTCTACTAGAGGGAGGTGGCAATTTGAATTGGAGTTTTATTAAAGATAATTTAGTAGACGAAATAAGGTTAACAATTGCCCCTTGGATCGTTGGCGGTAAAGATGCTATAACCCTAGTAGAGGGAGCGGGTTTCTCAAAAATGCTTGAAAGCCCTAAATTTATCTTATCTGATGTGGATCATAGAAATAATTACGTAATTCTAAAATATAAAAAAGGAAAATGACGGAAGATATAAAAAAAGTCAAAGAATTAAAATCTTTATCAATCAGAAAGTTAAAAGAAAAAGTTAATGAAATAAAAAATGAGTTAGATAAAGAAGAGCAAAAAATTATAACATATTCTAAGAATTTCACCCTTTCCCTTTCTAATTATTGTCAAAATCAATGCGGATATTGTTTTTATAATCATAGGATCGCTAAAGAAACAGGGGAAAAAAATGTTGTGTTAATTGAAGATGAAAAAATCGATTTGATAACTCAAAATGCGGCGCAATATGGATGCAAGGAAGCTTTATTAATGTCAGGTGAATTTCCAGATAGTTTTCAAATAGTTCAGAAAGAGTTAGAAAAAAGGAATTTTGGCGATTTCTTACAATTTGTTAAGAATTTAAGCAAAAATCTATTAAACATGAATTTTCTACCTCATACCAACATTGGCTTGCTTACATTTGAGCAATTAAAAAGTTTAAAGGATTATAACGCTAGTATGGGTTTAATGTTAGAGAGTACTTGCAAAAGTCTTTTTAAAAGCGGTGGAGTTCATGTAAACTCGCCTGGTAAAATTCCCGAAAACCGAATCGAACACATTGAAAATGCGGGAAAGTTAAAAATTCCCTTCACTACTGGTTTATTATTAGGAATTGGAGAGAGTTTTGAAGATAGGATAAAAGATCTGTTTTTAATTAAGGAAATCAATCTTCAATATGGTCATATACAAGAGGTTATCATACAAAACTTTATAGAGAAAAAGGGTATACGATATAATCCAAGAACCCCCATAACTATTGAAGAAACCCTCAAAACTGCTGGAATCGCAAAATTAATATTTGAAAATGAGATTGCTATTCAAGTACCTCCCAATTTAATTCAAAATTACGAGACAGAAGCCATAGAGATGGGTATTGATGATTTTGGAGGAATTTCCCCTTTTACCTTGGATTATATCAACCCGGAGCATACTTGGCCTAAAATAGATTATTTAAAAAAGATTTGTGGAAAAAAAGGGTATAAACTGGAAATGAGATTACCAATTTATAATAAATTTATCAATAAAAAGGGATTCTGCCCCAAAAATATTAAAAAAACGATAGATAATATTAATCAAAATGTCTGAAATATATAATTACATCAAACCAGATATTAAAAAAATTCTCAAAAAAGCGGAAGAATCGGAAGAAATCAGTCGAGAAGAAGCTCTTAAACTACTAAAAGTTACAGGGAAAGAATTTTTTGCTTTACAACAAATAGCTGATCAGATTTGTTTTGAGAAGAAAAATAATCTTGTAACATTTATTATAAATCGAAATATAAATTTTACAAATATTTGCTATCAGAATTGTAAATTTTGCTCTTTTAGTGTTTCAAATAAGAATAAAGAAAGTTTTTTACAAACTCATGAAGAAATTAGAAAAAAAGTTTTGGACGCTAAAACTGCTGGTTGTACAGAGGTTTGCATCCAGGGTGGAATAAATCCCGAACTAGATTTTGACTATTACCTAAATATTTTGAAGAATGTAAAAGATGTCGATGCTAACATGCATACGCACGCTTTTTCACCTCAAGAAGTATTTTATATGTCAAAATTATATGGAAATTCTATTGAAAATACATTAAAAGAATTAAAGAAAGCGGGATTAGATTCAATGCCCGGCACTGCCGCTGAAATTTTAGTTGATGATGTTAGGAAAATCATATGCCCCAATAAATTATCAACATCTCAATGGATTAATGTGATAAGTACAGCTCATAAATTAAGTATCCCTACTACGTCAACTATGATGTACGGACATATCGAAGATTTACGAGACAGAATCAAACACCTTGAGGTGTTAAGGGAGATTCAAAAAGAGAACTCAGGTTTTACTGAATTTGTCGCTTTACCCTTTGTTAAGGAAAAACCAATGCTATCGACCCTAACAGATTTCCCTTTAAAACCAAGTTTTGGAATGGCAGATTTGAAACTCTTCTGCGTAGCAAGAATATTTTTTAACAATTACATTGATAATATTCAATGTTCATGGGTTAAATTGGGTCCAAAATTTGCTCAAGTATCTCTTAATTATGGAGTAAACGATTTTTCTGGGACACTAATGGAAGAAAATATTTCAAAAAGTGCAGGTGCGGAATTTGGAGAGTACTTATCTCCAGAGGAAATAATTGAAATTATTAAAGCTGCAGGAAAACGCCCAGCACAGAGAGATACAATATATAAAATCTTAAAATATTACTAAATTCTGTGATCTTGTAAAAGACTTAAGACGTAACGTTGTGTAATTAAATCTGAACTTACTTTTCCTAAAACCTTTCCGTCCTTAACAACTGGCATAGCAGAAATTTGATATTGTTCTAATTCACGTACAATGTCTAGCATAGTATAATCTGGAGAGGCTATAATAACGTCCTTAGTCATAATTCTATCAAGTTTAACATCACAACTATTTGAGGAAACTGCTGCTGTTACATCCCAATCGGTTGCAACTCCTATAAGTTTACCTTCAGAGAGAACGGCAACTATACCACTACTTTCATCTATCATTAACTTT
>NJBI01000001.1 GCA_005222975.1 Promethearchaeota archaeon Loki_b31
TAAGTGAGTGATTTTTATGATATTTTTTGTCTATTAAAAAGGAAGTGATATCCAGATATGTATCTTCATTTGAAGAACTTTTAATAAATTATACTTAATATACCGAATTAAGTGAATTATGTACTAGTTATAAAACTTATGAAATATAATCAGATTTTTCTCAAAATTGAGCGCTTTGTTGAGGGTAAGGAACGCAACTTACCTTAATCCTTAAAACTTGTAACATTATCTTGCAGAATTTACTTTTCCTTCCAAACCGTTCCGCAACCGCTACACGTATATTTCTTTCCGTAAATTTTAGGATAATCGCAAATAATATCTGTCCGATCGATTGTTTCACGGATTTTGTACCAGTTTTCGTTGTCGCATATTGGACATAATCTGCGCCCCTCTGGTTTTGGAATAACTAGCATTTCTCCTGTGCGACAGAAAAGCCCTTCACTTTTAATTGAGTTAATTAAGTTTTTTTTCTGGATAAAACTTTTTACAACGGGTTCAATCACATTTGTCTTTGAATCAGATTCACCAGAATTTTGAGATATTTCAATTATTGGTGCGCTATCTTCGATCATTTTAATATAACTTGAAACAATAGGGTTAATTTCACTCCTTTTTGGTAATCGTTCGTATTCGTCAAAAAAATTGTCGATAAAACTCTCTACATAAATCTTTTCGATATTCAATCCTTTTTGATTAACTTCTCTAACAATGTCCTCAATAATATATTCTTTTAAGACCGGATCTTCTAAAAGCATGTAGTAAAGCCTCAACCTTATGAGTTTTTAAGATGTTTTATGTTTTAATTAGTTTAATACAAATATTTTAAGATGCTATTCTATAAAATACTATCTCTAGAATTATTTCTAGATAAAAAAGATCAAAAAGCATACATAATAACTCGATTCGATATTTTGAAACTCATATAAGCATAAGAAGAAAATATATATTAACATCTTTATTTATTTAGACAAGAGAAAGGAGATTTTTAAAAAGATGGATACGAATAATTTGAAGAACTCAAAAGAAAAAGAAAAAAAACCCATATCTCACAAAAAAATAATTATTGCTGTTGTAATGATATGTATTGCGTTCTTCGGCTCCTTTTTAGCCTATTTTGTTTTACAAGTTGCTCTTAATACTGAAGCTCCTATAGTTATCGTAGTTTCTGGTTCTATGGAGCCCAGTATTCGCGAAGGAGACTTATTATTCGTAATGGGTACTAATCCTGAATATATAAAAATTGGTACAGCTGAAGATAAAAATGGAGATGTTATAGTATTTGACGCTCGCGGATTATGGGCTGGTGCTCCTGAAGAACCTATTGTTCATCGTGTCGTTGATAAGTATTTAGAAGGGGATACATGGTATTTCAGGACAAAAGGGGACGCTAACTCACTACCTGATCAAATACCTGTCCCAGAGTCTCGAATAATAGGGGTAGTAATAGGGGGGATACCATATATTGGATGGGTAAAGATTGTTTTAACAGAGTATGGGTTATTAATTCCTTTACTAGTCATAATATCAGCGTTCCTCGTAATAAGCATAATTCGGGATATTTTTCAAGGTGACGATGAAGATCGAAAGAAAAATAATGATAAAAACCAAGAAGATTTTGAGAAGCAACCCCCTAAAACAAATAAAATTAATTAAATTAAATCAAATCAAATATTATTTTTAATTTATGTATGTTAAACTTTTATATATCAATAATTAATAAATATTAATTACACAATTTGTTTTAATAAATTAGGTGATAATAAATGGCTTGGACACCACCAACAAAATGGACTGTAATTTTCTCATTTCTCGTATTAGCAGGAGGATTGTTTGTATTAAGTGAATTATTATTAGAATATACCAATGTACTGCCTACTTTGGCTCTTGGAACATTCAGCTCCGCAGAAGTATGGGGTATGATTGGGATGGGACTAGTTTTTCTCGCATGGTTTCTAATGTTTCTTGGAGTGAGATTGAAAGGTTTATAATTCTTCATGTTTTTTTTTATTTCTTTAAAAAAATTTTCCAAAAATTTCTTCAAAAATGTTTTAGAGAAGTAGATTGCTAAAACACCTTTAATTGCTTTGAGTATAGAATATTAAATCACATTATTAGTAAGATAATAAAATTTTTATGAAGAAAAATATTTTAAAAAATATAGTTTAAAAATCGTAATAAAAAAATTACGAGATAACAACGATACAGTATACAAAAAATACAAAACAAAAAAGTGAAAAAATAAAATGCCTGAAGAAAATACGGAAGTAAAGGAAGTAAAAAAACGAATGCCTCGAAAAGAGGAAAATAGTGTTTTTGTAGGGAGACGCCCAACTATGAATTATGTTATGGCCACTATGATGATCCTCAATAAAGGAGAAGATTGCACAGTTAAGGCCAGAGGTAGAGCTATTTCCCATGCGGTTGATGTATGTGAGATTTTAAGAAATAGATTCTTAAAAGGAACTGAATACAAAGGAATTACCCTCAGTACCGAGCAGCTCGAAGGAGAAAGTGGACAAACTAATAATGTTTCCAGCATTGAAATCGTGCTTGCTCCTCCGCAATAAGTAAGGGAACTCAGTTTTACTAGAATACAATCAAAACAAATCTTTTTTTTCTTAATTTACCCCTCTTAGTTCAATCGTAATGTTTTGAATTGTTAATAGGATTTCATTTTTTTTACTACTGTATAACCCTCTCAAATTAAAATCATTGAAAATTTGTCCCAGTTTCCTATTTCATGACTTTTAAAATGAACATCATAAGAACCCGTTGCTGTTTGAGTGAATGTCATAAGCCCCGTGGTCAATAAAATGTAACCAATACTTCCAAACGCTTCCATTAAAGCTTCTCTAGTTAATTCTACCCTTTGTATTTTTTTTTTCTTAATGAGAGACTTCTTTTCATTCTTTTTTTAAAATTTGGAAGAAAGCAAATTCCTATGCCGATTAAAAATATTAGTGTTATACCAGGCCCCAGACCTGCATCTGTTACCCTAGCACCAGGATCTAACAAAAGGAAGAGAAAAATTCCAAAAAAAAGCAATACAACTGGTAGATATATTAATAATACTATTATAAATGCGATATTGACAATTTTATTTTGAAATTCTTCAGCATCTTGTTCATAAGAGGCTAAAGACTCTGATTTTTGCAGAATTTTTTCAACATTCTGTTCAGGGGGAAATACAATTTCCTCAGTAGAGGTTGGCACTTCCGTTTTAAAAACAACATTTAATTTTGGCACTTCAGAATTAAGAGTAATTTTGTGCTTACCACTTGTGATGTTAAATTTATTCGGAACGATAATGACTAAGTTTTCCGCTGTCCGTAAATTAATATTGAGAATTTTTTCTAAATCTTGATTTTGAATTAATGAACCATCTAGTTTAACATGGAAATCCTCCGAATATAAGTTTGTATCAAAGATTAAATCTCTATTTATTTTAATTTTACATCCGTAAATAAAGTCTCTTAACTTATATAAAAATAGCATTTTTCCAAATCGTTTACTACTCGAATTGAAATGAAATGATAGTTCAATAAATGCACCCTTAATTGTTATTGAGAAAAGATTTTTTATTAAACTACTAGGAATCCTCAAAAAAACACCTCTAGCTTTTATTATTAATTTATTTAAGTTAAATATTAATTATATAATTGAGTATAAAATTTATAAAATATATTAGACTGAATTTTTACAATAGTATTTGAGTCTAAAATCGATATTGTGTTTGGTAAAAGGAATAAGACTATATCAATATTTTTTTAGGATTTATTTACTCTCTTCTTCTGATGTCGTATCCGGCTTATCTTTCAATTCGTCATAAAGATTAAAAAAAGTCGGTAGCACCCCATATGGAGAATTCATTAATTCTTCTTTAATCATTTGGAACTTACTTTCATCCCCAATTATGTCCCTTAATTCTTTTTCTAAAGCGAAAGGAAGCTCCTTATATTTAGTCATAAGTAAAAAAGGCTCTTTCCTACTTTTAATAAGTTTACTGGGGAAATTAGAGAAGTACTTTTCAATTAAACTATAAGCAGTTGCATATTCTTTTTTATCTCTAATTGATTTTTTGAGATTTCTCTGAAATGTAACCTCAAAATCCTTTGTAAACCCAGTTAAAGCATTCCTAAGTAATCTCGATGATTTAGAGGCAACCAAACCAACCGTGATATATTCAGATTCATTTAAAATTAATATTCCTTCAGTTAAATCAATATTCACTAATCCACCAATTTTCATAACTTCTTCACTCATAATTTGTACAGCATTAATAAATCCTGTAAAAATTGGCTCATCTATGCCTGATTCAGACCAGTCGTGATCAAATAAAGGATATCCCTCATTATCTTTTACAACAATTCTATAAACAGTAAATGGTAAAATGTAAAGAAGTTTTGGTTCCATAAATATAGCTATACACATAATAAACACTCCTAAACTTAATGTAATGTCTGAATATAGAATAAAACTAGGATCCCAATAATAAAATATGAAAACACCTGCTGTTATTGGTGTTGCTATTATGATACCAATAAAAAATATAAGAGCTTCCTTTCTAATCAAAAAGGGGGCGTTTAACCAAGTTTTTAAACCCCAATAAAAAACAGGTATAAGAAGAAGGAATACTAAAAAATCCTCTAAAACTTCAAACATGCCTACTGGATTAACAGTTAAATATCCCCATTCAAATTCAAATCCAACAGCATCTGGTTGAAACGCTAAATAACAAAGTAAAACCCCCGCTCCAAATGTTAATATTAAAATAATTGAATTAATAGTTTCTTTAATCATAAAATTAATCCCAATTATAAAGAACATTGAAGTAGGGAATAACATAATAGGATATAATCGAGCAAGAGTCGTGCTTAGGAAAAGGTTTGCTAGTAGATCGAAAACAAAATATAACACCATAAAAATCAAAGCCATTCTAATAAAAAATAGCGATCTTATTTTCTTTGTTCTGGGTTCGAAGTATGTTAGTAAGACAGCTACAAAGATTGTTATGCTGGTAAAAATTTCGACTATTACTTCAGGTGTCCAATTTAAAACCATTATTCTATACCTTTTTTATTAATATTTATTTATCTAATTTAACTATTTTTGAAATATTCTAATTCACGAATATTAGAAATCTCGCTTAAAACCTCTATTACAATATCTCTCTTTTTCGGATTGAGTTTTACCTTATTATCAGCTAATAACTCTAAAATCTGGAATTCTATTAAATTTTGAATCCGATAGTAGATAGTGCCTCTGTTTTCTCCTAACGATTTATAAATTTGAGAGCGTTCTTGAGAATCAGTTGATATTAAGTGGTTAAGAATTTTCCTATATAATTCGTCTTGTATAAGGAAATAAATTTTACCGCTTTCATCATCTATTTCAATTGGAAGAAAAATTGTGTAATTTTTTAAAGTTAGCTTTTTAATATAATTGAATTTAATGAGCATATCTAAATGCCATATCAATTCGCCTGGGCTACCTGTTATATCACTAGAAATTCCAACTCTTTTAATAAGAGAAAAGTGGGAACCGATATTGCTTTGGATAAAATTATAGATTATTTTCCGCGTAGAATTAGACAAAACGGTTCTTCTTGTAAATCTTGACCGGTTCACTAAGATTTTATCATTGATTAAAAATTGAATGATAGCATTTAAACCCTTTCGGGGTATCTTTAAACGTTTTTTAGCACGATAATATAAGGAATCAATATTTAAAATCTTATTTTCATCTAATATTTCCTCAGCAATTTCTATCACTTGCTTTACACTTGGATGCTCTAATCCGATAGAAATTAGGTTGACATATTGGTTCATTTCTTTCTAAAACTATACAGTATAATTTAATAGATGTTTTTTCACGAATAGTTGATTGTCCCAAATTATAATTCCAATGTATAAAAGGAGATATTATTATATTTAAACTTTAACAATTCTATAAAAATCCGAGGTATTTACATTTAATAACCCTAGATTTCATTTCTTTAAATGCTCCATGCCCAATTTTATCTGGTTCTAACCACATCACATATTAGAATCGCTTATACGATTGCAAAAATTCGGTCTAAATCATTTTTTAAGATAGTAAACAGTTTTGTTTTACAAATCAAATATTTTTATGATTTGTTAAAAATTTGAATTAAAAGTGAAATAAAAAATCAAAATTAAACTCTTGGGTACAGTTCTTTAAATTTCACTTTTCTATTAAAGAATCTAAAAAAATGTTGGTGAATAATAGTGGGACGAATAAAAGGGATTTTAGCCATATCGATTGGGATTTATATTTTAATTACGTTCCTCGGTATAATATTTCAAGTTTTAAGTATTCGACCAGATATAGCAATTGCTTTCATAGTTAATTTTATAGTTTTTTGGATTTTTACATTTCTGATCCCTGGAATACTTTCAATAGCAAGATATAAAATGAGCGATAAGTCGAAGTGGTGGTATATGATTGCCCCGGTAGCTTCACTTTTAATGTTAGTCTATATGGTATTGATAATAAGTTTTTACGGAGATAATTTTTGGAATTATTTCGCTCAATATTTTATTTATGCCATAGGAGCATCAATACTCCTAAGTCTTATAATCATTTGCTATGCCCATCAGGAGGGTGGTTTCTGAATTATTACCAAAAAAAACTCCGAACTGCTTAAAAAATTAATTTTATCTGAATCAGATTAATATACAAATTTTTTTTTTTAATTTTCTTATTTTAAAATTAATCCAAATTGAATAATTACTCACTGCTTAGTGCAGGTTAAATGATATCATTTAACCCTAATTCATTTATAAGATTGTAAAAAATCAGTCTAAATCTTTTTTTAAGTCAGTAAATAGTTTTGTTTTACAAATCTTATCTTTTTGTGATTTAATAAAAATTTTAATTTAGTGAAAAATGATGAGAAAAAAAAAATTAAAAGTTTTAGTATTGATATTATTTTTGCTTTTACCAATAGAAATTATTACAAGTTCTTATACTAATAAGTTTCCTTTTTTATTAGTACAATCAGACGAAGAAATAGCAAAAACTGAAATAAAAATGTCACTGAATTCTTTTGGAATTGATTGGTTACCGGACGGGACGCCTATAAGTACGGCAAACAATAGCCAAAGGAATCCTCAAATTTGTAGCGATGGAGCTGGGGGTGCGATCATCACGTGGCAGGACTATAGAAGCGGATCGAATTACGATATTTACGCGCAGAGAATTGATTCCTCCGGAAACTTACAGTGGACCGCTGATGGTGTAGTTATATGTACAGCAAGTGATAGCCAATATAGACCTGAAATATGTAGCGACGGAGCTGGGGGTGCGATCATCACATGGTACGACTATAGAAGCGGATTATACTCAGACATTTACGCGCAGAGAGTTAATCACTTAGGTAATATACAATGGACTATAAATGGCACAGCTATCTGCACAGCAGGCGAATCCCAATTAGAGTCTCAATTATGCAGTAATGGGGCAGGTGGTGCAATCATTACTTGGATTGACTATAGAAGTGGATCTAATTACGATATTTATGTTCAAGAAGTTAGTTCTTCCGGAGGTATCGAGTGGAATATCAATGGTACAGCTATATGCACAGTAAATAATGACCAAATTAATCCTCAGATATTTAGCGATGGATCGGGAGGTGCGATCATTACCTGGAAGGGTGCGGGTATTTACGCACAGAGAATTGATTCCTCCGGAAATTTAAAGTGGACTGTAAATGGCACAGCTATCTGCACAGCAAATGGTGACAAAAGAATTCCTCAATTATGCAGTAATGGGGCAGGTGGTGCAATCATTACTTGGTTTGACTATAGAAGTGGATCTAATTACGATATTTATGTTCAAGAAGTTAGTTCTTCCGGAGGTATCGAGTGGAATATCAATGGTACAGCCATATGTACAGCAAATGGTGACCAATATGCTCCTCAATTATGTAGCGATGGATCGGGAGGTGCAATAATTACATGGTACGATGGTAGAAGTGGATCCACTGGTCGTAATATTTACTCTCAGTCTATAAATTCCTCTGGAAATATACAGTGGACTAACAATGGCGTAGCTATATGTACTGCCAATAATGACCAATGGGTCCCTCAATTGTGTAGCGATGGATCGGGGGGTGCGATAATTTCATGGTACGATAATAGAAATATCGATATAACAGGTCGAGATATTTATGTTCAGCTTATTAATTCCGCAGGAAATGTCTTGTGGATATCCAACGGTTTAGCTATATGCACAGTAAATAATGACCAAATTAATCCTCAGATATGCAGCGATGGAGCAGGAGGTGCGATAATTACATGGAACGATGGTAGAAGTGAAAACGACGATATTTATGCGCAACATATAAAATCGCCAGAATTAGAAGGTGGGGAGATTCCCTTTGTGATCATTGTTGCTATCGTTTCCTTCATTGGAATTGCAGTACTTATTGGCATAGCAACAACTTTAATAATTAAGAAACGCCGTAAAATTGAATAAAAACTAAATTCATCTTTTCTTTTTTCTTAATTTCTAATTATCGAAGCATCAAAAGTTAACAAACCTATTCATTAAATCGATATAAAAATGATAATTTAATGTGATTGTAAAAATTCAGTCTAAATTATTTTATAAGTCAACAAGCAGTTATATTCTGCAAATCTTAATTTTTAATTTAATAAAAATTTTAAAAAAAAGTGAAATTCAATGAAAATTAAAACAAAAAAAGGAATATTATACTTAGGAGTTGCTTTTCTACTATGCCTTAACAGCATTTTTCCTTATATTCTCATTGAAAATATCGTACTCGAAACGGATATTCAAGAAAAAAATCTACCAAGGCTTAGCAGTCAATATATTAATATAATTACTCCAGAAAATAAAACTTACATAGGAGGGATGCAAGGTTATTATCCTGCAACATATGGCTTTGAGAATGAGACACTAGGGTCAGATCCAATTGAATGGTTAAGTATTCGTAGTGGAGGTACCGTTCGTATAGTTGAAGAAGTAGGAACCCATAAGAATGTTGCAAAAATACGGGATATAGATAATTCTGGCTATGTTTCTTTTCTCAATCAATTTGATTCCAATAAAGTATCAGGAACAGTCGAATTCTGGGTAAGTACAAATGATACATCTAAAGCATTTTATATGAGGATCTTAGCATCCATTTCAGAAAGAGCCGTGATGATGAGAATCGAAAATAATTATATTTATTGTCAAGATTCTACTACTTGGAGGGTCGTAAAATCAATTTCAAATAATAAATGGTACCATTTCAGTATTGAATTTGATTGCTCAACTGATACTTACAATTGTTGGATTGATGGGAATCTAGAAGCAGCAGATTATGGATTTAGAGACAGTGATATTAGTTCAGTTAGTAAGATACAGTTATATACCACCAATATTGAGGTAGATTATGAGATATATGTTGATGCTGTAGGATATTCTTGGGATATTAATTACAATATTGGAGATAATTTTTATGAAGGACTATTGCTTAGTTTCACTAATAATACCAAGCTCGATTGGGTAGGTTATTCATTAGATGGTCAATCAACTAAAACTATTTATGGAAATACATCAATTCCAACACCTAATGATGGATTACATAGTATTCAATTGTTTGGAAATGACTCATTGGGAACGGGATATCATTCAGATAAAAGATGGTTCAAAGTTGAAGCATTTTCAAATAATTATATAGAAGACTTTACTACTACGACGTATATGGATGATCTTGCTACTAATTCTTCAGGATGGGGGTCTGGAGCCCTGAATTTACCGAACAAAAATTTAACTGTTAATGTTTTTGAAGCGCCAAGTAATTGGAGATCAAGCAAAGTTCAGATGTCTGGAGATATAGTATACTCTGCTAATTATTATAGATTTGAAATCCATGATATTAGTAATCCGAGCGAACCAATTCTACTTTCAGCGTATTCAGATGGTTGTTATGACTTCGTTATATCTGGAAACTATGCATACATAGCAGCTTATCGTCATGGATTAATAATATTGGATATTTCAGATAAAAGCAATCCTAGTCTTTTAGGCTCGTGTGATAACTATCAGACTCATTCGAGTATTACTGATTTATATGCAACGACTATTGAGATTAAGGGGGCATATGCTTACATTTGGGATATGATACATGAATTAATAGTAATCAATATTGCTGATCCTAGTAACCCCTTTAAAGCCGGAGATTGGCTTGAGAGTGGTGGATTTTATGGGGAAAAAATGATAATTAAAGACAATTACCTTTATTTATTAACTGGAAATGTAATAATTTTTGATATAAGCAGCCCTACGAGCCCATCAGATGTGTATACTTATAATACAGGGACCTATTATGACACAGGAGTTATTTCTGGCAATTACTTATATTTACCTGGACAATATACTTTAGACATCTTAAATATTATTACCCCTACAGCTCCTGCTTTTGTAAGTTCCACAAGTACTGGAGTATCTGGCCCACAGAGTATCGCTTTCGATAATACTTTTGTCTATATAGGAGGTAATAGAATTGCATCACCCAATAATTACGGATTAGTTGAAATATACGATGTTTCTAATGTCGTAAATCCTCAATTTGAATATAGGTATATATCTCCGTGTGCAGATCCTTCTCATAGTTCAATGATCGATACAATTGACGTAATAAATGGATTTTCGTTTATGTATGATTATAGAGGATATTATATCATCGCAGATTTCAATTTAATCGATCAATATGAAGCAATAGCTATTGGTCAATCGTCATCAATATATTCGGGAACATCCAATGTATTATTGACACAACTATTACTTACAGTTTCTGAAGAATTACCCTCGGATACAGGAATTACTTATTACATTTCCGCAGATAACGGAACCCACTGGGAGCAAATTATTCCAAATTCCGTTCATGCATTTGAATATCTAGGAAATCAACTAAAATGGAAAGCTGTATTAACAACTTCTCACTTATATAGAACGCCACAATTAAATTCCTTAAGCATTGCATATTTACCATTATTAAATGGAACTATTTTATTATCACCATTGAATCATACCCATACAAATGATAACACTCCCTATTTTGAGTGGGAAGATATACCAGAAGCTACAGATTATATTATTCAATTGGATACCTCTACAACTTTTAATTCTGTTGATTATCGATATCAAAAGGTTAATAACAATTACTGGACAGCAAGTCCCTTTTTACAGGATAATACTTGGTATTGGAGAGTTGCTGGAATAGATTCAAAGAACGATGTAGGATTTTTCTCAGCTTATAATATACTTTATATTGATACACCTCCCGGGCAGTCAACTCTCATATCGCCAGAAAATAATAGATACATCGCTACAAGTAACCCTACATTCACATGGAGCGAAGCATATAACGCTTTAAACTATACATTACAGCTAGATTCGTCCAATACATTTTCTTCAGGGGATCTTATAATATATAGCCAAATTCTATTAACAAGCTATTCACCAACTTCACCTATCACTGACGGTATATGGTATTGGAGGATCCAAGCTTTCGATAATACAGGAAATAGCGGTCCTTATTCAGACGTTAATTTAATTATAATCGATGCAACAATACCATCAATAGACCAACCAAATGATAAATCATATAAGGAAGGATCTACAGGTAATAGGATTGTCTGGAATTCTAATGATATTAATCCGGATCGTTGTGAAGTAACCAGAGACGAAACAATTGTTAGGGATAACTCATGGGATGGAAATATTATCATTATTGATATAGATGAGTTATCTATTGGAACTTATATCTATACCTGTACAGTTTACGATAAGGCAGGGAATTCAAATAGTGATATTGTGACTGTAACAGTTGAAGAAGCTGAAAATTTATTTGGACCGTTCATAATTGCTTCCTTTATTGGTATAGTAATGGTTATTGGTATTGCAATGACTTTAATAATTAAAAAACGCCGTAAAATTGAATAAAAACAAAATTATTTTTTTTTTTTTAATTCACCCCTCTTAGTTCAATCGCAATGTTTTGAATTGTTAATAGGATTTCATTTTTTTTTAAGTTCCATACTGGTTCAAATAATGTAGTATTTAGAGAATTATTTGGAAAATTATTAAGAGATGACAAAACATTTAAAAACTCAAATGGTACAATTAATATTAATAAAAAATCAATTATAATCTGATTTTTTAATACTTTATAAGAATTATAAGAAGAGGAAGAAAAAAAATGGCTAAGGTAGAACCCCTATATGTAAAATCAAAAGTTCGAGAGTATATAAAAGCAAACGAATGTAACACAAGCTCAGGCGTGCTTGATGGAGATACCTTTAATGGCATAATAATAAAGATACTTGACAATGCCATTCGGCGTGCTAAAGCAAATGGAAGAAAAACCGTTAAAGCACGAGATTTATAAACAAAATTATAATAAATTTCCACTTTTCTTTTTTTTATTATTCATTGATGTCTATGTTAATACATTTAAAAAATTAGGATTTTAACGAATATTAGATTATTTTCCATTATAATCGGAATTAGAGATTAATAAAGAATTTGGGAAGTCTCTCCCTCGAATCTTGCAGTGCTTATGATTTCCAAAATAAAAAAATAGGTGCAACGAGAATTTTAAGTTCTACTTCCTTTGATACTAAGTATATTTAAAACCATAAGATGTGTTGAGATGGAACTAATTGTAAAAGAAGAAAATATTTAAAATATTTTAGATTTGCCTAATTCATCCCATCCAATTATTATGCGATTTGGAAATTGTTCTGCGACATCATCTAAATGAGTTATTAGGATAATTTTTTTAAATAATGATTTGAGTTCAAAAATCTTTTCTACGAATCTCTGTCTTGAAGTTTCTGTATCTAAGGTACCAATATCTCCCTCATCAATAAATAAAGTATCCGATTTTCGAAAAACCGCCCCAGTAGTATCTGGAATTTCCGCTATTCGCTCCATTATAGCAAATCTTATGGCAGCATTAATTTGAGTTTTTTCACCTCCCGAAAAGCTGGATGCCTCCCTTTCTCGTTCTCCATCAAATACATATATTTCAAACCCTATATTTTTTCCACTTAAAGATTTGAAAATAATTTGATTATATTTTCCCTCTGTAAGATCACTTAGAATTTCTGAAGCTTTGATTGAGATAGCTGGAAGTATTTTTTCTATAGCAAACTTAGCAACTCCATTAAGATGAAATACATCCTTTCGTAAAATTGTATATTTTTCAATATTATTTTTAACTTGTTCTATTTCTTTCTGAATTTGTTTGATCTTTATTTTGAATTCTTTTATTCGATTAATTTCTTTTTTAATAAATCCGATTTCCCCTTTCAAACCTTGTAATAATTCATTTATCTCATTTAAGTCCTGTTGTTTTTTTTCAAACTTTCGTGCAACTTCTAAATATTCTTCATAAGAAGGTTTTAGTCTTTTTAGCTCTTCCTCTAATTTTTCTAATTTCTCTTTCAGGTTAAAAATATCTTTTTCGCTTTTTCTAATTAAGGGAGCATAATCCTTTATTTCTTTTAATCTTCTTTCTAACTCTTCTCTCTCTTCTTCTTGTCTTTTGAGCTCCTCTAACTTTTTAGTAATAATTGATAATTGCTCCTCAAAATTTTCGATTAATCTTTGTTTAACGAGACTTGCATTTAATTTTTTAACTTTTTTTTCTACTTCTCCTAATTCCTCTGTCTTTTTCTTCTCAATTTTTTTTAATTTTTCTTGTAATATTCGGTAATCTATCTTGATTTCATCTGCAATGAAAACATCTTTTGTTATTTTCTTTTGTTTAGGTCTAATTACCTGCAATTCTATTTGAGTTTTTTCTTCTGTAGCGATAAATTCTTTTATGCGTTTATCGTCCTTATATTCTTTAGCCATAGGTAGTTCAATTTTTTGCAGCCTGTAAAGTCTTTCTGTTAACATACCATCCTCTTTTAAAGTATTAAACGCTTCGTCTTTACTTATATCAACATCTAAGTCGGAAAGTCGGGATTCCCTTTTTTGAATTTGATCAATCAACATCTCTAATTGCTCATCATATTGCTTTTCTATACGATCTAGCATTTTTTGAGTACTCTCTATTTCAGATTGTATTAACTCTTTCTCATGTATTTTTTTATTAACGATCTCTTTTCGTTTTTCTAAATCTTCTTTCTCGTTTCTAATATCGTGAAATTTTTCTAACTTTTTTTGGAGATTTTCGAATTTATTTTGCTGGATTTTAGACATTTTAAGTTCTTCCTCATTCTTACCAACATCAATCTCTAACTCATCGATAGATTTCTTAGTATTAGAGTAGTTAAAAGCTTCAATTTGCAATCTTTCCGTTTCTTCTTTTAATTTTTGCACTTCTTTTGAAATAATTGTTTTTTCTTTTTCTTGTTGCAGAACTTCTTCATTTTTTAGTTTTAAATTTTTTATATACTGAGGCAATTCTTCAATTAATACTCCTAATTCGTCAGTCTTTCCTTCAAAAAACTTTTGATTCTCTACGAGATCCATTATTACAGTTTTTAAATTTTTCTCAACCTCTTGAAAAATCTTCAACTTAAACAATTTTATAAGCCTCTTATGTCTTTTAGAAGAGTCAAGAGATGAAAATATCTGTAATTCTTGCTGTCTTATAAAAAAGGAAGATGTGAATCCTTCGTAATCGTAACCTATAATCCCCTCTAATTTTTCCTCTTTTTCTGGAATTTTCAGACCAGTATATAATGGCTCATTCTCAAATTTTAGCTCTAGTTTAGGCGAAGTTTGCCTTCTTTTTACAACTAATAGTTGATCTCCAATTAAAAGTTCAAGATTTACGTATCCTTTATCGTATAATATTTCATCAAGAGTAAGTCCTACATCTCTACGAGAATTTCTTTTAAAAAGAGCAAATGTAATAGCATCTAATATTGAAGACTTTCCTGAACCTGTAGGACCTTTTATAACATATAAACCATCTTCAAAAACAATTTTATTTGGTCCTTTTCCGTAGTTAATAAAATTTTGCATATCAATAGATCTTATTGATAAAGAACCTTTAGTAGTTAAATCAACTAAGGAAATCTCCTTTGCAAGTAATTCTAAACCAATACTTTTCAGTTCTCCGTAATATTTATGAGTTGAATATTTCTGCTCGAGAAAATCTTTAAATAAGCTTCTTGGATCTAAATTAACCTTCCGAAGCTTTTGAAGCTCAAGACCAATTTTTTCTTTATAGTTCAAATTAGTATAAAAAGAATCTTTAAAATACTGTTGTAGCTGATTTTTATTAATTTTTACTTCCATTCCTTTAGAACAATAAATTGCGATTTCACATATGGATTCTTTAACGCTTTCTTTTTCTGGTAGAGCTTCTAAAATAAATCGATTTAGATCTTCTGTATCATTTGGAATTTCTATATTTAGTTTTATAAGATTTCTACATTCTATTTCTCTAAATTCTAAATCGTCGTTCTCAATATCATAAACGCAGTAAAACTTTTTTGAATCTCTTTCCCCCATATCAAGCCTATCAATTGACCCTGGAATTATAATTCGATCGTCGTTCCACATTTTTTGTTTTAAATGTACATGTCCAAAAATAACGAGATCAAATTTATCTTTTTGAATCATTTGTTTATTAAATCGAAATTCCCCGTAAATCGTTCTAGGATTATTCGTTTCTCGAATTTTGGCCCCATCCAAATAATAATGTCCAATTAGAATTCTTTTTTGACAATCTTTTAGTTTAGTCTTGCATATCTGTGCAATATAATTTTGAAAAATGTGTTGAGCAATTATGTAATTATTCTGATTTTCAAGAATTTCTTTTTCTATAAAGCCCTCATTTTTAGCCATCTTTACTAAAACATCAAAATGGATATAGGGTAGAAAAATAATGCCAGCCTTCTTCTCATTAATTTCAATTATTAGATGTTTTAGACCTGTGTACACGTTAACATTAGAAAAGTTTGCTAATTCTTGAACATCCGCCCCTCTCTTAGGATTCCTTATAGAATCGTGATTACCGCCAATAATAATTGTTTTTATCTGGTGTTCATTTAAAGGTATGAAGATTTTTTCACGCACGATTTTTCTGATAGTAGGAGAAATCATCTGCCTTTCGTATAAATCTCCTAGAAAGATCACATAATCTGCTTTTTCTTCTATAGCTGCATTAACAATTTTTTCGCAATTGTTAATTACATCAAAATTTCTTTCTGAAATACTTAACTCATAATTTTTGCGATAAGAATACGGTTTTCCAAAATGAGTATCCCCTATGAAAAATATCTTTGTAATGATCCCTTCACCTGTTTTTATCTTCAATATTACTATTTTAAGGAAAAACTGAATTCATTAATTCTCTTCTAATTTAGTTAAATCAGCTTTTTCCAGAGCTTTAAGCGTTTCTGCAAGAGGTTTTCCAATCCCTAACTTCTCTTTTAGTTCTTTTTCGTTTTTATAGTCAAAGACATCGATAATAGTAGGGACTGCGACAGCGTCTCCTCGGATAAGACATTGTTTCTTTTGTAGCCCTGAGATAATTCCGCGCCATTTCTTTGAATCAGGGAATGTTTTAACAACCCGTTTAATATCCTTGTCGTCAATCATATGCATTACAAATGTATTTGCTATTTGTGAATATACCTCTTCATCAATTTGAGAAGGCCTCTGGTCGACAAATGCTAAAGTTAATTGAAACTTCCTCATTTCCCGAGCAATTCGACCGAATATAGTATGCTGGATCACTCCTGATTTTAAGAATTTATGAGCTTCTTCTACGACTACTATTAAAGGAGGTAATTTCGTGTCGTCTTCTTTTTGAGAATACATGTTATATAATCTACGAGTAATCATATTTGCTATGAACATATATAGATGAGTATTAGTTCCGTATTTTCCAAAATCAACTACGATCGACTTTCCCTCAAGTAATCTGATAAAAATATTTTCTAAACTATCTTCCCTTTTACTCTCACCACGTTCTTTTAAAAAGTCATACCTTTTAAATCGGATAATTCTGTTTCTTAAAGCACCCAAAGAGAAGGAATTGATCTGATTGTGTTCTCCAGCATCAATCTTATCAATTGCATCAAATAAATCCTTAAATTCTTCAGGATTATTCTTTATATAACCTTCAATATACATTAATACATTAATACTCGGTTCATTTAATGTCTGGGTGCTAGCGATAATATCCCCTGAAGTTATGCTATCCTTATATATGAAAAATTGCTCTGCCCCATCAGTCGTTGTACGTTTCTTATCCAATTCACCAAGACGATAAATTTGTATTTTCTCTCGATAATACCATGCTAACCCTTTTGTTTTGTCTGCGCGGGAAACTAATCCATATTCACCTTGCATATCAAATAAGATTAATTGAGAGATTTGATGCTTCAAAATAAAAAGACATATTATTTTATTCAAAATGGATTTTCCAATTCCAGTTCTTCCAAATAGTCCGTATGGTTTCTTTACCAACTGAGCAAAATCAATAGGAACTTCATGTTCAAAACCTCTTAATGTACCAATTGAATCAGAATATTCTGAAGTTTTATAGATTAGATCAATCTCTTCTTTTGTTACTTCACGCCCATTCGAAAATATCGGAGGAATCGTATCAAATCCCCGTATGAGCTCTTGAAATTCTATTTCTTCTAAACTTTTTTTAGGTAATATTCTAAGACAACTTAAATCAGCAAGACCGTAAAATTCTTTCCCTCTTACACCCTCTATTTGGCTTGGGGGAAGCAAATCAATAAACGGAGAGTTTGCAAATCTCTCCGCAATAGAATTTCGAGTACTGAAATATAAACGATTTATTAAGGTATAATATATAAGATTATCAGTTTCAATAACTAATGGTTGCCCTAATCTTAAACTATCGGGTCGATGTTGTATTTTTAAAGTTATTACGCTATCAGGTGGTCCTGTGTCTGCATAACACACTTCTCCAATTTTACCGATCTGTACTGGTTTTTCTAAATTTTCTAATTCTATTTCAATTTCTTTATTTCCTTTTTCTGACATTTAATTTTGACCTTTTTATTTTTTTATATAGGAAAAATTGAATTATCTTGATAATTGATCCAAAATTTCATGGAATGAGCTTAACTCTTTTCCTCCTAAATCTACCGCACCTTCCAAAATATCATTGGCACTAAGCCCCATATCTTTTAGCACCCTAATAAGTTCTAATTCGTAAGAATCTTTAAAATCCCTTACACTTTTAGCAATTTTATGAGCTTCAATAAGACCTATTGGATAACCAGGCACTAATTTAACCATAGAATATGCTGCAATCGATGAAAATAATTTATCAATATTACCTCCATCATTACCTATATCTACTCTAAACCACTTATATGCTTCTTTATGCAATTTAGCAAAATGTATTTTACCCCAAGCATCAAATTTTGTTTGTCTTTCTATAAATGTATCTGGAATCTTGATATAGGTTAAGTTTGAATATTTTTTATCATAATATCTTTTTAAGAAAAAATCATCAGTGTAATTATCTCTAAAGAAATGAGTTGATGTTGATTTAGAGATACCGGCTAATAAAATATCGTTCATCCTGCAATTTAATATTATGCTTTTATAAATTGGCTCTCTTTCAAGCGCTTTATATGTAAGTAAAGCTCCGTCTTTAAGTAAAATACAATTATTATAAGTTTCCGAAATTTTTTCTAATGTTATATCTTCCAAATAACTCATTATATTGCTAGCAAATAAAGAAGGGTTTCTTTCTTGGAACGCTGTAGCAATCTCTGCCGCTTTAGAGAAGACTTCTGGTTGAGAGTCCAATATAAACTCGTTGAAACTTAATAAATTAAGGTGATCAAATGTCTTTGGGGGTGCATTAATTAAATAATATATTTTACCATTTTTTACTTGGATTTTATACTCTGTAACCACAATTCGAAATAATGCAATCCATGTGTCTGCACCTAAAAAGGAAAATAAAATACTATAAGAACCATCAATAGATACTAATGGTAATTCTTCTCCTATGATTTTAGGTAATTCAAATTGAATCGCTTCAATTTCTTTACCTTCAAATTCTCTAATTGATTCTCTAGGTTTACCAAAATTTACTAAATTTAACAGGTTCTTAATTTTCTGGATATCTTCAGTTTTCATATCTTATAATCCTTTTAATTTTTCTTTGACTAAACTTTAAAGATTTAAAGATATTCAATCTTTAAAAAATTTAATCATAGCATAAAACCATTACATTTCATTTTTAATTAATATATTAATTATTTTATCAATATAAATAAAAAATTGTATTAATCCTTGGCTAAGAGATTATTTGTTCTTTTAAAATTATTAGCCTTCACCATTTTTAAACTTCAAGGACTTTTAAAATTTAATAGTTTTTAGAATGGATGTTAAGTGGCTAATATGAAATTAATAAAAGATATTGAAAAATTTAAAATTTTATTAGATTTAATCTTTACTTTAAGTATTCTTCAATTAGGTTATATACTTTTTCAAGGATTTCCACTTTTGGTAAAAAAGTTATTCGCATATGACCTTTTCCATAATCTCCAAAACCAGAACCATAAACGGTGCAGACCCCAGTCTCTTTAAGCAAGTCCACTACTAACTCCTTATCGTCTTTCCATCTTCCTAATTCTTTAAGATCTAATTTTGGGAAGAGGTAAAACGCACCATTAGGTTTAACGCAACTAACTCCCTCAATTTTTCGTAATCTATTGTACGAGTAATCCCGTCGTTCTTTTAATTTTTGTACCATTTCTACGGTGTGATTGCTTGAAGTTCTTAAAATCTCTATTGCCGCGAACTGAGCAACAGAATTAGCAGATAGACGCGCTCTCGCCATTTTTGCTATGCCATTCTTTAATTCGTCGAGTTTGTTTTCAGGATCGTGGTAATAAAGATATCCGAGCCTCCACCCAGTTACTAAATGCGTTTTTGAAAAACCATTTAAGCCAATAATGGGAACATCTTTGGTTAAGGTGGCGGGACAGACATACGGCTTATCATATGTAATTTGATCGTAAATTTCATCAGATAAAATAGGTAAATCATATTCTCCAGCTAAATCTATTATTTCCTTAATTTTTTTCTCTCCGTACATGGACCCAGTTGGATTATTTGGAGAGTTTATTAATATTGCTTGAGTTTTATTAGTAATTTTTTTCCTCAAATCTTCAATGTTAGGCTCCCAATCTTCCTCCTCGTTAAGCGCATATTCAACTGGTTTTCCATCAAAAAATTTAGCATAATTAATATATAATGGATACGATGGACCTGGTATAAGTAATTCTTTACCATTTTCGATTAATCCCGCTACAATGAAATAAATTCCTTCAGTAACTCCTGAAGTAACCAGAATATCATCGATTCCAATTTTGAGGTTTTGCTTTTCATTAAGAATTCTACTAATTTCTTCTCGTAGCTCAATAACACCTAATGAATTGACGTAATTATTTTTACCCTCGCGACTAGCTTTAAATAAAGCCTCTGAAATAAATTCTGGAGTAGGAAAGTCGTAGGCAACGGGATCTCCAATATTTAAATGATAAACTTTTTTACCACTTTTAGCTACTTCATGGGCAACAGCAGCTATTTCTCTAATCGCATATTCAACGCCTTTTACTCTATTTGTAAGCAAAATATTCCACTTTGTACATTTAATAATTAATTAATATAATACACTAAAGTAAATAGAATGAGAATTAAATAAATTTACTTTCTTGAGAATGTTGAATTCTTGAGAATGTGCCTAATAGAACTAAAAAAATTTTAAAATTGGAACTCTCTATTCCTCAATTTGGAGACTAAATGCCCTCTTGATAGAAGCTGAATTCCAAATTGAGTACTATAATCACGCGAAAAATCTGTGGCAATATTACAAATCATAATTCCCCCTTCTATATCGGGGATATCAACGCATGCTTTATGTAGTTGTCTTAATTGTGTAATAGATATTTCTCTTTTCCAATCTCGAATAAATACGCCATATCTACCATGCTTCCCGTTATTAATAACCGCGTTAAACGTCCAGTATTTACCGGATAGCCCTTTAAATTTTTGCGGCCCATTAATAAATTCATATTTCTCAGAAAAAACTTTCTCGGTTAATTCAGATAAGGGTTTATCTCCAAATGACATTAAATCACAATAAGTTTTTATTAAATATATTTCAATGTAATATATAAATCTTATTTAAACAGATATAAATAATAATCTTAAAAATAAGTAATATGTAGATATTATCTTCAGAATATTCAATATGTAGTAAGACTAATAACTATTTAGGTATCCGACAAAATTCCTTAATAACACAATATTATTAAACAGAGAATAATTTGCTGTGGTTAAACAATTTAAATAAAGGATAAAAGTTCTGATATTTTATCGGGTTTCTTTTTTCTTTCATTTTAAAGAGAACTTAAATATATTTTATACTTTTGGGTAAGAGCTCCTTTATAATAAGGCTTCCCACCTACTTTTTGTTGAAATTCTTTATTTATTTTTAATTTCCAATTTTCAAAAGCCTTAGTTATTCTTCCACCATATATAGGATTCTTCCCTGTCAATTTTGCATAAATTTTAGCTTCCAAATTTAATGGTGTTAAGTTTTTAATAGTTGGCTCCTTTTTATCTACAGGGTCTTTAGCAATAGGTCTTCTAACTGTAGATCTTTTGACTTTAGGCTTTTTAGGTGGAGCTTTTTTAGAAACATGCTTCTTAATAAGATTATTTAAGTATAAATCATATTTCTGAGTAATTTTTCCCTTATAGTACGGAAAACCACCTGTCTTCTCCCGAAATTCTTTATTTATTTTTAATTTCCATTTTTGAAATGTTTTCGTTTCACTCCCACTCCATATGGCATTTTTCTTAGTTATTCTCTCATAAGTTTCAACTTCTGGTTTGAATGTATTTAGTTTTTTAGGGGGTTCTGGTTTTATTACTTTTTTGGGTGCTTTTGGTTTGAATCTATGTATAATTTCTATTATTTCGTGACATTCAAAGACATTTCCTTTATTATCACTAAAATATGGAAGATCAAAACTATCTAAATAAATGGCAAAATCGAAATAATTAGTATGATCAATCTCAGGACCCATATATTGAGCAGTAAAGACGATTACATTCTTATCTTTGGAGATATTGATAATATTTCTTTTATATTCAGAGTATTGATAAAGAGAGATTTTTTCAAAATCAGTGATGGAAGATAATAATTTAATTTGAGCTTTAGATTTAATTTGAACATAATATTCTTCATACCTTTTATTATTAATAATAGCATTGAGAGCAATTAAGGAATATTCTTCTTCTGAATCAAGGGTCATATTTAGTAGAGCTTTTGTAAATTGTTTTATGTGATCCCATTCTGATGCATAAGCAATTCCAATGATTTCTTTGGGTATACTTTCAAACATGGTCTAATTACCTAAAAAAAAGAAATATTCTAAAATGTTATCAATTATAAGCTTTTCCTATACTTATAACAAATAAAACTATTGTTTATTATATATTTAGATAATTCGGTTAATTTTATGAATGAATGATAAATTAAAAATTAATTGATGCTATTCCAGGATTTAACTTTACTACCGTGTATTTCTTACCTTTTGCAATTTCATTACACCTAGTGTGTTAAAAATTCCTTATAAAATCAAAAAAATAAATTTTTTTCCGCAAACAATTTGAATAGAGGATATTCACCGTAAATATCTTGAGATTTCTCTTTAATATACGGATAAAGATTTTCTATTAAAAATTCAATCAATTTATCAGCTACAACCTCACAAATAATAGTACAATCTAGAAAATTATCCACGAGGTGCTTGCAGTTCTCATTATAGAGAAAACAAAATTTTTTCATTTGTAGAGATATACCCTCAGCGGATAAGACGCTAATTCGGTCCCATAAATCTTTAAACCCTCCTAAATGACTTGGAGCAATACTCATAAGCTCTTTTTTTAAAATTTTAAGCTTCAATTTTGAATTTCTACTATCTTTATAACCAAATCTCTCTCTAATTAATCTAAATTCTTTTTTAGCTTCAATATGACATAGAAAAATATATTTTTGCAAAAGCTTTTCGGCTTCTTTTGCCTTTGCAATATTAATTATTTTCCATCCAGAGCTTTTCTTACAACTAATTTCATTATTATCCGGATTTGAGAATCCTGTAGGATAAATCCAACATTGGGGAGGTTTAATTCCAGATTTGTGAATCAAACATCCATTTATTTCTTTATCAAATAAAAAACATTTTCCTGTTTTTTCATTAAACCTTAACTGAAAAGTAAATATATTGCTTCTAATGAAATCTCTACTACTGGCATAACCTCTTTTAATATATTCTTCAGCTAGAATTTTTGGTACATCAATTTTGATAGAACAACAATCACCCCTACAAATTCGAGGATCTATACAATTAGGTCCTTCAATGGCAGATTTCATTAAAAAGTTAAATTGCGCGATAATTTGCCAAAAGTAAAAATTATTTTGATTTTTCAAGTTAATTAAATAATCCTAATTTTAATTTAAAATTCTTTATTTACTAAAATTTATATTTTTGAACTTTATTTTTTTATTGTTAAAAATTTGTCAATAAAACAATAAAAGGTAAGGAAGCAGAGAAAATGTCTGATTTAATAATCGTTGATATTACAGAAAATGAAAAAACTCTTTTAGATGGTCAATTAAACCAAAAAGAAATTAAAGGAAACGGAAAAATTTTAATAAAGAACCCTTCCCAGAAAAGTCGGCTATGGAATTTAGGATGCGATTTAAAAGAAATTGTTAACACAACAATTAGTTCGAGAGAATTGGATGTGGGGATTTTAAACGCTACTCAAGAATATAAAAGCGAATACGAAGTTCAAAATTTAAAAGAACCTTCACTTAAAGTTGTCGATATTTTTGATACTACTATGTCAATTTCAGATAAAGTAAATAACGCATTTTTGTTTGAAACTGACAATAAATGTAAATTAAAGTTAGTATTAACAAATCCCTTAGATATACCTATATCAAACATTAAAGTGAAAAGAGAAATACCCTCGTTCTTCCAAGAAATTGAAATTCTTAATCCTAATATCGGTGTTGCTGGTATAATTGAAGAGTCTGAATTAAGATTTTTGAGTTGGGATATTGTTTCGTTAGATGGACAACAAAGAGCTGAGTTAGAATTAACTTGCACAGTAAATATAAAAGATAGCGATGTAAAAGCCTTAGGAACATTAGATATTACTTACTTAATCAATAATTATAAACTAACAATGATTAATCCGGAAGTTCGAGGGCTCACTGATTCGATGTCTGGAATTGATAGAGATGAGGGTTCTCAACCGGGAATGTGGGATTGTAGTGTTGAATTTATTAACGAGTCAGAGTTTCAAGTAAGAATAGAAAACGTTAAGGTGTTACATAAAATTACTACGGGAACCGAAAATGTCGTATCTCAAGCCCCTAATCGATTACTTAATCCTGAACAATCGTGGGATTTTGATTTTCAAGTTGAATCTAAGGATGTTCCTGAATTAAGTTCCTCGATCGAATTTACACCGTTATTTGTGGCGCTTACTAGAGTTGTTGGTGAAATTAATAAAGAGTCCACCGTTTACCCCGTTTTAAGAGCTAGTATAAATAAATCTATTAACCCTCCCGAGGTTGATGCCTACGCGAATACAGACATGGTAATAGAAAATATAATTGTTAATAATGGTACTTCAATTATAGGAGCAATTAACATTCTAGATGAAATTCCCCAAGATTTTGTACCACCATTAATAAATCAAGTAAAAGTTATGCTAGGAAATATAGATATTAGCTCTCGAACTGATTTTACTAAAAAACTTGAGCTTGCACCGAGTGACCAAAGTCCAGACTCAAAACACCAAATTATTATTGAACTTTTCAATCTATCTAACGAATTTATCCAAGACGCTAAATTAATCATCTCATACCCCCTTAAAGCAAGGAATCCAAGACCACCTACAGAAATGCTTTATAAAACTCCTGTAAAAATAGAAATAAATAGCCCAGTTGAAGGAAATTTATTTACTAAATCTCCAGATAAAGAACCAGAGATCAAAGTGAAATACGTTAAGCGTAAACTGAAAACGCTTAAAAGCATAAAACCTGGAATGTCTGAAGGAGAATTCTCCATCAGTGTTAGAATTCAAAATAAAGGAAATGTAGAATTAGAAAATATTATTGTCAAGGATAAAATCCCTAGAGGTTTTGATTTAACTAATATTAACATCGATGATTATAATGTAGTGAAAATTGGGGAAGAATCTGAATTACAAGTCAAGATTGCTGAATTGAAGGGAAATGAATCATTAAGTCTTAATTACAGTTGTTCTGGACAGGGTGATTATCCAAGATATGAGCCAGAGATCATTGTTCAAGGTCGTGAGGGTTCTGAATTAACTCAAGCCTCTGATAATCAAGTGGCTCCCCCCGCTCAAACTGTTAAGGGTTCTGTTACTTCAATTAGTATAGAGAAAAGTGCTCTTATTAACGATCTTTTTTCAAATATTTTTAAGAAAATAGATCAAACCATAACCGGAAATGTCTTAAGCGCTTTCATTGAAGATATGAGGGACCAATTTCCCCCAGGGCCTGTTCTACATCAATTTATGCAGTTTGCTAAAGATATCAAAACAGATAAATTAGTTATTGGTTCTTTAAGAGACGAAATATTAGCAAAGTTAAAGGAGTTTAAGGAAAAATATATTTAAAAAATCTTTTTTATTATCCTATTTTTTTTATTCTTTATTTAATTTAAAATTATCATTAAATAACAATTTTATAGTAAAATTTCATTATTATAAGGTATATGAATTCGCGCGAGCGTTACTTAGCAGTTTACGACGATAATGAGCGGAAAAAGCTAGATAGAGTTCCTACACACGTTCAATACATTAGAGAAGGATTTATCACGCAAAATAAAGAAAAAATATTAAACAATCATAGCGAGAGTTTATTCAATAACCTCTATTTCGACATTCCTTATGCTTTAAAGTTTGATTCTGTTTTTGCCTCATTTCCCTTAAGTTTTAAAGTAAAAAGCGTTAAAGTGCAAGATAAGACAGGAAAAATCGTTAGGATAAAAGAAGATGGACAGTCAACGAGACGCAAAACTTCGTATTATGAAGGCGGATACATAAATAATTTAGACCTCCTAAATGAACTCTGTGCTAATTTAAAGGAAGTAGACAATAGTGAAATAATTAAAAAGACTATAAATTTTTATGAAAAAATCTCGCCTTATATTTTTCCTGTTTTAATGGTTGATGGCATTTTTGATAAAGTTTGGAAAAGCATGGGAATCGTTGCCTTTAGTCGAAATTTTAAAAAAAATACCAAATTATATCGAGATTTAATTAAGTTTTATGCTAATTTAGCTCAAATTAATATTGAAGGATTGATAAATGCAACAGGGGGAAGAGGAAAAATCTTGACTCTCTTGGACGATGTAGCTTATAAAGGGCACCCGATGATCTCACCTGAACGGTGGGAAAAAGATTTTTTACCCTATTATAAAGAAATTACTTCAATAATTTCTGATGCCAGTATGATTTCTCAAATTCATACTGATGGAGATGTCACAGAATTAATTTCATCTTTTAAGAAAGCTGGATTCCAAGGATTACAAGGGTTTGAAGGAGGATGTGACCCTTATTATGTAAATGAACACCATCCAGACTTTATAATAGTTGGTTTTGGGGACGTATCATATACACTTCCATATGGAACTCAAGATCAAATTGAATCTCATGTAAAGGATTTAATGACCGCTTTGAAAGAAAATAGACGCTTTGTCATAGGTCCTAGTACGGTTATATTTAAAGAAATTCCATTAGAAAATGTGAGAACATTCATTCAAGCTGCAATAAAGTATGGAAAATATAATTGCTAATAAAGAGCAGTTTTTAGTGTAATCTAATTATTTTTGGAATTTATTCATCTCTTTCTTTATTCTTTTCTGTACGCTATTGACTTCAAGTTGATATTTTTCAATTATTTTAATTTTTTTATCAATTACAGAGGAATCAGAAATTTTCCTTTTTTCAATTTCTTTTCTAATTAAGTTATTATATGTTTTTATTTGTTCTAAAGAATTAATTATATTTTCTAAATATTCTAGGTTTTCCTTACTATTTTTCGAATTGATTGTTTGGTCCTTATGCTGTAGAAAAGCATAAAAGATATTCTCAGGTTTTATTTCGTAAGATCGGCTTTTTGAATAAGGTTCTAGCCTTACTTCATTCAATATATAAGATTCATAATTAACGGATATATTTTTCATATTAGAAATGTCAATAAATTTATTTGCTCTTGAATGGTCGATTGTTACATCCAATTCCTCAAAATCAGTAATCAATTTTAATTCGTCTAATTCAACTTGAGTCATTAGCGGTGTAAACCTTACTTGTAAATGTTTCTTTCCATAAAATTTTTCATCATAACGAATTATTTGGGTGTATGTTTGAATCAAATCTTCGCCAATTGGAGCGAACAAAACGCCTTCGTTCGGGTCGAGTTGTTGTAATAAAGTTGATATTCGATCTTCTTTTATAGCACCTGTTACAAGGATTTTTTGCCAAGGATATCGTTCAGGAAGTCCTAATAAAGGATTTCTTACGATAACTTCAACTTTCTCAAGAAGATTAGCTTTTCTTAAATTTACTAAAGTAACATTTGCTATCTTTGGATTTGCTTCTATTATTACAATTCTACCACTTGGAGCTAATTTATGAGCTAACGCGGCGATATACCCGCTCTTTGCTCCTAAAATAAGTAAATCGTCATTATCATTCAAGATTAATTCTTGTAACATGATCGAAATCATATGGGGGGCAGAGATCGTTCTAAGTGTTTCTGGTCGCTCTTTATTGAAGTAAAATAGAACTGGGGCATCGTTGTAAATTCTAACTTGATCCTGTATTTCTTTTGGTATAAATTCTTTTAGAGGAACATCTAAAAATGCCTTAAATAGCCTAATATCTCTCAAATAGCCATTAAAATATAGCGTAAATAACAACTGTATTTTTGAACGAAATATTTTATGATTTTCCATTTTGCCTACAAAATATTGATAAATATTATAGTTATTATATCTATTTATATTAAAATATTATAAAATACTAATTGTGTCAAATCTGTTGGGATATTTAAGTTATGTTTATTTTAGATGCATCAAATTTTAAGGAAGCTAGGATAACTATATTTCTGATTTCTATAAATGTACTTTTGTACTTTTTTTTCTCTTTAGCTTTCGAGGATTTATTTTATCAATTGGTTCAAATTAATAGTAAAATCTTTGTCGAACTTGAAATTTGGCGCCTTTTTACTTCAATGTTTTTACACGGTGACGCTATGCACCTTTTCTCTAATATGATCGCACTCTTGCTTTTTGGAACTTATGTTGAGCTCAATTTTTCTAAATTCGAATTCTTATTGATATACTTCATTTCAGGATTAATTGGAAATATATTTTCGTTATTTTTGTTACCTTTTAATGTAATAAGCCTAGGCGCATCTGGTGCTATTTTCGGATTGATTGGAGCTACTTTATCGTTATTAATTGTGGAAAGGGACATTCCCTTAATAATTTTAGGCTTATTTTATGTGTTTTATTTCGTATTTTCCTCGTTTTCGCCCGGAATCAACTATTTTGCTCATATTTTTGGCTTATTAGGAGGTTTTTCAACCGGTTTTGCTTTTAAGAGGAAGAAAAAATCCTTTGAAACTTACTAAAATCATTTCTTTTTCTTTTTCTTGTTTCTCATAGCTATTTCCATCGAAAAATCCTTAGGGCAAATGTCGTTTAAAGGGCAAATATCGCATTTAGGACGAATTGGCAAGCAAATTTCTTGTCCAAACCGCACAAATAATCGATTTACTCTAATCCATTGATCTCGAGGAATAATTCTCTTTAATTCTTCTTCGGTTTGCCCTGGTTTAGTTGTTTTTATCCAACCTAATCTATTAGGGATTCTATGAACATGAACATCTACTGGTATTGCTGGAATTTTAAAGGCGTATACTAATACGCAATTAGCTGTTTTAGCGCCCACCCCGGGTAGAGAAACTAACTCTTCAAAGTCTTTTGGTACAATTCCTTGATAATCTTCTTTTATTATTCGAGAAACTTCTTTAATGCGAGCCGCTTTAACCTTATAAAAGCCTGATTTAAAAACTAACTTCTCTAAATCTTCTACGCTCGCTTCTGCGATTTCTTTTGGAGTTTTATATTTTGTAAATAAACTATTTGTAGCTTCTCTAGTATTTGAATCTCTAGATCTTGCAGATAATATCGTAGATATTAAGATTTTAAATGGATCTTGTTTTTTTCTAGCTAACCCGTCAAGGTGAGCTTCTCCTTCTAAGGCTTGTTCAATTTGGTCTAAAATTTTGATGTAATTCATATTTTAGCTTGATCAGCTCATCTTTTCGAAAACATAAATTTTTCTTTTTATTATTTGATTCTTTTTGGCATCGATTATAGCTCTAACTTGTCCTTTCTTGAATTGAAGCTTTCGGTTCGATTTATTTACTATTCTGTTTAGATCTAACATCGGCACTAGTTTAAAGTTGTGCTTCCTAGCTATTTCTTCAATCTTTAATTGAACTTCGCCGCCATCAATTGTATTGAAGATTGGTAATACAATACATATTCTACGCTTAGGTTTTAAAACTTTATAACCTTCTCTAAAAATAGCTTCATAAATCGAATTTAGTTTTGAATCAATAAGCTCTTTGGCTTCTATGTAGTAGGGTTTTTGTTTGTAAAAAGGTCCCAATTCTGGTTCCGTACATATCCCGTCAAAATATTCTTTGTTAAAAGAAGATGACAATTTTTTAATGTCTGCTTTTTTAACCCTTTCATTTAACAAAAGTGGAATTGGTTCCTCAAGCTCTTTTAAAAGCCAATTTAAATTACGCAAAGTATTCTTAACTTTGGTATCATCGATGTCAGAACCATAAATTTGAAAATCCTCTATTAATGCAAATAAAAGAACCGTACCATTTCCCACAAATGGATCAAGAATTACATTCTTTTCTCTTTCTTCAAATAAATTTAAAAAATTTAACATTATAATGGCCAATTTTGGCGAAATACTGCTTTTAAACTCCTTAAATGGCCTTTCTTCGTCAATTTTTTTTTTAAAATTCGGATCGTCAGCCGTAAAAGTACGCGCGATATATACTCCTTCTTCTGTAAAACCAAAGATTATTTCTGCACGATCTTTATTGAATAAGCCATATTTTATCAAGTGATGGGGGAAAATTGGATTTAAATTACCCGCTTTAATATTTTCTTCGGGATATTTATAATATAGCGATTTTTCAGCACCGATCTCTTTTAATAAGCCCATAATGGATTTATTCAAAAAAGGTAGAAAATGCTTTACCAACACATCAGAATAATAAACATCATCAAAAAGGTTTGGATAGATGGATACTGCGTAAAATATATTTTCATTTTGTATTCTTGGGAATATTTTATTAAGCGTGTTTTTTATAACCTTCAAAATTCCCTTTCTTGTAAAGTCAATCTTTTTGAATTTCTCAACTATTTTCGGAAAGCCGTCGTAGATAGTTTGTATATCGATGAAATCATATATCTCGGCGATTTTTTGACATCCTCCGAGTATATATTGAATTTTCATCAAATCGTTTACGTAATATTTGCTTTTTTGTAGCGATTCAAACTCAACTATCGCGATGTTTGCCGAATAATCGGTAATTCGTCCTTTGAATTGTGAATTTTTCAATACATTATCCAGCTCAGCTAGAGACAATTGCCAGTTCGAGCCTAAAACAAAAAGAAATCTATTCAAAAAAAAACCTATTTATTAATTAAAAGTGGTTTAATGTGATTTTGAAAAAGAAGCATGTTATTTTTATTTTTAGGTTAGGTTAAGTTAAGATTAATCTTTGTCTAAAACATAATTAATAATTTTAATAATATCTGCTTTTCGAGCTTTAGCTGGGAGGTTAATCTCCTTCGTTTTACAATAACTTTTCAATTCTTTCACGGTTAAACTATTAAGATCGGCTGGTAATTCTTCAGAGAATACTTCTGGTGTTTTTTTTTTAGTTTCTTCTGTAAATTCATCCTCATCTGGTGTAAATGAACGTTCAAATTTTTCTCCTGAAACATCTTCAATTGCGCTTATAATACCTTCTAAATCTTCTTTCTTCCTTTTCGGTATCAAATCTAATACTTTTTCCTCTTCTTTTTCTTCTTTTACAGCTTCTTTATACTCTTTTTTTCTCTGATATCTTTCTTGTTGAATTTCTTTTAATTCGTTCATTATTGATTTATAATCATCTTTAAAATGTTTTAGACTAACATTAACTAAATCAGAAAAACTTTCCCACCTTTTTTCTTTAACAATAGAATTCGCCCAATAAAACAAATCTTTTTGTAAATCGATAGTAATCACTTGTCCTTCGGAATCAACATCTAAAGTGAGCCATCTTAATATGTTTGCAATTATTATATCATTATCAAAAGCAGAAAACCCGTATTCTCTTCCAAGAGACGAAAATATAGATAATGTCCCAAAGGCAACGACTTTACCTTTGTAGTAATTAACGGCAACAAGCAGGGGAATCTTAGGACTATCATCTTCAATCCATTTCTGTTCTTCGAATCTATTCCTCCAGCAGTTTAAACCGCCTCTTACTAACACCTCAACCTGTATTTTTTTTTCGTCTTCTACAAAGCCTAAGGTTGCTAACGAACAGGCGCTTGATAAAACTATCTTTTTTATGTTTTCAGTGATATAATGCGGTTTAAAATTTGTTAATAACGGTCTTTTTTGCAAATTAACGTAATTCACCGAGTCATTTACTTCATCTGTAACGAATTCAAATCCAAATTTACTCACTAATTCATTTATATTGGTTCTATTTAAATATTCTCCACCTCGGGAGCCAATAATAAGTAAACTTCCGCCAGTTCTTACGTATTCCTCTAAAACCTCTATTTCTTTCGGTTTTAAGTTAACATTCTTAGGCATAGAGATAATAACTGCATCGTAAATTCGTGCTTTCTCTAACGCGTAAAAACCAGCTTCGATTTTTCCTAATTTATAAGCAGATGCAAATAAGAACTGAGTGAAATCCGAATAGCTAGAAGCTTCTAAAGTTAACATATTATTGTGACTATAGTCTAAGCCAACAGCAATGTTTTTCATAATAAATACTTCTTTGTAGTAATTTTAATAATTTTATTCTAAAATATAATAATTTCTACTTTTATATATTTTACAATATAATTCTTATTTTTTTACTCACTTAAAGAGAATAATAAAACCAAGTAATATTTCCATTTTATAAGATTGTAAAATGTTGATTTAGTTAAAAAAAAAAGAAAAAAAGTTAAATAAGGATTAGATTTTGACAACAATGTTTTTTCTTGCTAGCAGCATTGCGATTCTTGCTTCTATAACAATTGGTAAAACGCCAACCAGAATCATAGTGAGTATGGGGTTTGCTATAAGAAAATCTCTATAACCATCTGCTAAAAAGCCAACATATTGATCGAAGATAAATGCTATAATGAACAAAAGTAGCATGTTTTTTCCCATTTCGGAAAGCACGGGGACTTTAAAATTCATTTTCTCAAATCCATAAAAGACTGCGATCAAGAATCCAGAAGCAGCTATTGCTAACAAAGCAAGAGAGGTTGTGGCGTCGTGATGCTCTGCGGATTGAATCCAGTCAAAGCAATAAAATGTTATAATCGCAATTGTAGACACTGGAAGAATTCTTTTCTTAAACCCAACGTTAGGATCAATAGGATCAAGTTTGTACCATTGAGAAAAGCAAGTACCTGCTATCGCAATGGCGGCGTGATTAAGAGCGTTCCACGGAAATATTAGAGGTCCATCGACTGGTCCATAATGGTCAAAACCTGGGAGAAAATATAATGCAGCGTGTAAAATTAGTATGCCCATACATAAATAGATTCTATAATCCGCTTTTTTTGGAATAAGAAATACGCTTAAATAAGCTGCGAATGAGCCAATTGCCAGATTTGCGAGCGTTCCTTTGTATAGAACCTCATCCCAAGGAATAGAACCTTCAAGGAGCAAACCCCCAATTAAACCGTCAGCCAATAAGGCTAAGCCATATAGAACAGCAACCCTTATAATACCGTGTTTCCACGCCGCGCCAATACCTTTCTTATCTCTTCTACTAGTAAATGCGATAAAACCAACGTACCCTAATATAAACATGAATATTTGTTGGCCGATGTCTATAATAGTGATTATCGCTGGATATCCTTTATAATATTGAAAACCATGGTTTAAAAGAGGGGGTCCTATTGGAGTAACACTACCTAAAAAATCACCCGATAACGGCCAAGTAATTACAGAGACGATCAATAAAATAATAATTAAGCCCCGGAATTGATCTAACCACTCGTATCGTTTGTGTAATTGTTCCGTTCTTTCTGATTCAGCTTCAATCTTTTCTTCAGACATTTTCAATCATTTTTTTCGATTCATATTGATTAAATGTTAAGTTTTTTGTATGAGAATTTAAATAATTTATTTAACATTCATTTAAATAGAGAATTATGGTTTTAGCAATGAAGATGTAATTTAAGTATACAAATTTTATAACATTTAATCTTCATATTATAAAATTAAAAAAAATACTGTAATTATTAGTTTTGATCGATATGAATTTAAAAATTTCGCTTTAAAAAAACTAACTTTATTATAAGATTACGACGAATTAAAATTAATTTTATAACTTTTATACATGTGAGCTAAATATGAAGAAAAGGGAGCTTATTTCGTTATTTTTCTTTTTATCTTTAATCTTAATCATTTTAATGGACAGTGCTTTATTCCTTCCTAATGAAGTTTTAATTGCTGCAGATTTAGGTATATATTTTGATAGTATAGGGATCATCATTAGCGTCTATACAATCGTTAATGGAGTTTCGATACTTATGTTTGGTTATTTAACAGATTTGATACAAAGAAAAAAGATTTTAATTTTTGCGGGGTGTTTATGGTCAATAACGGCGATACTACACATATTTATAGAAGAATTTTGGCAATTAATCCTTACTAGAATCGTTGCTGCGATTGCTGTAAGCGTAACAACTCCACTTGTAATTTCTTATTTAGCTGATATAATCTCATCGGATTCTCGTTCAAAATCTTTCGCCTTCTGGGGTTTAATATCATCTATTGGAAGTCTCGTTGCTGGAGCAATTGCTTTAGCGTTTAACGCGATTGACTATGGAGCGATTGAATTGTTAAGCATTCCTGAAAAAATTGACTTTATTGCCATTACTTATCCCGAATTTTTATACACATGGCGGTTACCGTACTTTTTCCTGGGAATTATTGCGCTTATTTTTACTATACTGAATTTTTTTATTACCGTAGAACCTAAAAGAGCGGCAAAAGAGAAATCTTTAGAAAATGTTTTAACAAACGACGACATGCGCTATTCATATAAAATTAAATTTTCAGATTTGAAGTTTATTTTAAAAAGAAAGTCAAACTTCTTTTTAATGTTTAACTTTTTCGATGTTATTGCTTCCGGACTATTAGTAGCTTATATATTTCCTTATATTCAACTTGAAATTGGTGTTAATGTCGTTGATCTCAAGGTTATTATTTTATTATTGTTTGCGGTGGTGTTAGGATTAATCATTGGTCAGTTTGGGCTTGCACATTGGGGAGATAAAAAAGTTCAAAATGGAGATCTCTCTGGTAGGGTGAAGGTAGCGGTAATTTGTTCAATTTTAAATCTACCATTTCTCTTATTTGCATTTGCGATGTCGCCTAATGTAACGAGCTCAACTTTCTTTTTTGGTGCTTTATTAGTCAACGATGTCGTATTTTGGGTTTTATGGTTAATTTATTGCATGTTTATAGGGCTTGGTCTTGCTTTTACAATGGGTATTGGTCCTAACTGGTATAGTTCTCTTATTGACATAAATTTTCCCGAAAATCGCGGTACCGTGATTGCGGTGGGCTCCTTTATTGACACTATAGGGCGAGCATCAGGCGCCATTATTGGCGGCTTCGTGGTTACTATGACAGGTAGTTTTTCTGCTACAATTTTTTGGTCCACGCTAATTTTTGGACTAATTTCTATTTGCTTTTGGGTTCCACTTTTCTTTACTGCTGAAAAAGATTATTTAGAAATAAATGAAATTATGAAAAAACGAGCGGTCTTGATAACCGATCAAGAAGTAAGAGACGAGTAAAAGCATCCTAATCTTTAGATACTAAGATATCAACAACGATGTGGTATAAATGTGGACCATAACTTTTTACAAATCTTTTTGATAATAGCTTGCATTTATAATTACTCATTTCCGCAATTTCTTTAAATTCATTGAACAAACTTAGGTAATTTTCTTTCATAGCAACACCTTCATAATGAAAGGTTGTTCCACTCTCCTTTATTAAAGTTAAAGCCTCTTTAATAAAGTCTTTTGGAGCTGGAAAAACACCCATAATCACGCGGTCAGCTCTCACTCCAGATTTACTCAATTTAATAACCTCGGTTTTACTATCGCCATTAATTGGGATAATAATATTATCGAGACGATTAATTTTGATATTTTCAGTTAAAAATTTAAAGGATTCAAGGTTGAGTTCTATACTATATATTATTTTTGGCTTCGAATGTTTCGCGATTGGCAAAGAAAAGTATCCAATACCCGCGAACATGTCAACAATTACCTCATTTTCTTTTACTAATGTAGATAAAAATTTTCTTTCGTTCAGATTTCCCATACTAAACATTATCTTAGTAAAATCGAATCTATAGATAACTCCGTGTTCTTTATGTTCCACAATTGGATTATCTTCTCCCACTAAAAACACGATATTTTCTGGTGTTCTATATCTTCCTTTAATTTTGCCCATGTTTAAATAAACGGATTTAGTACTCGGTAAAAGTTCCATATACTTTTTTGCAATAAGGATTTTTTTTTCCAGCAATACGGGATTTAATCTTATTATTATTACTCTACCTATAGATTGGAAACCTCGGGGAAGAACGGATAATTCTTCGTCGCTCAGTATTTCTCTTAACTTTTCCTTGAAGTTATCTTTAAATCCCATAAATGTTCAAAATTGTTAATTAATAAATTGAAACTAAAATCAAATCAAGTTAAATTATTATATTATATTATATCAAACATATTATAATAATAGAAAATTTTACTATTATCTAAATATAAAATATGGTACTGAAAAATTAGTGGATAAAAAATGACAAGTTTAAATGATAAAGAATATTTAGTCGACGAGAATAAAGTATGGTTTACTGGAGGTTACTGGCCTGAAGGCGTTCCAAAGCAACTTAAGGACGTGGAAGGCATTGATATAACGCCGCTGTGGAAGGGATTTATTAAGTCTGCTGATGATTATGGAATATGGGATAGTGATATTTGTATATTTGCTTATGGTTCATACATGGAAAGAGTTAAACTAAGAAAATTATTTGAGTACGCAAAAAAATTTGGTACATTCCTTTACCATACATTAGGTATCAGAAAAGGAGATGTCGTAGCAATTGATCTTCCTAATTCTATAAATTTTGTTGTTGCCTATATGGGTTGTCAATATATTGGTGCAATTGTACAAGGTATTAATCCTACATATAAACCAATGGAGTTATTACATGCTCTAACAATGACGAAGGCGAAAGTTTTAGTACTAATGGATATGCTATATATCGCAGGACCTGCTACTATCCTTCCAAAAACTAGCATAAAGTATTTAATACCTTCGAATTTTACCGATTTTTTAACTGCTGATGAGGAAACTATACAACAACTTGGAATTCCAAGTGCAAAAGATAAAATTCCTAGTGAAACAGAAGATTATAAAGTTTATTGGATGAATCAAATAATTAAAGAAACCGAACCAAAAGATATTACCGTAGATATAGACCCATGGGCCGATCCCGCAGTATATCTTATGACAGGTGGAACAACGGGGTTACCCAAAGTCGCTATGCTTAGTCATGCAAATCTCATCTCAAATTTATATATGATTAAACCGTGGACAAATCTCGAACCAGGTATGGTAACAATTGGCAGCATACCTTTTTTCCATAGTTTTGGGTTAACATGTGTTATGTCGGGAGCTTTATCTTTAGGAATGCAAATGCTTCTATTTCCAAAGCCCCCTTCAGACGATGTTTTATCCGAGACAATAAATAAAATTGATGCCCCTCAAGGTATTATATATACTGGCGTTGAAATGCTATTTAAGAGATTGACTGATTATGTAGACGAACTGGGCGTTGAGGCGTATAAAAAGAAGTATGATTTTACGGAAAAATTAAAATATGCTACACAAGGAGCGGGACCTCTCCACGATTATGTTCGCATTCCTTTTGAAAATATCTTTTGCCCGATACGAGTTGGTTATGGTTTAACAGAAACATCTCCTGTAGTAAGTATAGCACCATTTTGGGGCCCAAATAAGTCTGGAAAGTTAGGATTACCCATCCCTGGTACCGATTGGGCTATTTTTGATTCCGAAAATTTTGAAGCTGGACCAATTTGCGATGGAACTCTTGAAAAAAATAATTTTGGCGTAGAACATACAGGTGAAATCTGTGTTGCAGGCCCTCAAATCATGCTGGGTTATTTAGGAAAACAAAAGGAACTGGAAGATAACCTTAAAATGTGGGGTGGAAAACGCTGGCTACTTACGGGAGATATTGGATTTATGGACGAGCACGGTTTCTGTGAAATAAGAGATAGGAAGAAATCGCTAATTAAAGTTTCTGGTCATTCTGTATATCCAAAAGAAGTCGAGGAATTAATGGGACACCATCCTGCAATAGATCAAGTTGCTGTAGCTGGATTGCCAGACGAAAGTACTGGTGAAAAGGTGAAAGCATGGGTCATATTAAAGAAAGGGTTTAAAGTTGGAAAGAATATCGAAGTAGAAGATATTAAGAAATGGTGCTTGGAAAATATGGCCAAATGGAAGAGCCCAAGACTAGTCGAGGTCGCTCGAAAACTCCCCGTGTCAATAACTGGAAAAGTACAGAGAAGAGAACTCCAAGAAAAAGATATAACAAAAATGGAAAGCGGAAAAGAAATAAAAGGTTAATTTTTATAATAATTTTTTTTTTAAATATTATTCATTCAAGCGTTTATACATTTTTTTCATAATTTTATATATGTTTACATATTCACTAAAAAGCTTGTCGTATATAGCTCTGTTTTCTGAATTTGGTTTAAAGACATTTGAATATTCGATTAATTCGGGGATTTGGTCCCAAGTAAGGTACCCCAGCCCAACTGAAGCCATAAATGCAGCTCCGCGAGCATTTGTTTGTATTGGATCTTTAACTTGTTTAATTGTTCTATCGAGAACATCGGCGAAAATTTGACACCAAATTTTACTATTAGCTCCGCCACCAATTATACTCACTTCTGGTATAACAATGTCTTTTTTTATCATTCCTGGAGTATCTTTTATTTTCCTTTTTTGGATAAATTTCTCAAGATAAATAAACAACCATTTTATATTATAAGCGACACCTTCAAATATGGCTCTAATCAAATGCTCTCTTGACATCTCTAAAGAAAGGTTATAAAATCCGCCTCTAATTGTGTGATCATCAACAGGTGATCTTTCTCCAATAAGCCAAGGGGTAAAAATAAGATTATTTGAACCAGCAGGTACATTTTCTACCATTCTATCAAAAATTTTATAAACATCTGGTACAGCTTCTTCTCTTAACAATTCATCTTTATGATATAAAATTTTATCCCTTAGAAATGACAATGCTCCTCCAGCAATTTCCTGCTCATCAATTACCATATATCTACCAGGGATTCCCGACACAATTGCTCCAATGCTATGAAATATATCTGTCTTTTTAAAAGGAATGTGGCAAATTACCCAGTCACTCGTACCAATATAAATATGTGTATCATAATCTTTGACAGCACCCGACCCGATTGCAGCGGATGGAACATCAGGAGCTCCTGCTATAACTTTAACATTCTTTTCCAATCCTAATTCATCAGCAACTTCTTTTGTTATTGGACCCAGAATGTCAGTAGAATTTACTAATTCAGAGGGTAATTTACTCTGATCTAATTTACACATTTTAATTAATTTTTTAGAATATTTTATTCTATTAATCTTTCTTATATCTGTTAACCAATGTACTCCTATAGTTGTATAAGAAGAAGCAAACTTACCAGTTAATTTTAGATTTATATAATCTTGTGGTTCCAAAAACATGTAAGTTTTATCGTAAATTTCTGAATATTCGTTTTTTATAAATAACATATGTGCTATAGGATCCTTACCGCTCAAACCAGGAGCTCCACCAGTTCTTTTTACCCATTTTAACGCTTTTATTAGATTTATTCCAGAGAATTTTATTAAACCTTTGTAAATATTTTTTATATATGGAGCTCCTCGCGTATCCATCCATATTATCGCATTCATTAAATGATTTCCATTCTTATCTAAAGGTATTGTACCACTCCATTGACTCGTATTACAAACACCTACAATATCTTCAACTGAGACGAATCCACCATCTATAACTTTTTTAGATGTTTTGAGAATGGCATTCCACCAATCGTTTGGGTCCTGTTCAACCCCGCCTCCCTTTTCTATGTGTAAAGGAACTTCTTGAAATGCCCAATCGACAACTTCACCATGGGTTGAGACTATAGCGGTCTTAGGTCCACCTGTACCATGATCAATTGCAAGAATATATTTTTTTTGTGAGTCTGACATATTAAATATAAATGTTCTTAAGGTAAATAAAGATTTTTTTATGTAAGGCTTTCCTATTTAAATTAAGTCTTTTTAATTGACTATACTATTTAATAATTTAAAGAATTTTTTGGGGATTTTTTATGGAATATGAGGAAAAAATAGCTAAAATTAAAAATATTGTTGATTTGCCTATTAGTAAATTTAAACCCGAAGAATTGAAGGGAATCATTGAGAGATACGAAAAAAATCACAAGAAATCTAAAGAGGCTTTTGAAAGGGCAAAAAAAATCATACCAGGGGGCGTAGAACATAATCTTGCTTTTAATTACCCTTTTCCTTTAGCTAGTAAAAGGGTTTTTGATTGTTATATGGAAACTGTAGACGACGTTATATTAACAGATTTCTTAATGGATGGAGGACCAATAATTCTTGGTCATAATCACCCTATTTTAACCGAAAAGATTATTGAAGTTATAAGAGAAATTGGTCCATGTCACGGAATAACTCACAAATACGAATATCTTGCTGCTGAAGAACTTCAGAAACATTTTCCATCTTGTGAAGTTATAAGATGGCTTCAAACTGGAACAGAAGCAGATATGCTTGCTATAAGGATTGCCAGAGTTGCTACAAATCGTAAATGGGTTATTAAAATAGGTGGCAGTTATCACGGATGGTCAGATCAATTGGTTTACGATATGCACGTTCCTGGAACAAAACTATTAGAATCTCATGGGATTCCAAAATCAATATTTAAATGGATTGATTCTTGTCCTCCCAACGACATTGAAGTATTACGTCAGATGTTTAAGGAGAAGCGCAAAGTAGCTGCCGTAATCATCGAACCTATGGGAGGTGAGTCAGGGGCCAATCCTGTGAGACCTGGTTTTAATAAGGAAGTAGAAGAATTGTGCCATGAAAATGGAGCATTATTGATTTCAGACGAAGTTGTGTGTGCTTTTAGGTTACATATGGGTGGGGGTCAAGCATATTACGGTTATACTCCGGATTTGTCTGTTTTTGGAAAAATTGTAGGACATGGGTATCCTTCTGCAGCCGCTATTGGTGGTAAGAAAGAGATTATGCGCTTTTGTGCAGCAGGAGTGGGTGGTGGTAAAAGAGCTTATAGTGGAGGGACATTAGCAGCAAATCCTTTAACATGTGCCGCTGCTTATCATGCGATGAAATTAGTTGAGGAAACGGGTGCAACAGAAAAAGCTGGAAAGGCAGGAGCCCGATTAGCAAATGGATTAAATGAAGTTTTCGCTAAATATGAATTACCGTGGTTTTCATATAATCTTGGCGGTACAGTTCATTTTCACACCTCGTGCCTTTTTGGTTTAAGTTTTGACATTTCTGAACAAGTAGGTCAGCTCCCGTCAAGAAAAAAGTTTATGGAACATATTGGTGCCGCTTTAGTGGATCAAGAAATAATTTCCGTGGCTGGGAGTAGATTTTACATGTGTATTCTCCACTCTGACGAAATTGTAGACGAGACTATCGAAAAAATAGACCGTATCTGTCAGAAAATAGAATAATATTATATAATTTTTTTTAAAATTTTTAAAAGTAGGAAAAACAAACAAAAAACTTTATTTTCTCTAAACTCGAAATATTAATATTCTTAAACAAATTTAAAGTGAAAGTTATGGGTAATCAAAATGAGATAACAGAACCGTCAAATTTATTTAACGACGTTGGTTCGCTTGTTCAACGCGGATGGGCAAGAAAACCTTTATTAAAATACAATAAGGAAAAAATAGGTAAAGGTTGGACGAGAATAAAAGAATGGGACCATTTTTCTGTGTTAAACAAGGACTTCGGATTTCAGTTAACTATAGGGGATATAGGGTATTTGACTCAAATGAGTTATGTATGGCTCGATTTTAAAAGCAGGAAAAGAGACGGTAAAGGTTTGTTTAAATTCTTTACAAAATCTAAAGTTCTTCCCTTAAACTCTTTAGAAGACAGCGTTATTGAGTTTCCAACCAAAAAATTTAACGCTACCATCTCGAAACAAGGCAATAAACGAATTCTTACTATTGACGACCCCTCGTTTCAAAATAAGGGGATAAAAGGTACAATCACATTCCATGACGATCCAAAAATGGATAATACTGTGGTCGTGACTGGATATGACGATCCAAGGTTGTTTTACTACAACCATAAGATTAATTACATGCCTGCAGAAGGCTCTATTGCGATTGGAGATAAATCGTATACCTTTGAACCTGAAACATCTTTTGGACTCATGGACTGGGGGCGCGGGATATGGCCTTATAAAACGCGTTGGCTCTGGGGTTCTGGTTGTGGACTTGTCTCTGGAGTGCCGGTTGCTTTTAACATAGGCTATGGTTTCGGTTTAGTCGGTAGTAAAGAAGGTGCAACCCATACAGAAAACATCATTTTCTATGATGGAAAAGCTCATAAAATTGATGAGATTACATTTCACCACGAAAATAGGGATCCTACAAAGCCCTGGAAGTTTACGAGCAACGATAATAGGTTTAATATGGTTTTGGAACCTATCATACCACATCGCGAAAAAATGAATTTTGGATTAATTTATCTTAACTCTTCCTTGATGCATGGTTTTTTTTCTGGCGAGCTAATTTTAGATAATGGAGAAAAGATTCATATTGAAAAGATGTTAGGTCACGCTGAAGACATTTATTGGCGCTGGTAAAATCACGAAGATAAAATCCATATAGAAATAAAATTGTAAAGATAAAAAAAAAAATAAAATGAAATTATTTATCTAAGATTCATTTCAGCTAATTTTTCCTTATTTTTAGCTATTTTGTCAGGAGTTAAGTCATAATATTTCCAAAATAAAAGTACTGTAATAAGAACCAAAATAGCTGGAACAATTGCAGTGTGAATTCTTATCCCAAATACTGCAAAAGGTGATTGTGTTGACGCTCCTTCTACATACCCTGTCATTATATGACTTAATGCTATTGTTACTGAGATAAATGTTTGACCAAATTTAATAAAGAACGATTGAAAACCGTAATATATCGCTTGCTGGCTTTTACCTGTTCTCACGGCTATATCGTCAAGAACATCACCCATTGTTGGTGGATCAACGTACCAGTGGCCACCAATTCCAATTCCAAAGAAAAAAAGAGCAATTATCCAAGGAATTAGTCCCCAAATAAATATCATTGGCAAGAAAGTAAGAAATAATATTATACCTGCTACTATGCTCATTTTTCTATTATCATTTATTTTATGAGCAAAAAATGTCCATAATGGGGTCGAAACGAGTGCTCCTAAAAGCATACCTCCTAAAAGATATATAATAGCTTCATCTGACATTCCTAAAATGTATGTGGAGATGTATAATGCTGATGTTTGAATCATTATTCCACCTACTTGGTATCCAAAAAAAAATATTACCTTCATCATAAATGTTCGATCTCTAAGTACCCGTCCGGTCGACTTAAAGAATGGTTCTACTTCTTGTTCTTCTCCAGCTTCTTTTCTTTTTGCATACAGTTCTTTAACTTTTCGATTTTCCCTAACACCTGGAATTACGAGAAGAAAAAGAGCAAGTCCTACTACGATGCTGAATGTTGCTGCTTGGATATAAGTTTCAGCTACAAAAGTATCAATGAATAAGAGCGATGGAATAATGAACGCGAGAACAAGTCCAGTTATTCCTAAAATTGTTCCAAACCCTTGAACAGTTCTTCGCTCTTTTATATCAGTGAATTTGTCAGGATAAAGAGATATTATATTTACATCATATAGAGTAAAACATGTATCATAAATACATAAAGTTACGACATACCACGCAAAAATTTGAAATTGGTGAGCTTGAACTACTGAAGTTGAGCCATACCAATCAGTCGGCACTAAATATATAAATAAAAAAGATATTAACCATGGGACAACACCAATGATAATCCATGGAAAGCGTTTCAATCCTTTTTTTTCCCATGGCATATGAATCTTTTCCATCAACCAACCAATGGATCATTTATCGCGTTCCAAATACTATAAATCACAAAAGCCCACATCGCCATCAATGTCGGTAATCCTATGACATTCTCATAAAAGAAGAACACAGTGAAACCGAACGAAGCACTAATCCATTGTCCAATTAATTCACGGGAGCCATATGAAGCCATGACTATTTTAGAGTTTGCATTTTTTTTTTTTTTCTAACTTTTAATTCTTCCGTCATATCTTATTTCTCCTATTTTTCAATATTCCCTTCCATATAATCTTTTTAAAAAAAAAAGTTTATTGAATATATCTTTAAAGTGTTTTAAATATTGTTTATTTAACCCCGAAATTTACTTTCTCGTATTTATTTATTTTTGAAATTTTAAAAACTTTTATTACAAATTTAATTATATTGTTAGTCAAAGAACTATTTAAAACTTAATTTGGAGTTTACTTTGAAGATCGTTATTTTTGCACCTCATCCAGATGATGAAAGTTATGGCGCAGGAGGGTCAATACTAACATGGATTAATGAGGGTCATAATGTTCATATTATTTGGCTTACAGATGGTAGAGCTGGTTATAGAAAACCAAGAATCATTGGTGATCTTGAAGATTGTGAAGCTACTAGAATCTCTGAAGATGAATTGGTTAAAATAAGATTAGCTGAGGCAGATGCTGCTGGTGAGTTTTTAGGAGTTAAAAAGGAAAATAGACACTTTTTGAAATTTTTCGATCAAGAATTAAGGAAGCATATAGAAGAAGCAGTTGATGAAATCAAAGATATTTTAGAAGATGCTGATAGATTTGTAATTCCCAGCGCTAATAATGATCATCCAGATCATCAGGCAACTTATGAAATTGCAGTTAAAGTAGCTGAAGAACTGAATCTAAAAAGCTTGGAATTTTACATTTACGCTTTATATAACCCTTTGAAAGCTCAAGATGAAAATCTAGTTAAAATTCGAATAGGGAATTTGAGATTTAAGGTATATGACGCTTTGAAGCTGCATAAATCTCAATTCTATACAAAGGATATGAAATGGCAAAGTTTAGCTATAAGAGACAGAAGAAGAGAACGGTTTGGTTCTTTCAAATTAAAAGATAAAAATAATTTTTATAACTTTTAGATAACTAATAATGATTTAATGATTGATGAAAAAAATTTTATTGAAGCCACTAAAATCGTAAAGAATTCCGAGAAAATCGTTGTGTTTACGGGAGCAGGAGCTTCAACTGAATCTGGGATCGCAGATTTTAGAAGTGAGGGGGGTTTGTGGTCTCGCTACGATCCTTCGATTTATGCGAGCTACCACTATTTTCTGGAAGACCCGAGCAAGTTCTGGACTATGCATAACGAATTAGTTGACATCGTAGTTAATGCGAAGCCGAATCCAATTCATTATGCGGTCGTTGAGCTGGAAAAACTTGGGAAAATAATTGCTATAATCACTCAAAATGTAGACGCACTACATCAACGCGCGGGAAGTGGAACTTATAATAGTATACCAATTTACGAATTACACGGTTCTTATGAAAAATTAGAGTGTATTAGGTGTAAAAAAGAATTTCTTTTTGAAGAAGTTGAGACTAAGAACGTAAAATATCCAGTTTGTGAATGTAGTGGGTACATAAAACCAAAAGTAGTGTTATTTGGAGAACCATTGCGCCCAAGCGTGTTAGAAAGAGCAATGAACGCTTGTAGGTCTTGTGATTGTTTTCTGATGATAGGAAGCTCTTTACTCATATCCCCAGCAAATTTTTTACCTTCCATCGCGAAAGAAAGTGGAGCAAAACTAATCTTCGTAAATCGAGATAGTACCGCAATGGACGATATTGCTGATATCTTTTTAAAAGGTAGTGGAGGAGAAATTTTGTCAGAATTAATCCAAAGACTATGAAAGAAATAAAATCGTGAACTTTTCACTGAAATTAAGGTTAATTTTTAATAAAGTTATTTTTGCCAAGAAAAAAGATAATATTTAAATATTTTACAGTTAAATAGATGCATGGTATACTACTTCAAATAATTTGAATTTTTATTCAATTAATCTCGAAAATTAAGCAGCAATTTCACTTATTCAAAAATGTTTTAAGACACTAATTCAAGTTAGACCGACGAACTTCGCTAATATTTCTTGATTAATTCTATTTAGGGATTTACGATACAACTGAGTATTTTATAAAGAGGATGTAATTTAATGATTGAAATAATCGTAGCGTTTTTTATTCTCATAGGAGGAGTTGTTATTATAATCTTCTCTAGTAGTTTTGCTGTAAAAAATTCAGCTTTACTTGCAACAGCCTTAGGTATATCACCATTAATAATTGGAGTGACTTTAGTATCAATAGGAACAGATATTTCTGAAATTTTTAATTCAATTATTTCCTGTTCTATGGGTCACGGAGATATTGATGTAGGAGATTCTGTTGGCTCAGATCTCACGCAACTCACTTTAGTTTTTGGACTTCTACCACTAATTTGTGGTTCATTTCATGTTAATAGAAAGGACATAATAATATTAGGTTCTTGCGAAGTTCTGTCTTTATTATTGATCTTTACTATTGTTGAGAAAGGATACATTACTCGTTTGAACGCGTTATTTATGGTTTTCAGCCTTGTAATTTATTTTTGGTTAATATATAACGCGAATAAAGAGAGTATCCTGCATAGAGTAGAATTGATTGAAACGAAGCAACTAACAAAAAGTAAAAAAATCCTCCTTTTGTTTGCTGCAATTGGTTTTGCCGGCGTCACGGCGGGCTCCTATATCATCGTAAATTCTGTTATTTATATATCGCAAGCTCTAAGTATTCACGAATATATCATCAGTTTCTTCATCCTCTCAATAGGAACGTCGCTACCAGAACTCGTCGTTGATATAAACGCCCTTCGTCATGGTCATCATTCCATAGCAATTGGAGATATAGTTGGTTCTTGTATCGTTGATTCTACTTTATCTATAGGCATTGGCCAAGTTTTCTTCCCTCAAGCGGTTACAGCAGAATTAGCGGTACCTACGGTTTTATATACGCTCGTTGTTAGTATAATTGTAATTGTTGTAATAGCAGCCAGACAAAAAATGGACAAAAAAGCTGGAGTATTTTTTATATTCCTTTATACAATGGCTTTCGTATTTCTATTTGGATTAGGAATGTAAACCTTGACTTCTTTAAGTGAACAGGATTATTCAGGTAAATAAAACTTACATATAGTACACTGTTTTGCTTTTAATCGCCTATCAGGTCCGAGAATAATATATTTGCTTTTCATAGCCCCGCCGCATTTTGGACAATTTTTTACAAAGTTCTCTTTTATTGAATCTAAAACCTTCTGGATGCTTTTCTCTAGCTGAAGTAATTCATTTGCGTTTTCTATTATTTTTTTCGCCGAGATAATGCCAATTCCCTTAATCCATGCTAGCTCTTCGGTTGTAGAGTTTGCGATCTCTTCAATTGTTTTCACACCTGCTTTATTGAGGTTTACAGCAGCTATTGGTCCAACACCTCTAACCCGTTCGAGCTCACTAGACATAAAAAACACTTTTATATGGATTATTCCACTTGAGAATGACAAATATTACTACTTGAATGAATTAAAAAGAAACTTAACCTACACTAATTTTGAATTTATCTATAATAATAAATAATTGCAATACTAAAAGATAAAATTTGAGATGATAAAAAAAAGAAAATATTTTAGTAAAAATTATTTTTCTATTTGACGTCCTACGCCGTAATACATCAAACTAGCTCCTAAAAGAGCTAACATCAAGCCTACTACTCCTATTATAGTTCTAAAAGTAGGGATATTTAAAGTATTAGAAATAAAAATTCCATACATAAAGATCGCAAGTGCGCAAAATCCGAATATAAAGAATTTCCACTTTTTTTTTAATATCTCATCTTCAAATTTCTTATAAATCTGAAATGATAGATAAAGTGCTGGTAATATTCCAATAGTTTCGATTACTACAACATATAAGAAGAATGGGACGCTCCAAACGGGGCTCCAGCCAGTTCCTGCATTGAGTGTCACACCAAAACCTGGAGTGAATAGAAACAAGATCATACAAAACATTGCAATTCCGTAAATAATAAGAATAATTAATTGTTTGCTCGTTGAAATTACTTTTTCAGATTTTAGAAGAATTAATTCAAAAACTACAATAAATATTGGAGAATAGAAGATAAAAAAGTTAGTGAGAAAGTTTAGCATTAGCACAACAGATTCGTCGGTAAGAGGAGCATAAATAAAATTTATAATAAATCCAATAGCTGGAGATAAATAAAATCCTGAAAAGATTACATTTAGTCGTTTCCTATCTCTTTTGAGAATTTTGAACGCCAAAAAAAGGAAAAAAGCACACATAAATCCTTGGGCTCCATATATCGTTATAATACGAGTCAAAGACATATCATAAAGAGTCATTTTTAAATCACATTTGAATTTTTTTTATTGTTTGAAATTTATTATTTTTTTAATTTTGATAACATATAATTGTATTTTTCCTATTTAATTGTAATTCAATCTGATATGTATCGAGATGTAAAACATTTTATTTGTAATTATTTTTGAATGGAAAAAAAAATAGAATTAATATCAAAATTATTATAATTGCTTCGCAACGCCATAATAAACAAAGTACAGAGAAATAAGCGAGGGTAACGATGCAAGAGACCATATTAACCTAAAAGTTGGGTCGGCTAATGTATTGGAGATTGTAGTACCATAAAATAAAAAGAAATATGCGAAAATACCAACTAAAAAATACTTCCATTTCTTTTTTAATTCCTTGTACTCGAACTTAAAATATAGTTTTAAAGAAAAGTAAGTTGTAGGAACAATAGCTATCGAGCTACAAATAATAAAACTAAAGGTTAAGAAAAGCCAACTCCACTCGGGTTTCCAATCCGTACTTGCATTAATAATAATACCGTCTGGTATAAACCATAGGCTAAATAAAAGAACGCCAAATGTAATTATCAATACTAATTGAATTTTGGGAGTTATAACCTTGTCCGATTTGTCAACTATTAATACAAAAATGAGTAAGAAGATTAAAGAAAGGCACAGCAGATAGTAAGTTAAAAAATGTAGTATATGAACAACGGACTCTACTAAAATGAACGCGTAAATCACATTTATAATAACTCCAAAAGCCACGGATAAATAAAATCCACTTAATATAAGGTTAGGTCCCTTCAACTCTCTCTTTAAAATTCTATACGCTATAAACAGAAAAAATAAACCAGTTAACCCTTGTACGAGAAAAATTTGAATGAGTCTTGCTATATCCATATATTGCGCTAAAAATATCAAATACTATCCCATTTCCTTTAATTATATAATAGACAAGATTAATTTTTTTGTCTGATATTATATATTAGATTTTTTGCTATATAACTATTTATTTTTAAAAGAAAAGGTGTTCAAAAAGGAATAATAAAAAGTTTAACAGAATTAGGTTATTTTTATTTCTCTCGCCATTCCTGACCACATCTACCGCAACGATATTTCTTACCGTATACTCTGGGATAATCGTTTATAATATTTGTTCTGTCAGTTGACTCGTGAATCAAATTTTTATGTTCTTCATTACAAGATGGACATTTTCGTCTGCCTTCAGTTTTTTCAATTGTCAGTAAGTTATCTTCTCCCATAAAATTTCAACTCTAAAAAATAAATATTTTTATTTTGGTGTTAAGTTTGTTAATAAATTTAAGAATAATAAGTTAACTTGTTTTTTATATCTAAAATGTATCCTTAGAATATTTGCTTAGTTTAGTAGTTGATTTATAGGATAATAATATTAGATACTTATCTCATATATATATAGAATTTCACTCTACTTAGAAAGAATTCTTCCGTAAGCCTTTGCTCGCTCAAATAACTCTGGGTTTAAAAATTCTAATTTGAAATGGATATCGTTTAAAATTTTATCGAATACCTCTTTAACATCTCTTTGTAGATTTTGAATTTTAAAACAATATAAAAGTTCGAGTTCTCTTGTTTTTTGGATTAAACTAAATTCATTTATTCTCCTTTCATTTAGAGGTTTATTTTTTAAGATTAAAAAAGAGTCAATTCCTGCTAAAACAGATATGCCATTGAACATAAAGCGTTGAGAAAATTTGGTATAATTTTCAATATTAATGTTAATAATCGATTTATCATTGTAAATATTTGCTGCGATTATGATTGCGTCAAATCTCTTAAAGGGAATCCTTTTATTAATTAAATCCTCAAAACTCTCTGCAAGAATGGCTTTTAAATTTATAGGAATACCTTCAAATAGAAGGAAAAACTTCCAAATTAAGTCTTGCGAAGCAAATTTTAAAGCAATTTGCTTTAAATAATCTAAAAAAATCCTTTTTTTAGAATCTTCCGTGCCAACAAGACCCAAATTGATGGTATAACTAAATTCTTTCAAAACTTTGCTTGTTAAAAAAAAATAATTAAGGTTCTTAATTTAATAATATAATAAAATAATGCAAATATAAAATATTGATTAAATAATCTTTTCAAAATGTTAATAATTTACGCGTTATTAATCGTAATGATTATTATCTGGAGTTTCTCATTTGTTCTAGTGGATATTGCACTGGAATTTGTTCCACCTATGTCTATTGCGTTAACTAGGTTTCTAATAGTATCAATGGTATTTATTATTGTTGATCTATATTTTTTTATTAATCGAAAAAGACAGGTTGATAAATACAACAAGAACAAGAAAAAAGAAAATCTTCGATACACAAGAAAAGAATGGATATATTTAATTATCGCAAGCTTTTGTGGTATTTTACTTTTCTTTGGTGCTCAATATTCTGCAATAGAATTAATTGGACCCTCTTTACCCGCATTTTTCGTGTGCCTTTTATCCCCAGTAGTAATAACAATTTTAGCTTTAATCTTTTTTAAAGAAAAGTTGACTAAGGTTAAAATCCTGGGTTTTGCTATTGCAACCGTAGGCGGTTTTTTATTAGTTACGGGAGGAGATTTACGAACGCTTACTCCAACAACGCCTAACTTCTTAGGTTATATATTCGCTCTTATGACGCCAATAACATGGGCGATTTATTCAATAATAACAAAAAGAATTATAAGAAATAAACCAAATTTCAAAACCTTAAAATACATTGCTTATTTTGGGACTATAGAGTTGTTCATTATCGTAATATTAAATAAGGAATTGCTCATTTTTATCCAGAATTTTTTTAATATTTATGTTTTTCTAACAGGAATATATTTAGGTATTGGCTGTTATATTATCGGGTATTTTATCTGGCAGAAATCACAAAAGGAGCTTAAATCTTCAAAAGGGGCTTCATTTCTCTATATTGAGCCGTTTCTAACGCTCATCTTTTCAATTATCTTAAACCGATCTGAGACAATACTGATATGGAACATTATCGGAGGTATCATTGTTCTAGTAGCTGTATTAGTAATAAATTATAAGTAAAAAAGATTATGAACTGAGATGACCAAAAGAATACTTTTTATTGGTGATAGCATCACTGAAGGAAAAATAGGAATCGGGTATATTGATATAATTCAACATTATTTCCCTCAATTTCAGTGTAAAAATTATGGACGCGGTGGTGATACCTTATCTGGAGTCTTTACGAGACTTTTAAAAATTTTAAAAACACAGACAGAAACATATGACATTATAGTAATTGAAGCTGGTCTCAACGATCTTTTCTTACCTTTTGTTAAAATGAAGTGGAAATTCACAAGTATTAGAAAAGTAACTCCATTAAACAAGATAAAAGACTTTTATGATAATGGATTAAAAACGATAAGTTTACATAGCAAAGCAAAGATAATATTAACTACTTTAAGTTGCTTGGGAGAAAACATAAGTTCTCCATTAAACCAAAAAAGAAGATTAGTAAATAATCAGATTAAGGAAATTGGTTCTAAACATGGTGCATATATAGCAGATGTAAGTTCATTCTTTGATAAGATCTTAAGTAAAAGCATTTCGAGTTATAATCTCATAGATCATCCTTTAAACTTAGTTTTCGATTATTTTAGATCAAAAAGAATGAACTGGGTAGAAAAAATAAGCAGGAAAAGACGGCTAGTGTTGACTATAGATGGTGGACACCTCAATAGCAAAGGCGCATTAATTTATGCTATTGTAATATCACGAATTTTAGATTTGCTTTAACCTTGAAAAAAATGAAGATTTTGATTAAAGGAAAATAGTTTGAGGATAAGAATAGAGAGATTACAAATTCCTTGAAGTAATAGATTTTAATTCATTAGAAAGTGTGTCATCAATAGGTTTTAAAGAAATTTTCTCAGCGAGTTTAGTCGCTTGCTCCTTTGCTCTTTTTCGTGCAGACTTAGAGCCATTCTCTTTCCAAGCGTCCCGAGACATGCGATCTATTACCGGACTAACTATAAAAAGCTCCTTTCTAAAAAGCTTTAAAGTCGTTGGATGCGAAAGTAATTCCTCTTTTTCATTGTAGTCCCTTAAAATTTCAGAAGCGAATGGAGTACCGTGATCTTCTACTCCTCTTAGGAGTCTTTTTACCATTCCTACTATTTCGTTATCAATTACTAATTTTTCAATGCTTTGAGTGGATTCAAAATCTAACATGCCAGGTCCCGAAATCATATTAATGCCAGCAAGTCCAGCTAAAAGTGCTCCCATACCTCCTTCGAATCCTGCTTGAGCATCTGGAACTTTGGAGTCACTAAGACTCATGTAAGCATGAGTGGGCATTTTTAGAAATTTTCCTATCTCGACATCCCCCAAGTTAATCATCATTGTTTCAATAGCTCCCATTGGAGTTGTACCTTGCTTCATATCTAATATTGCGGGTGATCCACCCCATATCAAAGGAGCTCCAGTTTTTGCTAACTGTCCAATTGCAACTCCTGCTAAGCATTCTGCAGAGTGTTGTGTTATTGAACCAATCAAGCTTATTGGAGCGCTAGCTCCTGCTAACGGCATAGACACAAACTCAGATGGTATCATACTCTTGGCGGCATCGATAAGTGATTGAGAAGTCAGGTCTGACCACTTCAGCGGGGGACTAGGACAAACATCGAAGATCGCTAAAGGTTTCCTTGCTAAATCATCTTCTGATAATCGACAACTTAACAATAATTCTCTCATAATTGAAAAACTTTCCTTTCGAAACGTCCCGGTTACAACTGGTTTATAGCAATTAGATAATGCGATATATAACCTATGCCAATCTTGTGCGTGGTTGGGGACATCTTGATAAACTATAGCAGTGCTTTGAGCTTCGATATACTTTAAATGTTCTACTACCTTTGAAAAACGTACGAAATCTTTTTCGAACGCGTTTCTAATCGTTCCTGTATTTTCATCTAGATATAAGATCGCTGCTGAGCCAGGATCGTAATGAACATTATCGTTCGCTAAAGTAATATGCTCTTTTCCCTCTCTATCAAATAATTTAATCTCATCCGGAACAGTTTTGAGACATCTATCTACTAAATCAGAAGGAATGAAGTATCGAGAACCCTCGTGATTAACTCCTTCGCTGTTAAATAATTCTTTAGCGTCCTCATTTTCTAAAAATATTCCTAGATTTTCTAAAATATCTTTAGCCTCATTGAATATCTTTATTTTATGATCCTCATCTAAGACATTAATTCTTGGTCTTAAAATTCCCATCCTAACATACACGCTCTCATTTTGTTAATTCTCTAGTGAATCTATAAGTTTTCTTATTTCTTTTATAGTTGCTGGAGACGTACCACAGCACCCTCCCACGATTTTGGCACCTATTTGAATAATTTCGTGAATATCGCTTACGAAATCCTTTATTGGTTGGTCGTAAACGGCTCTATTGTTTTGATCGATTCTTGGTTGACCCGCGTTAGGTTTTGCCGATATGGGTTTATTAGTAAGCTCTTTTAGTTCTTTTATTAATCCTATCATTTCATCGCTTCCTAATGTACAATTCGCTCCAATCACATCAACATTTCTATCCTCTTGTATTCGCACGCACTTTTCTAAAGAATTGCCCATAATGGTAAAAAAACCCCTTTTTGTTTTTTTGTATGTCATTGAGCTTATAATGGGTTTTTTTGAAATCTCTCTTATCGCTTTTATCGCAGCTTCCATTTCTTCAATGTCTGAGATAGTCTCGATATGCCAGAGATCTACTCCTTGTTCTAAAAATTTTACCTGTTTTACATAACTGGAAACCCATTGTTCGGCGGTTGCTTTTCCTACTGGAGGTTTAAATACACCAGATGGGCCAATATCGCCTACAATTAAACGATTGGGAGGGCAAGCTCTTTTTATATTTTTTAAGGCGCTCTCATTTAACTCTTTAATTTGGCTTTCAATTTTATAGCCTTGCAAATTTAAAAAGCTAGATCCAAAAGTACTTGTTTGGCACATATCTGCGCCTGCGTCGTAATAAGATTTATGTATCTCAAAAATTAAATCTGGTTGTTCGATATTAAGGGTATCGGGAAGTCTTCCTGGCGTGATTCCATGTTTAAATATCTCTGACCCCATTCCTCCGTCAAATAATATGATTTTCGAACCATTTTTTAACCAATCGTGGAATAACATAGCAATTTACCTCAAATAAGCGTTTTTTAAATTTTTAAAAGGTTCTTGACTAGATTAACAGCTTCTACGGCGCTACCAGCAAATCCATCTGCTTTGCACTCATCTACCCACGCGTTAGAAACTGGAGCACCCCCAAGTATAACTTTGAATTTGTCTCGGATGCCTTTAGATTCGAGTATTTCTATTATCTTTTTTTGGCCGATCATAGTTGTAGTCAATAGAGCAGAAACTCCAATGATATCTGCATTCTTTTCAACAGCAATTTCGATAATTCTTTCAGCTGGAACGTCAGCGCCTAGATCATAAACTTCAAAACCGTTGGCACTCAACATTGTAGCGACAATTGTTTTACCTATTGAGTGAATGTCTCCTTCTATTGTTGCAATTACCACTTTTCCATTCGAGATTCTATCTCTCTCTGTTTCTATATGTGGAAAAAGAATCTGCATAGACTCTTGCATAATAGTCCCACCAAGCATTAATTCCGGCAGAAAAAATTCTCCTTCGTCCCATAAAGCCCCTATTTTACGGATCCCCGCTCCAAAACCTTTCTCTATTACTTCAAGAAGATTCATATTTTCTTGAATTGCTTTATTGGCCAATTCAATAGTTTTTTCTTTATCAAGACTTACGATTGCTTCAGATATTTCTTCATAAAATTTATCATTAGACACAAAAATCTCATCTAAAAACTTAATTAGTTATAATTGTAAAAATATCATGGTTAATTAATTAAAATATCGAAAAACTATTTGTATGAAACGAGGATTTGTTCAAAAAACAGATAGAAAATCCTAAAAATAAAAATAAGAAAAAAGAAATTTTTTTTTAATGATTCAATTAATTCAGTTTATGTAGGAGGGTTATTAAGTAAAAGCCAGACTACTATGATAATCGGTATAATAATGATTGCTAATAAACTAATTAAATAAACCTTTATTAATTTTTTAGCTCGCTTGCTAAATTCTGGCGTTATTTCTTCTCGTAACCGATCTTTATTAATGTTTGTATTAGATGCTAAAAAATCATTTAGCCTTTTAGCGTACTTAATTGTATTAGATTCCTCTTTTGGGCCAGTTATGTACATCGGATTTTTTGTACGAAAATTCAAACCTAAACACTCCCATTCAACGCTTCCATACTTTCCTCGGCTTCTTAAGCGTTTAAAAACATCAAAACGGTCTATATCCTCTAATTTGAACTTTTTGTGCTTAACCCGCATATACGACCAATAAGCTTCGTAAATTAAGAGATTTTGTTGAGCGTCAATTTTAAAAACGATTAAAGCCGTTCTTTGTAGCCATCCTGTGATAAGGGTACTAAAAACTAATGTACCTAAAAAAATGTGTGTCCAAAATAGGGCAATATCAGTGAGCTCAGTCCCAATATTATTTCTATTTTTTTCCCAAATAAATATCATAAAAACCCATAAGATTGCAAATGCTCCAGAACCGATTAAAAGTCTATACCACCAAGTTTTTACAAAGAGTTTGATTCTTGGTAAATTATCTTTTCCTACAGTTTCATCGTACTCTTTCGTTGAACTATTATCATCCATCGATATCAGTATCTTTATATAGTTTTAAATTAAAATTTCGCGTTATAATTGAAATAATCAATTATATTGTTTTAATTATCAAGAGTATATATATTTTACTCGCCCACATTCTTCCCAATTTCAGAAATTAAAAGAAAAAATACACTTGGAGAATAAAAGGAAAAAGTACGCTGAATTATTATTCCATTATTATTAGGTTTTTTAAGAAATAAAAATATAAATTCTTACAATATATAAATTTTAAAACTTAATTATCAAATAATTTGATATTGTAAAGGTGTTTTATAATGTCTAGAAGATATTACGCAAAAGGTAAGAAGACTTATGCTAAAGACCAGAGTTTTACACAGGACAATGTCGGGGAAGAGAAAGAACGCTTTCTCATCAGTATTGATTTAATGAGCTTAAAAACTTTAAAAGATTACGACATAATGGGGTGGCGTGGCGAGTTCTATTTCAAAGTGGATGGCCCTAAGGTCTTTAAGGCTAGATTCCCAAATAAGGGAACAATAAAGCTTCAAAGAAATCAAAACTTTACATCTAAAGCGGATATGAATGTATGGAGTCAGTTCAAAACTGTTAAAGCAGGAAGGGATGCTGTAGAAAGGATTAAAGTAATATTGAGAGAGCAGGACCATTTAAAGAAGGACTCAACAATCGCAGAAGAAGAATATGAAATAGTTCTTCCTTCCAAAACGCGGTATGTTATTTTACAGGACGATAAAAAACGGACTAAAGCAAAACTACGAATTCAGGCTTCAAGAACAAGATATTAAACAAAAAATATTTTTTTATTCTATTTTTCATTACAGCTTTTATTTAAAACAATTTATTTCTTTTTTTAATTTCATAATTTTTGATGGTTAAGTTAAGGAAAAAATAAAAAAAAAAATAGTGAGTTTAATAGAATTGTACGACGCTATAGCTTTTTTTCTTGCGATCTATATATAGCAAATGCTCCAATAACAAATGAAATAGCTATTCCAATCTGGACAAAACCCCAAAGCATACCTCCGAATATATCATCTAAAGCTAAAGATATAATTAAAATCGCTATCTCGAAAACGGCAAGGTAATTTAGAATAGCTAAAAATTTGTTTTCTATTGCTGACGATTTTGTATTTAGTGTGTTCCTCTGTCTATTAAGCGTTTTCCTGATTCTGGAGATAACATCGTCAGTTTGCTTCGAAAATTTAAATCCATCTAATTTATCTATCATTTCGTTAAACATGCTCGTTTTAAAAGTGCTAGTAAATAATAAGCGACTAATTTTGGAGATTATTATATCTTTATTTAATTCAAGAATTATTCTGTTGAGTTCTGTTTCTAATTTTTCTAATCTATCGATTTTATCCATCAAAGTTAGGCTTTCTTCTTTAGCTCTAGTTTCTGAGATGACTTTATCGAATTTATCTGCTACAATTAGTATGTTTTCCATATGCATGAGGATTAAAAACCTTTGAACATTGCCAACTTCTGGACCATAAAGCGTATCGATAAGTAAGTTTTTCATAGAATTTGGATCCATAAGACCTGGTCCCGGGATTATTACATTTCCCGCGTGAGTAATCATCACGAATTCGTCTAAATATGGAGATAAGTTTTTAAGGTTAATTTGATCTCGATACGCCACAGGATCTAGTTCTCGATATTTATCCGTTCTTAAAGTAAGCCCTATTGAATATCGCGCATTCTTACCAATATTATTTCCAATAAAGCGATAATCCACTCTGTTAAAGTCGGGTTTTGCGTCCCAAATAAGCCAAGTATGGTGCCACGGTTCTAGCGAAGATTCTAATTTTGCTTTTTCTGGAAAATTTCCTTTTTTTAATAACATTGTAATATTTTCTCTTATTTCTACGAATTTTTCTGTAATAGGTCTTCCGGTGCTTTCCAGAATCATGTTTGAGGGTTGGGATATTTCTATAAAATCCTCAATCTTGTGGTAATTATCGAACAATAATTCGCAATGGATTACTAAAACTGAACCATAATGAATGTGCCCTTCCAATCTAATTTTTCCAAACATGTGTGGTACTGTAGCGCAAGAAAATCTATCCGACCTGCCGATCTTAAAGCAAACGGGGGCAAAGTTCACAGATTGACTTGAAATCCACTTTAATGGTTGGCTACACTTTTTTGCTTGTCCGGGAACTTCGATTTTACATCGATAATCTTTATATAGTTTGAGAGAGCCTTCTTTTTCTAAATACTTTCTTACTTCTGGTAACTCAAAATATAGTCCTAACTCATAAAATTTCCAAAAAACTAGAGTAACTTTAAAAATATACTCTTCTTCAGTTGAGATTGTCATATTTATTTCCTTGAAAAGTTTTATCTAATCTAAATATATTATAAATTTAAAATATTCTTCTATTTGGATGATCATTACAAACATTTATTATACTTTTATGTAAATTATGGTGAGTTATGAATGGTTAATAAAGAAGCAAACTCAAAAAAATTGGAAATAATAGTTCAAATCGCAAGTTTAAGAGATTCTCCAGGGATTCATAACGCACTTAAGCAAAACTTAATTGAAATACTCGATTTTGACGAGATTCCAGACGAACAAAGAAAAGAATTAGAAGATCAAGGCTTCCTGAGAAAAGAAGTTGACGAAGATTTTTACACCCAACTTATTCAAGATGTTAACAAGAAGGTTTATGTTGCAAAAAATAAACGAGGAGATGTCATTGGTTTCGCAAGCATATATAATAACGAGAATAACATAAAAACGATTAGGAAAACTTTGCAAAATCTCCATATTAAAGATAAAGAAATTTTAGATTTGCTCGTTAACGAAAAAAGAAAATTCGCTTATTTGGACCAAATTAGCATCGTACCTGAATTTAAACGCAAAGGCGTTGGGACGGCCATTCTGGAGAAAGCGTTGGTTGAAATGAACATTCCTTTAGTTGCGTTCATAGTAAAACTACCTTTAATGAATAAAGCGTCCGCTCTATGGCACGAGTATGTTGGTTTTGAACTTGTAGGTACTGGAGATGGTGATTATAAAGGGAAAAAGTTTGAATGGTTGATATATATTAAATAGGTTAACAAAAATTAGTTCAAATAAAATTTAAAATGAAAAAATTAGAATTATGAGAATTCTAAACAATTTTTCCAACTTAAAACTTTTCTTCTCTAATATTTTATATATTTTGGACGGGCTATTCTTTCTTGTTTATACATTTAGTTTACTCGTCCTGATTTTCTGTGTTAAACTCAAGATTTAAACTTTCGGCAAGTTTAAACCCTACTTCAAAGAAGTTCTTCATCGATTTATAGAAGATATCTCCTATAATATCGCCTAATTCTGCATTAGGTTCAGACGATGTCTCAATTTTTCCAGGGATATTTAATTCTTTTATAAGATCCTCTTTTCTTTGCTCTAATTCTTCGCTTAAACTGTTTAAATTTATTTGAAAATCGTTCAGTTCTGAACTTTGGCTCTTTTCCATAATAAAACCTCATTTTTATGTTTAATTTTATGCTTCTTCAATATCGGGTTGTGGTTTAAGGGAATCAATAATTCTTAATATATCCTCAGCGAGTTCATATCTCTCATCTCGATATTTTGGTCGAGATAATCGATTTTCTACCTTAAGCGGGGCCCCGATTTTTACTCTTAACCCCTGTGATTTAAACATACCTAAAATTTTCGCGTTTTCCGTGTATATTGCTATGGGGATTATAGGAGCCTTTCCAGCAACCGCAAATTTAATGATTCCCGCCATTGCTTTCACTTGAATTTCGGGGGTAAGTTTTGATTCTGGCGTCATGGCTACAAGATCCCCAACTTCGTTAAGATAGTGGAACACCTTATCTATAGGCACGGTATCGTCCTTATCGAGAGTACTGCGAAACATGCCTAACGACTTAAGAACGGGACCGTACATTTGATTCTTCATTAGTTTATGATGAACCATAAAATGAATTCTTCGTCCTGAAACTTGACTTATAATCGCCATGTCTCTTAACGCGTTGTCGCTTATCGTCGTTAATATCGCTTTTCCTATAGTAGGTATGTTTTCCCTTCCCTCAATTTTTAAGTCTGCGAATGCCGTTAAACCAAAGTTTCCTAAACCTTTGGTAACTGCGTAGAAAATATCTTGCATAAGATCCTTACTAAGCATCTTATCTTTTCCTTTCGTTTCGTTCTCCTCGGAAGATGTTTCAACCATCTTTTTTCCCTCGTTTATAGTTTGTCTATGAAATTATTAACTTCCTCCATCCGTCTCTCGTAATATTCCTTTAACTCTTTTTCGGAAACAAATGAAGGGATTACTTTTTCTAAATAAATATCAAATATTGTCGATAATTTTGTTTTATGCTGCAAGGACTCGAGAAATTCTCCGCCCAAGTCCTTTAATTGCTTAAAAAATTCTGTCATTTTGCTTCTCTTTTATTAAAAATTGGACAATATTTTAATAACTTTAGTAGATATGTTTTTTCTTATTTTAATCAAATATTCGTTTATCTAATTTAAAGGTTGTAAATCCAATAATAGTTTGAAAAGTATGATATCAAAAGATTATAATATTAAACTCGAAATTAATCTACTTGATCCCATTTACCACAACGAGAGCCCCAGCGCGCTATAATTTTATTTCCCTCTTGAGGCATCTTTACTTGGACTATTTCGCAATTATTGGGACAGTCTCCGCAATTAAACGCTGAGGTTGTGAATTCAATTTCTGATACTTCGAGTCCTCGAAATACAGTTTGATGTTCGTGCTCTAAATAGAAATCTCTAACTAAAATTGCCATTCCTAAAGCCCCCATTAGGACGTTATATTTAGGAACAATTACTTTGCAACCTAAATGTCTTTCAAATGCTTCAATGATCCCTTCGTTGTAAGAAACGCCACCTTGGAACACAATGGGTTCTTCTAAGTCTTTACCCTTGCCTACATTATTCATATAATTGCGAACAAGAGAATCGCATAAGCCTGCAATAATATCCTCCTTGGTGTAACCCGCGTTTTGCTTGTGAATCATATCGGATTCTGCGAATACAGTGCATCTTCCCGCAATACTCACAGGATTTTTTGATTTTATAGCGTAAGCGCCAAACTCCTCTATAACAATCCCAAGCCTCGCTGCTTGATGATCGAGAAAGGAACCCGTTCCCGCAGCGCATACAGAATTCATCGCAAAATCTACAATTATTCCGTCCCGTAGAATGATAATTTTCGAATCTTGACCGCCAATTTCTAATATCGTTCTTACATCGGGATAGATAGTCTGTGCCGCAACAGCGTGGGCAATTATCTCAGTTTTAGCGAGATCTGCACCAACGATTGCTTTTGTCAAATACCGTGCTGAACCTGTGGTACCACAACAACGTATCGCGTATTCGCCTAAATTTTCGCTTTGTTCTATGTTATCGCGTAACTCTGCCATTCCTGCCTTGGCTGAGTCGATGGGAGAACCTCTATTTCGTAAAAATACGCTAGTAAGTAAATTTCCATCTGTATCCATTAGAACAAATTTGCAACTCACGCTTCCTATGTCAATACCAAGGAAAGCATCTTTTGTTTTTCCCTCTTTAACAACTTTTTCCTTAACTTCTACCATATAATCTCACCTTTATCATTAAACCGAATTTTGAATTAATTGAACGCATTCATTATAAAATAAATCGCCATAATGCGGATAAATCTTTTTATTACCATTTGCTATGAATTTGGCGTTATTTTCAATTTCTTTATTCCTACGACCATACATTAGGTCAGAAAATGCTTCTAACCTAGTCCTGAAGCCAGCCAATCCGCTCTGCTCGTCGAAAGAGAAGTAAATAATAGGAAGGTCGTATATTCCCTTAAGTTTATTAGTTATAATCGTTCGAGCCGTCACTTCCGGCATACATAAGAACGGATATTGATGAACGAATCCATCAAATCCCGCTTGAGCTTTGTCTATATATTCCCCTAGCACCCATTGGCATTCCCCGCCAATATCCATCGGAACATAAGGTCGTGAAAGGTGTTCCAACCACTTTCTGTGATAATTTAAATGGAATTTATGGACAACCCAGTCGTATAAGCTTAAGCTCTGGTGTACTTCAATGTTCATCTCACCCAGCTTTCTACGGATATCTAAGTTTACGTAGGGTTCCAAACTAATGTGAATCTCTCCCGAAACCCCAACCCGTAGAGGATTTCGGGTTTTATCTGTATCTAAATTGCTAAAATCTTGCTTAATAACGCTTTTGAATTTTTTCAATTCTGGGAGCGTATTAGTTTGATCAAGCTTATTTAATAAGTTTTTAATTAAATCCGTCGTATCCCCCTGATTGCGCTCGTAAGCTCGGAAGATACCTTCAGCAGTTTGAATATCATTTAATAGCTTAGCTTTTTTTATGAAAAAAATAACAGCCTTAACGAATTTTGTATACATAAACAAATCTTTTCGACCACTAACTTCTTGAAGAGTTTTGACCCATTTGAAATCAAGTAAATCTGCTTGGTCTAAAGGAATTACAGTGATGTCTTTATAACCCATATCTTTTAAAATGCGTTCTTGGACGCTAGCATAAAAGCCAAATCTACACGGCCCGCAATCAATTGCCATGATCAGCGTATCTGCTCCTTTTTCTATAGCATTCACGAAATCCCCAATAGTCGCTTTAAACGGGAAGCACACAAATTCGGGGGAATACTTGACTCCGATTTTAATTGCTTCTCGATTCGTTGGATCTGGAATAATTACATCTAGACCAAGGCTTGTAAATAAGGTTTTGAAGGCTACCCAGTTGGGGCCCATATTGGGAAAAGAAATTATCATTTCTTGAAAAAATCCTCAAGTTAATAGTCAGTATCTTTGTTTAAAGAATTTAACTTAATTTTACTCAATCAAGTATTTGATTAAATAAAAAATTACCCAATACAAACAGATTATCAATTGTATGATAATTTTAATAAAAAAACTGAGTAAAATTAATAAATAAATTGCATAGAAAAATTGAATTATAAGATTATTTCGTTTGATTTTTTAAAATGGTTTATAAAAAATAGTTAATGGTTATTTCATTAAGCAGATTTAATCGTTAATTTATTTCTTTTCCCAACTGTTAACCCCTTTTTCTTTCTTCGGATCATTTCGACAAAACTTTCTACTCTTGTGAGCAATCCGGCTTCCCCGCTGTGCTCGTCCATTATAATTTCTAAAAAGGGAAGTCCTACAATTTTCATGTCTCTCATGATCAGTTCAGAGATAAGGCTATCTGGTCCGCATGCGAAGCTGATTAAGAAAATTACGCCATCTATTTCGTCGCGTCCTTTAGTAAGGAAAAATCGAATAGCCTGCATAATTTCCTCTTCGTGTCTCCAATAATTTTGTAATTTTGCCCCTCTGGGGTTCACTATAACGGGCTTCTTGAAAATCGATTCTGGCAGATTTTCTATGGTAATGTGATCAACTCCTTGGTCTTTCAATTTTTTTTGAAAATCGAGGTTAATAAAAGTATCAAATATATTATAACCATGCCCTAATAGCAAAAATCGTATATCTCCTTCGCTTTTTCTTTTTGGTAAGGTAAAAGGGCGATTTCTTTCGACTAACCTTAAAGCGTGGTTAACTGAGGCGCCCTCTCTAAGAAACTCGTGATAATCGTCGAAATATTTTTGCGCTTCTTTATAAGCATTTAAGGCTTTGCTTTGGCTTTTCCCTAGTTGCTTTCCGAGTTCAACGGCAGCTGTCGATATTGGAAACTCTTTAACATTTACTTCAAAATTTAAAATCCTTGGAACGCCAGGTAGAATTTTAATCACATCTGGTAAAGACAAAAATTTAGGGCAAAAGTACGAATCTTTTACTTCCGAAACATACCTAGGCACAAAAACAAAGTCTAAATCAGGATGATCTTTTACTAACCTTAAGAGTTGACCGTAATATATCTTGACTGGAATACACAACTCTCCGAATCCGTGTGTTACGCCCTCCTCAACGATTTTCTTGTTTGTAAGGGGACTTATAACGATTTCAGCGTCCAGTTCTTCCAGTAGTTTTTTCCAAAATGGAAAATATCTATAAAAATGAAGTGCCCTTGGTATCCCTACTTTGATCCGTTTCTTCTCTGTTTGTTGAAGTTCTTCCATTAATTCCACTTAAATTCTCGTTTAGGCATCTGGGCTGTCGTATAAGAGCAAATCTTTAATTTGAGCCATCATATTATCCGTTAAACGCTTTAATTCGGCGTAATCTGGCATTGGTTTGCCCCAATGTTTTTTATGTTCCATGAATGGGGGTCCTGCTTTTAATATAGACCCCCTATAGAAGTTCAACATCTTAGCGTGTTTTGGGTACGTATCTTCTGTACCCGTAATTCCTACTAATAAGATGGGTACTTGCTTTTCAATAGCTAATCGCATAGCACCTGTGTGACCCTCTAAGAGTTCACCACCGCCTGGATTGGTCGTTCCTTCGGGGTACATCATAACCAATTCTCCGTTATCAAGAAGATGTTTAGCGTAATTATACGAATCGACATCGTGTTGTCCCCTTTTTAAGGGAAACGCGTGGTGGGTTCTAACCCAAGCGTTAACGATTGGGAATTTAAACAAACCCTGTTTCGCCATTTGGTAAAGAATTCGTTTTTTATGGTACGTCATACAAGTCGCGGTCATAATTACGTCCCACTCAGAATTGTGGTTGGTACAAAAAATTGCTGCCCCGGTATCAGGAATATATTTTTCAAAGTCAATTGCTTTATATGGCATCATTAAGTTGCCTAAATTATGGACTGCCCACCCATGCATAGCCTGAGATGCTGCTGCGTATTGTTTGCGTAGTCCGAATGCTTCTAACGATTTTATGAAGGAGTACCAGAGGTCGTCAACAAGTTGTAGAGCACCCATTCCTACATCTTTTAAATAACTCAAAGCTGAATTTGACTTTTTGGGTTTTTCAACATCTTCAGGGGAACCAATCGATAGCTCTTCTTCCTTTTTCTTTTTCCTTGTGTCCACAATGACATATTCTCTTAAATCAAGAACAATCTGTCTTAATTCATTGGTTAGTCTCTTAATTTCTTCGTAAGAAACATCGTCAATATTATACTTATCGTAGTAAATCGGATCACCTACACGTACTTTGACTTGAGTTGGTTTCATGACCAATTTACCTTTTGGTAACGCATTTCTAGACCCAATCACTGCCATTGGAACAATCGGCACACCCATTTCAATCGCGAGTCGAACTGCCCCCGTTTTAAACTCTCCTAGTTCCCACCCAGTTTCCTCCCTAGACCGGGTACTTTCAGGGAAAATGCCTACCCAGTCTCCGCTTCTGAGAATCTCTTTGGCAGTCTCCCAGCCTTGCTCAGGATTCTCTCGATCTATTTTAAAGGCTCCTAAATTCGTAAAAAGCGTTTTAACTAAAGGAGTTTTAAAATTATCCAATTTACTCATGTAATGGATTCTTCTTTGACAAGCAGCACCGTAGAAGAATGGGTCCAAATGAGACTCGTGGCTTCCTGCAAGAATGCCTGGCCCGTATTCCGGAAATAAATTCCCTAAAGGATATTCTGCTTTAAAATTCCAGAACAATCGGGCAAAAAACTTTATATAAACATATGCCGTCCACCATTGGAGTTTTCCCTCTATTTCTCCAATGTTCAATCGGTCAATAGCTTGACGATAGAGGTCGTTTAATGGATCGATTGGATTATATTTTAAAATTTTATACATCGAGTTTTGGTGTCGTTTACCGAACTCTAAATCTTCCTTTTCTTTATCTTCAGTAGTTTTTATAATACTCGTATCTACTGAAGTTTTATATTCTTCTTTAAGCACCATTAATTTCATCCTCCCTAGGATTTTATCTCAATCCTATTTTGAGTATTTGAATTTGATAAATTTTTATTTTCAATTATTTTAATTAATTCATCTAACGAGTCAATCAATAAGCTTGGGTTAAATTTCGCCAACATCTCTCTTTTACTTACTCCGCTCGCAACACCAATCGTCCAAACTCCAGCTTCTCTTCCTGCTTCAATATCTGAAGGCATATCTCCAATCATTACAAATTCCTTCAATTTGCAGGATTTATAACTTTCAAAAACAGGGTTTAACGCGTTTGGGTCGGGTTTAAGAGCGGGAAGTAGATCTGCTCCAAAAATTCCTTTAAAAAAGCTTTTTACTTTTTTTTCTTCTAAATGAGGAATTATATTCTTAGTCAGGTTGTGAGAGACAATAAATAAATCGTAAGTTTTTTTATATTTATTAATAAATTCCGTTGCTTCTGGATAAAACGATGCGTCTTTCGCGTACTCTAGATAACGCGTGAAAATTTTCGTTGCTATTCGTAGTTTTTTTAAATATGTTAGCGGTTGGAGCGATTCTATGTATTTAAACAAATTAAAAGACTCCAATACGATTCTTGGAAGCGGAAGCCCTTGAATTGTCTCCATTAAAGCCCCTATTTCTTGCATCGTGCTTTCAATGTCAGCTGAAATGTGTTTTTCCTCGTATATTTCTTCTATTGCGTCCTTAAGCGTTTTTCTGATATCGAGGATAGTTCCGTCAAAATCAAAGATAATTCCTCGAATCGTTCCATTTTGAAGCCGTTTAATTAATTGATTGTCAGCAAGCATTATTTATTAAAAAAGGGCAAAAATTTTAATAACTTTGTATTTATATAGATGAATTAAGTTTACTTAAATGAATTTCTATATAAAAACCTAATCATACTGATCATACTGTATTATTATACCTCTTAGTTTTTATTTAATTGAATTTTATGTAATTTCTAACATCTCTTTTTAATATTAATTCTTTAATATGTGAACTTTATATGTAAAACCACAAAAAATATATTATATAGAGGTTATTAGTATGCAAACGCAGAATGAATTCCAAAACGATAGGTATCGTCACGCTGATTTTCTTCAAACTATTCCACAAACAAATAAGATATATAAAAAATTGTTTCTAAAAAGAAAGCCCAAACCCAAGTGATATAAAAACTAATATTCTTGCTTCTTTTTAATATGTAGTTAGTTTCTTTTTTTAAAACAATAAAACATTTATATTTCATGGAGTTGTAATAACTTTAAATATAAATTAATAATACAGAAAAAGAATTGACAAATATGTCAGAAAATAAACTTGGTAAGGTAAAAGAAGGAACTTATCCGGAGGGAGTTTTTAATCTTTATAACCCATTAAATTCAAATGATAAATTTAAAGAGAAATTCGCTAAAGAATCCTTTAAGATTTTATTAAATCCAAAAGATGGTGAATATGCCGCTTTAATAACTGTTGACAAAGGAACAGTTTCTGTACAGGGAATTGAAAACAAAGATAAGAAGGACTTAACAGATGAAAAACTTGGTTGGGATGGCATGATGAAAACAACAATAGCACTATTTGATGAGATTGGTGAGGGAAAACTGTCGCAAAGCGATATCATAAAAAAAGTTGTAGCCCGCAAAATAAAAATGAAAGCTCCAAAATTTTTAATGAAGTTAGACGAAATGGCGGCCTTTTTAAAAAGTGACTAAGTATTTAAATATAATTTTATTTTTCTTTTTATTTCACGAATGTGTTAAATTCTTGATTTGAATTTGCGTTATTTTTTTCTATTTACTTTTAAAAACCGAATATCATTAACATTTTCTCTGAAACTTATATAAAAGTTATAATCTTCTTCTTTTAGCTATTTTAATAAACTTTAAGTTCAAGATTTCGCTTTCCTTATTACCGTTAACAAATTCTTCTTATTAATATAATGAAAGCAGATAATTACAGAGTGTTTCCAATATTCCTTTTAGCATTTACGCGTGTTTCGACAGGAGTGGCGATTGGTTTAGCTATTCCACTTTATTTAATTGAGATAGGATTAAATCCTGAAATAATTGGAATCATTACTTCTGGAACAGCCATGGCATACTTATTTTCGCCTTTAATCTTTAGAAATGTACAGAAAAAGCTTGGTGTAAAACCTACAATTATCATATCATCATTAGGTTTCTTACTTATTCAAGTAATCTTGCAGTTCTCAAAAGATCCATTGTTGATTTATTTCTTGTTAATTTTAGATGGAACATTTTTAGGATTGTTTTGGCAAATTTTAATGGGCGCACTTTCGGCGATATCAAATTCAGAAGAATATCGTAAAAATAACTCATTAAAGGATAAATTAATGAAAAAGTATAGTTTAGCTTGGAATTTTGGAGGAATTTTTAGCTACGCTTTAGGTTTCTTTATTTTGTTTTATATTGAAAATATTCAGATAATGTTTTTATTTGCGTTATTTTTTGCTATTATCGGCTTTAGTATAGCTTTAATTATTCAGGAACCCTCTCATAGTTTCGATAAAGAGATTATCGTTCCAATTGACGAGGGAATAAAAGCAATTCCTCAAAGAGAACACATTTCTTTTCCTATAATTCTGCCGCTTTTTATGATTGGAATTTATGGGTTTTTAATTGGAGGTTTGGGATTAATTTATCCAATTAAATCTGAAATACTAAATTTCGCTCTCTTCACTAATTATCTATTTTTCTTTTTAAGAATGAGTACTCAAACGATTTCAATTTCAAAATCTATGGACTTTAAAATAAAAACAACCAAAAAAATGATTCCTATATCCAATCTACTTATCATGTTTTCCCTTTTCTTGATGGGAATAAATCAAAACTTATTTATCTTTGCAATTCTCTTTTGTGCGTTTGGAATTTTTAATTCTTTTTATTATACCCTTGCTTTCAAACTAATAGTATTTCGGAATATAGCGAATAACACTTCAAAATACAGCACTTATTTTGAAACTGCGATTGGAATTGGATTCTTTTTTGCGCCAATACTTTGTGGTTTTATCGCTGCGGTAGATGCAAACTTAGCATTTTTCTTTTTATCCCTATTATCGTTGTTAAGCTTAGTTATATATCTACTTTCTAAAAACAAAATTGAAACTAATTAACAAATTAAATTTCGGCTTTAATATTTCATTACATTAATATGAGAAAGCTCATTTTAGAATCCATATAAGGGATATTATTATTAGAGCTCAGTTCTTATGGAAAATATCAATTCTAATAATTCAGCAGATTCTATAAGCTACAATCGCATATTATGGCCTATTTATTTTCTTAATGGGTTCCAAAGTATTGCCTGGGGCGGGATTATCTTTCTTATCGTACCAATATCAAGAATTATGTGGCCAACTGAGCCAACTCACGCTTTAGAAATGGGAACATTAATTACAGTGCTATCATGGTCTGCTTCGATTTCAGGATTAGTATTTGGACACTTAATTGATAAATACTCTCGTAAAAAGATAATCGTTATTATTTCAATATTTAGGGGGCTTGCGATAATAATGCTTGGATTTGCATTGGAGGGCGGCGGTTCGTCAGCTTGGATATATTTCTTAGTTTTCATAAGTATTTTTGGGATGTTTGCGGGATTAAGTTGGCCCGCCGTAATATCTTTGTCTAACGATATCGTTCCTAAAGCTTTTCGTTCGCGTTTTTTTGGCGTTTATGAGATAGTTCGCTCTCTTACTATGACCTTTGGGTTTTTAATTGGAGCTTTTTTAGTGCAGAACGGGCTGTGGAGACAGTATTTTTGAGGTACAGGATTAGGTATTTTAATTTGTGCCCTAATTTTTGCAATTCATAACGACGAGCCTAAAAGAGGAGCTCAACAAGAAGAGTTGTTACATATCCTTAAAAAGAAAGATGTCAATTACAACTTTAAAATCAATCGGGAGACTATGCTTAAAACAATGTTAAGTAAAACTAATAAAGTTGCCTTAATTGAAGGAATATTTACTCAGATTCTAATGGGCTCTATCAACTTTTTAATTCTTACCCTTATCCAAAATGAACCTCACAATATTTCCGAATTTTCAACTAGTATTTTCATGATTACTTTTGGGTTAACGGGAGGAATTGTCGGACAGTTACTATTAGCAAGGTTAAGCGATAAATTAGCTAAAAAGCGGCCTATTATAAGAATACCAATTATTATTATAGCTATTATTGGGGGTCTATTCACTTTTATTCTTTTCTTTTTTATTCCCTGGCCCCATTTGACTATTGAGCAAGGGAAAGATGTTGCTTTCTTAATGGCACTCCCAATAATTTGGTTAATGGGTATTATGTTCTTCTCATCAAGATCTATTTTTTCTCTATATATGGTTAACCAAAGTCCATTATTACAAGAAATAAATTTGCCAGAAGCACAAGGTCAAATAGTTTCATGGAATCAATTTTTAGAAAATTTCGGGAGAGGTATGGGCCCCTTATTAAGTGGGATTCTATTGGCTGTGACAAGCATGAATTATCAATCCACAATTTTAATAATTGCACTATGTATTCTTCCCGGAGTAATATTATGGGGGTTTGCGATAAAATGGTTTCCTTCTGATGCTTATAACATAAGAGAGATATTAAAGGGAAGAGTTGACATTTTAGAATCAAATGAAGGGATGTCATCTCCCTCAGATCACCAAATAAAACCTTAATGAAATAAAAAACTCTTATAGTTGTAATGTTTCATCAATTTAAAATTTGAATTCTCATTTTCCATTCCATATACTTATGAATTTATAGAATTTAGAATTGAAGTTAGAAATGGAATTAAACGATTCTCATCAATCTTATAATAAATTAATTTGGCCAGTATATTTACTCAACGGATTTAATAGTATAGCATTTGCGGGCATAATTATTCTAATGGTACCATTGTCTTCGCTTATTTGGCCAGGAGAAGATTATCACGCGCTAGAGATGGGAATTTTAATGACCACACTTTTATGGACTTCTTCTCTGTCAGGTTTATTCCTTGGTAGGCTTATTGATAAGTATTCACGAGTAAAAATCTTATTAATTATATCCATTGCCAGAAGTTTTTGCATGATTATGCTCGGGTTCGCTATTGCCGGTCAAGGTATACTGACATGGTGGTATTTTTTTTTATTTGTTCTAATTTTTGCTCTCTTTGCTGGAGGAAGTTATCCTGCCATAGTTTCACTATCTAACGATATTGTTCCAATAAAACATCGCTCTAAATTCTTTGGATATTTTGGTATTTTTGGATCCGTCTTTATGATGCTTGGTTTTCTAATATCTGGTGCTCTAGTGCAGTTTGGGTATTGGAGATTATATTTTTTAAGTATAGGAATTGCGGTTCTTCTTTCGGGCTTAATATTTTTTTTTTATGTTAAGGAACCAAAAAGGGGTGTTCAAAGCATTTTATTACGAGATGTACTTAAAGATCGATCGATTGAATATGATTTTAAGAGGGATAAAGAATTAATGCGTAGAACTATGCTATCTCGCACTAATATTGCAGCTTTAATTGAGGGAATATTTACCAATGTATTTATGGGAAGTTTGGATATGATTATTTTACCTTATTTACAAACCCCTCCACATAATCTCTCTCCACTAATAACAGGATTATTTGTCGTTATTTTTGGAGTTATTGGACGCGTTATAGGGCAAATTTTACTCGCTCGAGTGTCAGATAAGTTAGCAGAGAAAAATGATGTAAGAAGGATTGTTTTTATAATATTTTCTTTAGTAGGAGGGTAAATTACTTTTGTTTTAATGTTTTTCGTACCATTGCCTTTTTTAACGCCTGAAGAAGGAGCAAACATCGTTCTATTCTTTTCACTTCCTTTAACATATGTAATGGGTATTTTAATTTTAAGTTCTGACGCTATATCTTCTTTATACATGGTTAATCAACCACCGATCCTACAAGAAATAAATCTTCCAGAAGCTCAAGGCCAAATTGTTTCATGGAATCAATTCTTAGAGAATATCGGTTATGGTATGGGGCCTTTAATCGCAGGTATTTTCATATCCATTTTCGGACAGAATTATAAGATTAGTGCTGTGATAATAACTATTTTTGTAATTCCTGGTATAATTTTGTGGACATTGTCTTGTAATTGGTATACACAAGATAAAGAAAGAATTAGGACTATACTAAGTGAACGAGCAACAATTTTGAAATCAAGAAATAAAAACTAAATAAATGCTGAAACTGTTTTTAATATTTAATATTTCTTAAGAAAAATCGTGTGTTTCATTATAGACTAAATAATAATAAATTTTTGTTTTGAAAAACATTCAAATAATCTTAATGATATATTTATTGTTGTTGGTCTTTTGTTTAATTTTAAAAAATAAAACAAATTAAATTAGATAAAATGAAGGAACCAGGCTCTGAAACACACCCGCTAAAATTTAAGGTCCCAATCTTCGGAGACGGGGGCGTAGGAAAAACTACCTTGACTCATCGCTTTCTTAATGGGGTTTTTAAAGAATCCTATCAACTAACGATTGGAATGGACTTTTTTCTAAAAAAAATTAAAATTAATGGAAAAAGTATTTCTTTGCAAATTTGGGATTTTGCTGGAGAAAAGAAATTTAGGTTTCTCTTACCCGGTGCTGTGATGGGGGCCAATGGAACCATATTAATGTTTGATTTAACTCGATATGTCACATTTAAAAATCTAACCGATTGGTTAGCTGCTATTAACGAAGCTAACGAAATACACGATCAAAAATTTATACCTATACTTCTAGTTGGAAGCAAGCTCGATCTTGATGGAATGAGAACAGTTCCAAAAGAAGAGGCCATTAAATTTGCTAAACAGAATAATTTTATTGATTATATTGAATGTTCTTCAAAAAGCGGTGAAAATGTTGAGGAATTGTTTGCAATAATTAGTAGAAGTATAGTCAAAAAACTAAAATAATCCAAAATCATTCTGAATTTCTTTCCGTTTTAAGAAAAAAGAAAAAAGAAAGTATATATTATAAAATTTTTATACCCTCTATTAATTATTAAGAAGTAATGTTGTACGATTTCTATTTTTAACAATAAATTAATACTTCAAAACTAAATTCTGATGGCAAAATTATGAAATCTATGTACGAATTAAATGTTCCAATTCCGTCTAAACGCGCTTTAATTGTAAGGAATATCAAAGAAGTTTCTAAAGAGCAGAGAGAAGTTGCTTTGAAAAAGACAGAATATAGTATGTTTTCTTTTCCAGCAGATATGCTTGTTTTAGATTTTCTTTCTGATAGTGGAAGTTCATCAATGACAGATTTACAGTGGGCTGCTCTTTTTCACGGAGATGAATCTTATGGGCGTAACAAAGGATATTATGTTCTTCTTGATGCTATTAGAGATACTTTTGAAAGGGGAAATGAGCCAAAAAACGCCATAAACTTAATTCTTTCTGGAGAAACCAATGTAAAAAAATTAATGGACGAGTTATATCTTACATCGTTCGAAGGAGGTTTTGTTAACGGGGGAATTCATCAGCTGACTCGCCCTAACGCGTTTTTAGTACCCCAAGGTCGTTGTGCGGAACATTTGTTATTTTCCACTATTGCTCCAATTCTAAAAGAAAAGAGCCCAAATAAAGAATTCTTCATCTTTAACAACGGACACTTCGATACAACTGAAGCTAATATTGCCGCAAATGGACTCCATCCAATAAATCTATTCTCAGCAAACTTATTGGAAGATTTTCCTCCTGATCAAATGGATATTAAAAACCCTTTCAAGGGAAATATGGATAGTGAAAAACTGGAATCTTTTATCCAAAAAAAGGGAGCTGATAGCATCCCATTAATATATTTAACTATTACCAATAATACTGCCGCAGGTCAACCCGTTTCAATGAATAACATTAAAACAATTAACGAAATCGCACATCGCTCTGGAATTCCGCTTTTTTTAGATGCTTGCAGATTTGCTGAAAACGCTTTTTTCATTAAGGAATTCGAAGAAGGGTATAATAACATTAGCATTTTAAAAATAGTTCGAGAGATGTTTTCTTACGTTGATGGTTTTACTATAAGTTTTAAAAAAGATGGACTTGCTAACATAGGTGGGGGTTTATTTTTTAGAGATCAAGGAGTATTTTACAAAAAATTCTCGACTAACGGGAATATTGGGATTAAATTAAAAGAAAAACAAATCCTTACATTTGGGAACGACTCGTATGGGGGATTATCAGGTCGGGACATTATGGCTTTAGCAGTAGGTTTATATGAAGTTGTTAAAGAACCATATCTGGCTGAGAGGATTCGCCAAGTTCGAGAATTTGCGCGAAAACTAACTGAAAATGGAGTACCTGTTGTGCTTCCTGCGGGCGGTCACGCTGTCTATATTAATATGGATAAATTCTTTAAGGGGACAGATATGAAGGTGGATGATTTTGGTGGCGTTGGATTCGGTATAGAACTCTTAAGACACTACGGAATTAGAGCCTGTGAATTAGGACCTTTTGCGTTTGAGTGGGATAAGAAAACGCCAGAACAACGAAAAAGTATCTTAAATTTAGTTCGATTTGCGGTACCTAGAAACACCTATGGGCCTTCTCATATTAATTACGCAGTCGCAGCTGTAACCGAACTTTACCGCAATCGAGAAAAAATTCCGAAAGTAAGAGTTTCTCGTGGTGTTAACTTAAAATTGCGCCACTTTCAATCAGGACTACAACCTATTTACAACGATTAAATCTAAGAACATCTTACAAATATAATCTAACAATAAAATAGCTTAGAAACTCATCTCATTCCATTGAAAAAAGAATTGATGATAATTTGTATAAATCAAATTAAATTTCTAGCGTTCTTAACCTTTGAGAAATGTTTTTTCTTCTTAGAATCTTCATAAAATCGTCTTCATTTTGTTTTAATCGGCTAAGGAACATATCTAACTTGTCAAAATTATTAAACCAATGTTCTTCTCCATTTGCTATGATTTTTACGCCCTTCTTATCGTTGTTGTCGACAATTGCGTAAATTCCTCCTATTTCAGAGTCATGTTTTATAAAGATCTTTTTGCCTACTAAATTATTACCTTTTTCATTACCCTTTTTAGCCCAGAATTGATTCTTAAGAAGATAACTTCTGTACATACTCAATTTTTCACACACACGACCTTAATTTTGATATATTTCTCACGAGTCATCGTGATATAGCTACTAATGACCCTTTAAGTAGTATCTAAATAATATAAGTTATATGCGATTAAAGATTGATGTGTTATCCGTATTATATCCACATATTACGCGAATTTTAATTCACGATTAAAAGATTTACTCATATTATTCAAATACACTATGATCAAAAATTCACCAAATTAGTATTTAAATAACAAAGTAAACAGGGAAGCACCATTTACTGAAAAAAAAAAACCTTAGGTTATATAAGAAAAATTTCCATTGCAAGTTTGTAATATAGCAACGATATTCTTCTATAAAAAAACCATTTAAAAATTCGCTTAAATTATTGTTACTTAAGAGTTGAAAAAGAAGATTAGGGATAAGAGAGGTATACATTAATAATGGTAGTATGTGAATGTGATTTCTATATGAATATTTTTGACGATTTTCTACTAGCTAAAAACGACGAAAACCAAAAAATCATGTGGAAAATGCGCACAATAATCGATTTAATGAAGATTACGAACGGACAAGACGATAACGGATTCATGGAAAACGCACTAAGAATGATTATGCTAATCTCCAATCATTATATTATGACTCCCTGTGAACTTGAGCGTAATTATTTTGTCAACGCACCATTTGATGAAAAAGAAGAATTGAAAACTGTTTTAAAAGAAGAATTTATTCGATCTCTATGAAATTTATTTAAATTCCTTTTCAAATTTCCAAACACTGTCTTGTATCGTGTGAAGGTTGAATAAAACTTTCCCTGATTTCATTTTTTCCATGCTCTGGGCGTTGTATATGGCTTTACAAATTGCTAAAGCTCGATCATGAGTTTCATCTACAACTACAACAATCTCGTCTTTCTTTATAGAATGATCGATTTTTGTTATTCCAGGACGCATGATATCTGCTCCATTCGCGACATAGCGAATAGCTCCCTTATCAACGGTAATTTTTTTCAAATCGACCTGTTTGTTAAGAAGTAGAGTTAAAACAGGAATATATCCATCTTTAGATTTCCAGAGTTTTAAGACGCTATTTATGGCGTATAAGGTGTCTCCGGCATCCGTTTGGATAACCTCGACTCGAGCTTTTTTAGGAAAAATTTGGTTCAGGAATTTCTCGTCGTAATGCTTCAAAACGTCTTCCTGTAGCTCTTTTATCTGCGATTTTTGAATAAAGTGCCTTTGTTTAATATTCATAGTTAATTAACTTAAAAAAGATTATCAAATAAAAACCTTTTATATCCCCGTGTTTATATTAACATTAATTTATGACTAAAGTTAATTCATCGGCAGTAGTCATCATCCCTCCAAAAAAAATTTGGGAGCCAATTCAAGAAATTCGAAGGATTTACGATAGACAAATTCGTAGATGGATGCCTCACATCACTTTACTATATCCCTTTCGACCTGAATCCGAATATAATACTTTAGAGAGTCTGTTCTCAACGATATGCAAAAAAATAAAATCGTTTGAGATTATATTTAGTAAGTTTAAATATTTCAATCATGGAAAACAGACGTATACCCTTTGGTTGGCTCCCGAGCCTGAATCTTTAATTATTGACTTCCAGTATAAGCTTTTGGCAATTATTACAGACTGCAATAATGTAAATTTACACAAAAACGGTTTTACTCCTCATTTAAGCGTAGGACAAATTGAAGGGAAAAAAAGACTAATAGAGGTTATAGAAACTCTTCAAAGGAATTGGAGTCAATTAAAATTCACGATAAATTCAATTTATTTTATCGCAAGAGAGAAACAGAAACTATCGAAATTTGAAGTTAAAAAGACTTTTTTGTTAAACTAAGAATTAGTTTATCAAAATATATTTGAAAATGAGTTGAGATAAAAAAATTAATTCATTTTTAGTTCTCTTTGTACTTGAAAACTAATTCTGCTATTTTCTGAAACACTTCTTTTACGGTATCCCCCGTAAGAGCCGAGGTTTCGAAATAAGGCGCGTTGAGCTTTTCGCTTAGATGCTCTGCCATGGGCAATATGATTTTACGCTCGTCTTTCAAATCTACTTTATTTCCTATTAAGATTCGAGGGACGTTACTGAGCCCAAATTTTTCAGCTGAAGAGTACCAATTAGTAATGTTGGAAAAAGTGCTAGACCGTGTCATGTCATATACCAGAATCATACCATCCGCCCCATTAAAGTAGGGGCGATGTAACATATAGAACTGTGGTTGTCCCGCTACCTCCCAGAACATCAAGTTAATTGTAGCGTTGTTCTCCTTCAATTCAATTGGTTCCTTTACAATATTAACACCGACTGTGGGCAAATAAACCTCCTCAAACTTATTGGTGGCAAATTTCGTAAGAAGGCTGGTTTTCCCAACAGAAGGGTCACCAATAACAATTACTTTATATATCGATTCAGTCCTCCCCTCAAAAAATAATCCTCCTTCTTCTCTCTTGTTATTACTCATTTGAATTCTGAACCTTTGTGATTTTAATTTTGAATAGTTATAATAAATATGAAGTACATCTATATAATTTTTAATAATTTACTTTAAAACTATTTAAGTTTAAGTTTGAAACACTCCAAAGGAATTTGATTTGCTTCTACGAAAAAGATTTGAAAAAGAGCAACGATAAAAAAATAATTTTATTAATAGTTCTCTTTGTACTTGAAAACTAATTCTCCTATTTTTTGAAACACTTCTTTTACGGTTTCCCCCGTAAGAGCTGAGGTTTCGAAATAAGGCGCGTTGAGTTTTTCGCTTAGATGCTCTGCCATGGGCAATATGATTTTACGCTCGTCTTTTAAATCTATTTTATTTCCTATTAAGATTCGTGGGATGCCACTAAGCCCATATTTTACGGCAGAATTGTACCAATTATTGATGTTAGAAAAAGTACTAGACCGCGTTATGTCAAATACTAGAATCATACCATCCGCTCCGTTAAAGTAAGGACGATGTAACATATAGAACTGCGGTTGTCCCGCTACGTCCCAAAACATCAAATTAATTATAGCATTAAGACCCTCCAATTCAATGGGCTCTTTAACAATGGACACACCGACTGTGGGCAAATATTTTTCCTCAAATTGGTTTTTAGCGAATTTTGTAAGAAGGCTCGTCTTCCCAACAGCGGGATCGCCAATAACAATTACTTTAAAAATGGATTCTGTTCGCCCTTGAAAAACTAAATTTCCTTCTTTCCTCTCGTTATTACTCATTTGATTTCTAATCGTTTGTGATTTTAATTATAAATTGTTATTATAAATATGAAGTTCTTATTTATAATTTTTAACAATTTCCTTTTAAAATATTTAAGCTTAACGATTGAAAAAAGTAAGCATTAATAAGGAATTTATTGAGAAAGTTTAAGAGAATTATGAAAAATTTTTTTTTAAAGCTTTTTTTTAGATATTAATTTTTTACCATTAATTTGTTTATCCAAAATTCTATTTTTTCCTCTAAATATTTTTCAATACTCTCAGAGGATGAATTTTCTGCATCAAACAAATCTGATAACGATTTTGCAGAGTTTAAACGATTTGTGACTTGTGAGATTTCATAGAGTATTCTATGTCCGCCTGTGAATTCGAAGATTTCTTCTTTAATTTTCTCCAAAATTGATTTAACGGCTTGAGGATCGTCGCTATCTTCTAAATCCGCTTTTAAATCGTTTAATTGGGATATTATAGATTCTTTCTTGTCTGTTGCAGATTCGTTTCTTTCTATAACATCTTCTACGCCTTCTTTTTTAGAAGGACTTATGTTTATATTTATAATCAAGGATTTAATTAAGTCTAAATCTTTTTCTAAAATTTTCTGATTTTCAATTACATTACTCAATTGAGGTATTAGACTTTTAATGTCAATAGTAGCCTTATCTAGCTCGTTAATTTTATCAGTTAGTTGTGTAATTTTCAAATTTGTCTGTCCCATTTTTGTTATAATATCTAAACCAAACTTTTCAAGTATTGAGGAGAAAGCGCCAATTTTCTCGTCGAACTCTTTAAAAGACTTAGACAAATCGTTTAATGTAAGGTCGTTAGGTTCTTCCATGAGTTATCATCTTTTAAATTTTAATAAATTTGAAGAATAAGATTATTTTAATGTTTTTGATGAGAATGTTATAAAAAGATCAATTTTTTATAATAAATATAGTACATTAAAAATATAAATTCAAGTTTTTTCGATTATCAAGTTTTACAGCTTCAATTATGAGTCTTTATCAAGATAAATACAATAAGAGCGCATAAGCTCTTCACAACATAAACTATCGTGATTTTATGATTCAATACATTAATATATTGACCCGAACTGGAAAATCTTTGCTATTCAGGAATTATGGTAGTTCTGATGTGGATAGAGACTTATTAGCGGGATTTTTAAGCGCTTTTTCGGGGTTTATGAAAGAAATAAGTCAAAGCGACATAAAATCCACGGCTACAGACGAGTTTAAGTACTATTATACAATTATTGATGAGATTATAATTGTAGTATGCACGGATCTTGTGGATGATGACGCTGTAGTTAACTCGAAAATTACGACGATAAGAGCAAAGTTCATTGAAATGTATGGAGAACTTTTAGCGAGTGGTGATTGGACCGGAAATCGCGCTATTTTTACAAACTTTGAAAGAGAGATTGACGATACGATTCTTGGCTCTATAAAAGTATCTATTATAGGAATTGGAGGCGTTGGAAAATCTACGCTCCTACGCTTAATCTGTGGCAAAGAAGTCGATTTAGAATACGTTCCAACAATAAATGTTGACATAGCTTCTTTTAACGGAGAAGAACTTGATGTTCCTCGTTCAATTGTACTTTGGGATTTTGCGGGGCAGAGCAATTATCGGTCTTTATGGAAAAGTTTATTGGATAATACTGACTTAGCTCTCCTAGTGCTTGATTCTAGTTTTGAGAATGTAAACTATAGTAAAGATATTATTCGGGATATTTTAGATTTTTATTATAAGGATGTTTTAGTCATTGGAATCGCGAATAAACAAGATTTGCCAAATAGGTTAACACCTAAATTTTGTGAAAGGATATTGTCCGAAACGGAAAGGGACCCACCTATTAAAGTCCACGGAATGATTGCAATTAATCCCAATTATAGAGAGAAAATTCACGCAATCTTAAGAGAAGCCATAAATAAAATTCTTAAATAAGTCCCAACTTAAACCAAAAATCTGAGTGAAAACATAAAAAATTTAAGAATTTTATAATTATTGGTTATTATCTGACAAGTAATTATAATTATAGTGATCGATTTGATTGATTTTGATTTTGAATTAGAAGATATTCCCTTTATCGAAGATGGAGATTTTAGGACTCTAAAATTACCAGAATTAACCGAAGAAGAAAGATTTTTAGTTGATCCACTAGTAGCCCCAACTTCGGGGTTAAGAATTCAGATTCTTGAAAATATAGAAAAAGAAGGAAAGAAAAAATATTTATTACCCAATAGAAAGCTTTTTTTATTTCTCAGAGTCTTTAAAGCGATTAGTCAAAAATACAAAGAAATGAAAGAGGGGAAGAATCTTAAAATCTTGATTGTTACCGATAATCGACCAAGCAAACAGATTCTACTTCGATATTGCTCTCAAATTTTTGCTTATGAGGGATATAAAATATATCACCAAACAGATCATCCGGGAGAATCTAAAATATCTGCCCCTTATGGCGCCGCGTCTGTCGCGTTATTCGAAGATATAAACTTAAATATCGTACTAACAGCGTCTCATAACGATCTATCGTGGAACGGAGTTAAATTTTATATTGATTATCCAATGCCAATGTCTGGAGATCTATTTAAAGAGATTGCAGATAAAGCACTAAAACTTGAAGAAATTAAGTTTGATCCAAATTACAAACCCTTTCTGATTGATGCTGAGCAGAAGAACAACGATTATGTGATCTCTCTTTTATCGAAAGTTTTAGAACTTAATAACCTAAGAGGAAAAAATATTGTTATTTGGCCTTACTTAGGGAAAGCTAGAGGAATTGTTAATTTATTTAATCGGTTAGGAGCGAATGTAATTTTAATAGAGGAAGAAATCAATCCCCCCAATCCGATAAAAATACTTCGAGAAGATAAATTGCGGCAAGTTATGGAATCAGAAGATTCAGATATAGCTCTACTATTAGATGCCGATAGAGATAGAATTGCCTTATATGTGAAACAGAATGGTGAGTATTACTATTATATCCCGAATGAGATATATTCTGCTATGCACAATATATTAGCTAATGTTTATCATAAGAAAATTATCAATGTGAGAACGATTCCAAGCGATTTAAGAGGAGATCATACTAGTTTTATAAATATTTTTACGGGTGTGGGATATAAACACCTGGGAGTGATTTTATATTTTCTACTAGGGATCGAAGTAGACCAATCAAAAGTAGACTCAGCTATTCTTTATTATGAAGATAAAAAAAAAAATTTGATAAAAATTGATAACGCAGCGCCTTTAAAACAAAAATTACTCGAATTGATTAAAAAAACCAACTTACTTGAAGAAGAATTTTTAATTGTAATGTGGGAAGAGTCAGGAGGACACACTCTGAATATATTAAATGTTTCTAAAGACGAAATAACTGGGGAACTCCGATTTGAGACCAAATTTCCAATTATCGCAGATAAATATCCCGTGCCTGCTCTCGTTATAATCACAGAATTAATCTCACGAGGACATAAAATTTCCGAATCAATTGATTGGTCAATCAAAGGAATTAATAGAACTATCCGTGCAATTGACGAGGAAAAAGTTAAAATTATGAATAATTTTGGAAAAAACGACGGTAAAACAATTAAAATCAATAACAAAAAGTATAAAGTAAGTGCCTTATCTGATAATAATAACAAGGTGGACTTATACCAGTTGAAAAGTAACGATTCGATGTTATATTTTAGACCTAGCGGGACAGGTCCGGAAGTAAGGTTTTATATTTTTGGAAATCGTGATACTCATCTAAAAGAAATAAAGGCTGTACAAGATTACGTGAAAACAAATTATTCATAACTTTTAATATTAACTTAAGGAAATAGCTCCAGTTAATCTTTATATCTCCTGAACTATTCCAGGTATTATAATACTATTAGATTCTATCCTTAAAATTCCTTTTTCTTGAAGACTCTTCATTGTACTTAATACTTTTTCTTCGTCCCACTTTAAACCATTCAAGAAGTTAATTTTTTTCAATGGTTTTTTATTTGTTGCGAATTTAATGAACTTTTTTTCGACAGCGTTTAATTCTACATCTTTAAACAAATAATATATGACTTTACCAATCTTAAATGATTTAAAGATCAATTTCAATTCAAAAAGTTGGGCTAATACGGATAAAATTACTTCGTTAGCAACATCTGTGATTTCTTGATCTATAAATTGCTTTATTTTCTCGTATTGAGAGAACCCACCATTTATTAAAAAGAACTTTTCGTGGTAGCTCAAGATTTTTTGAGAAATAGTTTCTTTTAATTGAAGTTCTTCTTTCTCAACATATTCTAAATCTAATGGCTTATTGAGCGTACTTTTATCTTTAACTGCTTCTTTTTCTCTGGTTTTTGGTAAGCTTTTCACAGCTGGTTTTGTAGCAAATTTAATTTGTGGTAATTCTTCAATTTCATCTAAACTTGTATCTTGTAGATCATCTTCAATCTTAGGTTGTTTTTTCTTAGGCGGTGTTTTTGGAATTTTCACGCTTTGTGTTTTTTTTAATCGTTCTTTTAATCTAGCCTTCAGCTCTAATTGGCGTTTAAGTTTTTCTTGTTCTTTAACTTTTTCTCTCTCTAAATGTTCTTCTATTTTTTCGTTCCATTTTTTGCGTTCCTCGAATTCGCTAAATTCTTCAATAACAATGTGATCCGCCTCCTCAATATGAATAATTTCCTTTTTCTTCAATGTTTCAATAATTTTATTTGCATAAGTGTAATCCCAACTGGTTATATCTAATAATTTTTGAATAGTTAGATCTTCGTCTTCGTAAGCAAAACTTAAAACAACCTTTTCTGGATTCGATAGCTCGATTTTTTCGGCAGTAAACACCATTATATGAAAGGTTGGGTTGATTTCTATAATGTCACTTAGAAGCTGTGTTTTTTTCATCAGATTTAGAACGGGCAAAAAATCGTCGTTTTTTATACTCTTAATATTTGTAAATGCGTGGTATTTAAATTGTTGTATAGGAATTATTTTGAGTTTATCTAAATCGTAGTCTTTAATGATGGAATTAAATTTGCGAGACATTTTTTCGTAAAACATTCCAACTCCGACGTTTGCTTTTTTCGCGTCAATGTTATCCAAAAACAAATCGAAAGATTCAAGCTTTTCAATTGCACCCTCAAGATTTTCAAAGTCTTGCTTTAATTCTTCTTCGGATTTTGGCAAAGCAGACTTATATCCTGCCGAAAAGACCCGATATTCCTTACCTGCTTTTTTGATAACTTGTATTTCTTTATCTTTAAGCTTAAATTGCTCCTCAGCAACTTTTATCTTCTTTTTAACTGTTATTTCTACTTGTTTTTCAGTTTTTGATATAATTTGAGATATTTTAGCTAATTTCTTCTTCACATCGTCTTTTTTTTCTTCGCTAATAAATTTCTCAATATGGATTTCTTTTTTTCTTAGTTCCGCTAGAACTTCCTTTTTTTCAAGATATTTTTTATAACGAAGAGTTAATACAATGTAAAAAATTAATAGTAGAACTGATACAAATAAAGCAGTAATAAAAACGAACATTGTTAGTGGACTCAACTAAGTATTAATCGTTGTTAATTAGTTAAATAAAGAATCTTTTAATTAAAATAATTTTACTATCCTATTTTCAAATTTCATATTAAAACTTTAATTTGAATAAAAAATTTAATAATAATAATAATAATAATATAAAATCTTTCAATTTATAAGAAATACAATTAGAATTGACGAAAATTATGCAAGAGAAAATAATAAACGATAAAATCCTTGAAAAAATGACGTTGGATAATGTTTTCAAAATTTTTAACGATAATATATTTCCAATGTTAAATGATGAAGAGGTACAATATTGCCAAGAGTTAGAATCTTTTTGCTTAGAGCTTCACCCTAAAATCGATAAAAGTAAAGATGTATATGTGTTATTCCCAGAGCTAGGTAAACACGGATACATGCAAAGGATAAATAAATGGCGCGATTTTGAGCCATATGGTATGAAAAAAGAGATTTTATTGGCTACAATCATGTCTATATGCGATCCTCAATTAGAATTAGCGAGATTAGCAAGCGGTATTTTATGTGGGAATCCAACGTTTCAACATGGTGAAACGAGCGAGATTCTTAAAGTCCAAGACGAATTGATGAGTGGAAAAGAAGCAGGCTGTATTGGAATAACTGAGCCAGAACGCGGGTCCGATGCCGTGAACCTGACAACAACTTGTACAAAGGTGGATGATGGTATTGTTTTTTCAGGTGAAAAGGTCTTTACGACAAATGGTCCTAAAGCAAAGTATTTTGTTTGTTATGGTGTTTACGATACCGAGCACCCCAGACAAACGATGGTTCAAGGAATGCTTTCTAGGGATTTCGGTGGAATAGAGACAAAAAGATTGAAGATTAATTCAGTTCCTCGAGTTCATATCGCTCATACATTTTTAAATGATGTAAAAGTTCCAATGGAGTATATTTTAGGGGATAATGGAGGGGGTTATCATAATCTTTTTGATGGATTAGTTCCTGAGCGTTTAGGCATTATGGGCTCAGGTGTGGGTATATGTTGGGCAGGACTTATATACGCAATAATTTATACTAATCTCAGACAACAATTTGGAAAAAATGTAATTAACTATCAAGGAGTCGGATACAGTTTAGGAGATTTATTATCGAAATGTAGTGCCGCTACAAGTTTGGCATTCCAAGCAGCGACTATCTATGACGATAAAATACTTTTTGCCGATAAACCAAGCAAAGAAGCAGAAAAATGGGTGGCGGGAGTCTCTTCTCAAGGCAAGTACTTACTTTCAAAGCTTACACACGAAGTTTGCTACGAAGTTCAACAGCAAATGGGTGGTGTATCTGTTACAGATAACACTCCAGTTGACGAGCTCATGGATGTAAGTAAAATTGAAGAAGTAATTGGTGGAGCCAGAAACATTCAATTGCTTATATTACACGGTGGGCTTCGAAGGTATTCAAAAATCTTATAATTTTTTCCTTTTTTACTTACAGAATATTTTATTATACTGTAGAAAAGAAAAAGAAAGAAACTTGACATTATTACTTTTTTAATAAATGATAGAAGTCTTTTCTTTTTTCTGAAAGTTTAATGTATTAAGCGTGTAAGGAAAATTAATAAGTTCAAAATGGTATAATCACATTAGAAAAGAAGAAACTTAATATTATTTTAGTTTATATAACAGATTGTATCAACCATGCAAGAAATTACAGATGAAAATTATAGAAAAATCGTAAGAAACTTCAAAGGCAGAATGGAATTTATGAATAAAACGCCTACCATAGATGCGGTTAAAATTTTTTTCGAAATCTGTGACCTTGGTATAAGTAGTTACATTAAAACTGAAAAAAAGAGGTTCCCCGATAAGTCAATTAAAGAAATTATTTTAGAAATGCATAAATTTCACGAAAAAATGAAAGCAATGGGGAGAAAAAATAAATGGAAGTAATTTACAAAAATGCGTTCTTTCAATTAATAAATTTTCTCGAAAAAATGGAAAAAGATAAGGGTATTAAATATTATTTAGTCGGTGGAATTTTGACTAGTATTTATTCTGAAACAAGATCCACACACGATATTGATTTTGTAGTAGATTTATTTTCAGCAAATCTTTCTCTTAATAATTATATTTCGCTACTATCTGAATATGAATTTTTTCCTTTTCAAGATTGGATTACAACTATGAATCTAGCTAGACAAACTAAAATGCTTCAATATTTAGATAAACAAGAAAGAATAAACCTCGATAATTATATTATTGATAAAGCCGATAAAAGCAAATATAAAAGGATTGGGCCTATAGCCCTAAAAAGGAGAGTCAAAGTCGAATTCGCTGATATCAAATGTTGGGCAACATCTAAAGAAGATTTTATTATATCCAAATTAGTTCTTGGAGGTTGGCAAGATTATACTGACGCTTTAGGATGTTGGATGAGGTTTAATGATTTATTAGATATTCTCTATATGAATAAAATCAGCAAAGAGTTAGGGGTTCAAAAGGAATATGAGTTATTAAAATCTGGAATCGACGATCCAGACGATTATTTTAAACAAATTAATGGTTATTAAAATAGTTTAAATCTCATCATTTCTTTTTTAAATGCTTTTTAACTAATCAAACTCAAAATAGCCGAAACAATCGACTTAATGCTAATAACTAAGAGAAAACAAAAGACAAGAATCTGAAATTTGTTTACAGGAATTTTAGGGGTAATCTTATGACCAAGTTTAGTCCCGAGGAATATAATTGGAAAAGCGAATAAAAATATTAATAGTAGTACGCTTGGGAATAATCCTTCAACTATATAGAATGGGATTCTTGAAACGGAAAGTACTGTTCCAATAGCAGCAAAATTTCCGATAAAACTTTCTCTATAATGTCCTGTTTTTTCTAATAAAGCTACATTAATGGGTCCTGCCGCGCCAATTAAACCAGTTAACAAGCCATAAGAGAATCCCCCGAACAAAATTAGGGGAGATGTTGTGTTTATTTCCTTTTTTATTTCAATTTGAGATTGACTCTTAATGTAATTAACGAGTTTTAAAGAAGAATATATCAGAATAAAAACGCCCAAAATTAACTCGATCCATTCCAATCGAATATTTATAATTAAGTACGTTCCTAGAATTGTGGCGGGAATGCCTAGCGATACAATTCGGAGAAAATAACCCCTATCTAAAAATTCTTTGTATTTAATATAATTGAGTAAAGCGGGAAAAGTGCCCCAGATATTTACTAGTATTATCGCATCCTTAATTCCTATTATTGGAGCTAAAATAGGGATTAATATCAACGCGTCGCCGAATCCTATAATCCCGTAGACCGTACTCGAGAAGAAAATTACTATTAGTGTTATAAGTATAATCATAAATATTTAATCTCTATTCATTAATTTTTTTTGAGGATCCTTTCTTTTTCCAAAAAGCATTTCTTTATTCTTTTCTACAAATTTCCATCCAAACCCAGAGAGTTCGCTTAAGGGGCCTGTAATTCCTTTTGGATTTCCTGTCCTAGTAAATGTAATTTCTGTTTGTTGAATTGCCTTAAACACGCGATAGGGCGTCTTGTAATTATCTATTAAAGATTTAGCCTTTTTCGGACCGATATCTACGAATCCTTCCACAATAAATGTTCTTCTTTCTTCAACGCTCATACTTTTTGGTGCCTTTCTTGAAAGTAATGGCATTCCATCCTTAACTTGTTCACGGTTAGCTATTCGCTCTATAACGATTGCTGTATCCGCGATATTTCTAGTCGGTATTACTGATATTCCCAATTTATAAGAAATAAATGCCAGGGCACCATAAATTGAGGAAATTTTCATTCCAGTATTTTCAAACACATTATCATTTAAACCCTCTAGAATTAATATAGGTGTGGTGTAGGTTTCTTTTAAGCGAAGACACTGCTCAAATAAACGATTATCCATAATAGAAGCAACGAAATCAAACCCTTCTTTTCTTTCAATTGCTACATCTTCAGAAATTACTATATCTGCAATATCTAATTGTTTAGTTTCGAACTTGATATTAGGGTGCTTCTCTTCCAGTAATTTCATTAACTTCCTTTCTCTATTGTCAATAATGACCTTGAGGACATTGGTTTGGCTCATTTTTATTTTTATTGGTAATCGAATTTGTAATTGTTATTTTAAAATCAATTATGTTAATTAAAATAATCTAAGCTATAAAAATAAAAAATAGTAGTATTACTTTTAAAAGTTAAATGATTTGTTTTTGTTCTATTATTGAGGTTCTAGGTTAATATTACGCTTAAGATAATTTATAATTTCTTTTCTACTATATAATTTGTTATTTATTAAAACAAAAATGAAAATTAGAATCCCTGTTATCTCCGTCAAATAAACGACGGGGTTGTTAAATAATGTATATAACCATACTCCGAGGGGATCGTCAATTATAATAAATTCATACATGATAAATGGATAAAAAAGTGGTACTTCTGGTAGATCTAAAATTAAGTGAACGACCATCCCCACTAAAAATGGGATTGATATAGATTTTCTTCTTTTCGTAATAAAGTGCAAAATAACAAAACTGATTAAAATAAATAAAATTGTATGTGAGATTCCCCTCCCTGAACCTAAATTTAAAAAAAGTAGAAATTTATCAATAATATCTGGAAATAACGAGCCAACAATTAACGCAAATCTATTAAATTCAAATCTCTTCTTAACCAGTGGTAATTCAAAGAGAATTAACGGAATAGCAACGTGAAAAATCGGAAACATATTTATCGTCTCGTTCAAAATCCATATAAAAACCGAAAAAAGTTAAGTATTTCAGGTAAGTAGAATATTAATATCAAGATTATTACAAATTCAATTGAGACCTTTATCGCCCTCTTTACCAAATAAGGGTAAGAAACCATTTTATCTTGTTTCATAATTTTCTTTAACTTGTCTATTTAATTTGGTATTCTTTTAGAACTTCTCTCACCGTATAATTATGATGTACAATTTTAGATAGAGCTTTAACAATTTTTACAGGATCCTCCGCTTGAAAAACATTTCTTCCAAACGCAACTCCTTTACCTCCTGCTTGGATAGAATCGTAAACTAGTTGGAATAAATCTTGAATCGTATCAGTTTTCGGACCACCAGCTATAATAACTGGAATATGTACACTTTTTACGATATATTTGAAAGAGTCAATATCTCCAGTGTAATTTGTTTTAACTATGTCTGCGCCTAATTCAGCACCTGCTCTTACAGCAATATTAACTACTTCAGGAGCATTCTCATCTTTTATTTTTTTACCTCTAGGATACATCATAGCTATAAGCGGTAAGCCCCATTCTCTTGATGACTCAACGACGCTATGAGCGTCTTGAAGCATTTCTGGTTCCTCATCAGCTCCTATATTAATATGAATTGAAACTCCATCTGCACCCATTTTCAAAGCTCGCTCTACAGAACACACCAATACTTTTCTATCAGGGTCTGGAGTTAAACTTGTTGCTCCCGAAAGGTGAATAATTAACCCTATATCTTGTCCGTACTGCCTATGCCCCGCTCCAACCATACCAGAATGCATTAAAACCGCGTTCGCGCCACCTATAGCGACCTTATCAACAATATTTGCCAAATTTTCTAATCCTTTAATCGTTCCTACAGTGAGGCCATGGTCCATTGGTACAATTATCGTTCTTTTGCTTTTTCGATCGAACAACCGTTCAATTCTAATACCCTTTCCAAGATTCAATCTTATTACACAATTTTTTAATTATAATCAAATTATTGGTAATAAATGAGAGTAGAAATATAAAATTATATTATTATGATTGAGTTTTTTCATAAGAAGTGTTGTAACTTAAAAGATTAGAATAAAAAAAATAATGTTACATTTCTTTTTCAATTGATTTAATATAGGTCTCAATTTTGTTCTGGATTATTTCAGGTTTAATTGTGCTTTGATTGGCTAGTTTATGTCTGAGCTCTAATTTTTCTCTATGTAAAGTATTCATTGTGCAAAACGGTATTTGAAGAACCTTGTTGGGATCATCTGGATCAATCACTCCATAATGTACAATGCAGTTTTTAACTCGATCTAAATCAAAATTATAAGCATCTTGAAAATGCATGCATGATATTAACAAGTTTTTTGAAAGTAAAAAGTTACTTGCTGAGTTTAAGTTAGGCGATAAAATAAGCTTAGTAAATGATTGAAAAATTTTGCTAGTTAAGATTTGTGATGGATTTTTAATATATTTTAAAGCACCTGCGAAAAAATATGCTTTCATTATCTGTCTATACCCTAAATTAGTTATATCATCGATGAACTCACCAATCCTGCTTGCTACACCACCATAATTCTCTAAATTAATGTTCTTTAAAAGGCTTGTTGGCTTGGGGATTTCTCTATTACGGACCATGTCCCATACTTGATTTGCCCATATAACTAACCCCTCGGCATCAAAATAATTCTCAAGGGCTTTCCATTCATTGTTATCATCAATTATTACAATAGTACCGAAACCACAGTCTGGATGGGTTGTCATTGAAAAAGAAGGTACGTCATCGAACCAAGCGAGTAATCTAGTGAATTTGGAAGATGTGGCAATTGGATAAAACTTTTTAATTGCGTTATTAATTATTTTATTAATGGCTATCTTTAAATCAGATGTAGTATATCTCAATTCCATTAGTTCTTCGTAATTAATTCGACCACATAACGAAACGGGTTGAAAAACGACGCCTGCAACTACATCATTATTTTGCTTAGCGAATTCTAAAATATTTTCAATTTGATTGTCATTTACGCCCTTAGCAATAGTTGGAACCAACATAATACCTTTTAACCCGACTGCACGGCAATTTTTAATGACTCTCTGTTTTATGGGCCATAAATTAACGCCTCTCATTTTTTTCCAAACCTCTGGAGCATTGGTAGCGTCAAATTGCAAATATATCGCATCTATTCCAGATTCCTTTAATTCTCTACAATATTCGACTGATTTACTCATTCTGATACCATTAGTTGATACCATAACTTCTATAAACCCTAATTCTTTTGCTTTACGGGTGATATCATGTAGATCATTTCTTAACGTTGGTTCCCCCCCTGCATATTGTAGCAAAATAGGAGGGACAGGCTTGAGTGATCTAAAATGTTTTAGAATTTGAACAATTTCATCGAAAGTAGGCTCTACAACATAACCTTTAGCACTAGCATTGGCGTAACATATTGGACAAGTTAAATTACATCGATTTGTAGGATCAATTACAGCAATACAAGGTGCCGATTGGTGATTTTCGCAAATTCCACAATCATATGGACAGCCATTAGTGATTTCTCTAATAATTGATGATTCTTCATAAGGTTTAGAAGAGTTATCTATGGTAGATCCAATCTCATTAGTGAAACTCTGGTTCCATTTGTATTCCTCTGGGTTAACCGAAATCTTGTCTTTAAAATCTCCATGTTCCTCACAATGCTTTCGCATCATAACCCAATCAGTATTTGCATCAACATAAATCTCAGCAGGAATTGGTTGTAGGCATTCTGGACAAATACTTGTTGTATTTCTAATTATTTCTTCAATCATGATTTTTAATTTCTAATTATATAGCTGTGTTTTCTTTCTTATACTTATTTAATCTTAAAATATAAACATATTAAAACAGCTAATAAGATTATCGATATTAGATTAATGTAAAAGAAATTTAAAATTAAAGAGTAATTATCAAAAAATAAGAAGTAAAGAAAATATCTTTTGTTTTCGAAAAAAATAACTATTAAAACATTTAATACTTATATTTGGATTCAAATTACCAAGGTCTTCTTATTGTAGTAGCTCTACTCATTTCAGATTTGTTTGGATGATCTAAATTGTAATGGATTCCCCTGCTCTCTTTGCGAGAAATTGCACTTACTATTATTATTTTTGCGACAGTAGCCAAATTTCTAAGTTCAACAAGATTTTTTTCTATTTTAAAATCCCAATAATATTGATTGATTTCATCCAGAAGCATATTAATTCTTTTTTTAGCTCTTTGAAGACGCTTATCCGTTCGGACAATTCCAACGTAATTCCACATGAATCTTCTTATTTCATCCCAATTTTGTGTTATTATAACCGCTTCTGTAGAGGGTACGGCATGACCGGGTTCCCACTGCTTAAATTCTTTAACTTTTAAATCAGAAATTTGTTCAGCTAAAGAATTAGCACACTCATGGGCACCTACTAAACCTTCAAGTAAGGAATTACTTGCTAATCGATTCGCACCATGAAGTCCAGTACACGCAGATTCACCGATGACGTATAGATTCTTAACTTCAGTCTTCCCGTTAATTCCTGCCAGAACCCCTCCACAACAATAATGGGCCGCGGGAACAACGGGTATAGGTTCATTAGTAATATCAATATTGAACTTTAAACATGATTCATAAACTCCTGGAAAATGACTTTTTATAAATTTTGGAGATTTATAAGATGCTATATCTAAATGGATGTAATCGTCCCCAGTTTTTTTGAGTTCTGCATCAATAGCTCTCGAAACGACATCACGGGGGGCTAAACCTTTTGAGGAATGGTAATTATGCATAAACTCATTTCCTCTAACATCTTTTAAAACAGCACCCTCGCCTCGCATTGCTTCTGTAATTAAGAAAGACTTCGCATACGGATGATATAAACAAGTAGGGTGGAATTGATAAAATTCCATGTTTGAAATTGTTGCACCAGCACGATACGCCATTGCTATCCCATCGCCAGAAGCGATATCTGGGTTTGTTGTATACAAATATATTTTGCCAGCGCCACCAGTTGCTAATATTGTAGCTTTAGCAGCAACATTATGAATCTTTTCGCTTTTTTGGTCTAAAATATAAGCCCCATAACATTGAAAATTTCTAGCAAATAAATTAATAGCGCACCAATGTTCCTTTATTTCTACATTTTCTATCTTTTTTATACTTTCAATAAGTTTTTGTTCAACATTCTGTCCCGTTTGGTCGTTTACATGCAGAATTCTTCTTTCTGAGTGTCCACCTTCTTTTCCAAGATCGTAATCTCCATTCTCATTTCTAGTAAATTCAACGCCCAACTCAATTAATTCCTTTATCCTTTCTGGTGCTTGCGTTAAGATATTCCTTACCACATTCTCGTTACAAAGACCATCTCCAGCAATTAAAGTGTCTTGAATATGTTTCTCAAAACTATCGTTATTATTCCAAACGCATGCAATGCCACCTTGTGCGTAAAAAGTGCTGCATTCTGCTAAATACTCTTTAGTAATCAGTAATATCTTTTCGTCTGGGGTTAATTTTGCTAATTTTAATGCCAATGATAATCCCGAGATACCCCCTCCGATAATAAGAAAATCTATTTTTCGGTTCAAAAGAATCTATCGTCTTTTTAAATTGTTTAATTTTTTTTTAAGAAACTAATAATTAAAGTAAATTTTTAATCATTTTTAATTAATTGGAATGGTGTGTGAGAAGATTTATTGTTTTTAGAATTTATATTCCTAATTTTTTTATTATTTCATTGATTTTTTCTTGAATAAGATTTGTGTTCTGTTTTGTTATATAATTAGATAATAACTTTTTTTTAATTGCTTACGTTTTTATATCTAATTACTCCGCCAATTTAGAACCGTTTAAATTGTTAATGGGTTTAAAGAAATTAATCTATTCATTATATGAAAATATGCCAAAAATAAAACATGTACTGTTCTTATGTAGTGGGAACACCTGTAGAAGTCCATTTGCTGAATATTTTTCAAAATGGCTCCAAAAGAATGAGGATTCTAATGAATTAAAAGATATAGAATTTGATTCGGCAGGACTTTTCCACTATTATGAGCAACCTCAAGAAGGCACATTAAAATATCTTAATTCTAAAGGTGTTGAAATGGACGATTTTCAAGCCAAGGATCTCGATGAAGAATTGATAATCAAACAAGACCTTATTCTATGTTTCGAAGAGAAATACCATGTTCGAAAATTAAAGAGAAAATTCAAGCATTTAAAGGATCTGGATGAAAAGGTTTTTTTACTATTAGAATTTGCAGGTGATACTGAAAATCTAGAAATAGAAGATCCTTTCTATTTAGAGGAAAATGAATATAATAAAGTTCTTAAAAGAATTGAAGATGGAATAATTAAATCTATTGAAAAGATTATCAAAATTAATAATTCTGAAGAATATTGAAATCAAGAAAAAAAAAGAAAATAAAAAATAATTTTTCTTTAAGGAAATCAATTTATTATGTTTTAATATTCGCTCTCTATAACAGAATCCTTAAAATAATTAGATTTCAATTATAAATTACTTAAAAAAAAATCCATATTTCTGACTGAAATATTTATCAATAAGATATTTTGTTGAATCAAAAGGACTAACATCTCCTAAAAAATTTTTAAGATATTTCCCGAATTTTATTTCAAAATCTTTTGAAAACTCATCAAGTTTCTTTAATAACACTGGTAAATCCATGTTTGAAATTAAGCAGACAACATGGTATTTTCCAAAAGAAAATAGAAGATGGTAGCCCTCCTTGTCAATTTTTCTTAACTGTTTTTTGCTTTGAGTTATTTCAGAAATGATTGCTACGACACCTGTCAATGCTCCAGAAATAATATCTTCATCCATCTCATTCTTCTTCTCTTTTTCTTCCCCTTGGGGCTTTTTCTCAAAATTATGATAGTAAAGCCCAACTCCATGAACACTAAAAATATAAAGATTTATCATTGCTGATGACCAATTCTTTTCTTTAGATATTAAAAATTCTTTCATTGCCATCATCCAAACAAGAAGAATAACTATAACAAACCCATTTAAGAGATTTGGAAAATTGGGGATGAAATTATCTAATTCTGGATAAAGTGTATACAAACCATTTATCCATCTACTAAATGTAAATCCAATAGCAATTCCCAAAAACATTAAAGCTAAAAAAAGACCATTAATACGACCTCTATATTTTAAGTTTCCTCTTTCTGTTGAAAAATCTCCAGATATAGTTTGGATTGCTAGTATAAGGGGTAGTAATGAAAATCCATAATGAATTGAAAGAAAAATTTTTCTTGGCATTCCAAATATGATAGGAGCATCTATATAAGAACCATAAGATATAAGAAAAAACGATAGAAGTAAAATACCTAATATTATTGAAGTTTTACGACCGATATTATCTAAAAAACAACCCGCTGCAATGAGATATATTGTAGATGCCAAAAAAAAAACAAAGAAGTCTACATCAAAACTATATCGAGCTAGTAAATCCCCTAAAATAAAGCCTAATATTGTGAAACTTGATGAATATCGAAAAAATTGCTTTTCAAAAATAATCTTAAAAAATTTCTTATCAGATTTGAGCCTCTCTTCAGTTTCTATATATTTATATTTTCTAGAACACCAAAAAATTATTAATAAAAGTATTAATACTAAAATAAAAAAATAATTGTACAAAAATTCAAAAGATACAAAAATAAAACTAAACCAACCTAAAAGGGAACATGAAGCTAGAAGAAAAGCAGTTATCCTTCCCCTATTTAAAAGATTAGTTTCATGAACTAATGTTGTAAACCATAATGTTATTAATTGAGGAACTGTCATTAATACGATTAATAAACCTATATAATATAAAATAACTTCAGAAAAAGCACTAAAAAAAATTCCTATTATACAAAAAAGCAAAACTAAATTAAAATGTCTTGTTCTATTCTTTATTTTATCAACAAGTATAACTGAGGTAAGGAAACTAATAGCAAGTATAAATAATATTACACCTATTTCAATATTTATAACTGAAACCATTTCCGTTAAAACAACATATTTGTATAAAAAAGCCTCAATAACTAAGAAAATTGCTAAAAGAGAGAAAAATAAATAAACTAATGAGTTTTTTGACAAGTCGATATCTCTAGCAAATACTCTTACAAACCAATTTTTGAGGGATTCCTTTTTCATCAATATCTTTAAAATTCTTTTTGATTTAAAACTAATGTAAGTTACATTTTAATTTAATGTTTTAATGTAATGTTTTATCTTAAAATTTCTCTATAATAATTTCACTCTCTTCAATATAATCTTTATTTATGATATTATAATATTTAAATTCTTTATATGCAATATTTTAAAAATTTTTTTTAATAGATTAGACACATACAGAGATCTTCATATAATTATTAATGAAGGTAAGTTTATTTTTTCCAATTTATTTAAATACTTGAACATTAATGAGCAAAATCAAAAAAATTCTTCTCGTTTGTTTAGGAAACACAGCAAGAAGTCCCGCAGCGGAATACTTAGCTAAATTTTATGCAAAAAAATACAAATCTGATTTAAGGTTTGAGAGTGCTGGTTTTATAAATGCATTTTCATATATGCAACCTGAATCTCAAGAATATTTAAATTCAAAGGGCATTAAACATTCTGATTTTCGACCGCAAATAATCAATCGTAAACTACTTGAAAGGCAAGACTTAATTATTACAATGGAAAAGTCACATGTTACCGATATTAGAGAAAATTATCAAGGGGTTAACGACATCAGTAAAAAATTGTTTACTTTAAAAGAATTTAACGGAGAAACTGATGATTTAAATATAATAGATCCATATTACGCCAGTACTAAGACTTACCAGAAAGTTCTTAAAATAATTGATGAAAATATCGAAAAAATGATTAAAAAAATAATTCGGATAAATAAAACCGAACTCTAACTACTTAGTAAGAGCAAAAATGACGAAAATAAAGCGAGTTCTGTTCATATGTTACGCAAACACATGTCGTTCGCCAGCAGCACAACATCTGGCGAACTTTTACGGTAAAAAATATGAGCTAAAAGGAGTTGTCTTCGATTCCGCGGGATGGCACAATGCTTTTGATTACGCTCAACCAGAAACAATAGATTATATACAATCAAAAGGTATTAAAATAAGTGATTTTCAACCTAAAGTCATAACAAGAGAATTGATAGAAAAACAAGATCTTATAATAGGTATGGAACGATATCATTTAACAAAAGTTAAAAAAAGATTTAGAGATTTACAAGAACAATTAAAACAAAAATTATATACTTTGAAAGAATTTAATGGGGCAGATAAAAAGGATTTAAACGTTCCAGATCCTTATAAAACGGAGAAAAAACGATACGATGAAATATTAGAAATCGTCGAAAAAAACGTAAAGGCGCTCGTTAAGAAAGTTAAACGCATAAACCAATAAGCTAAACTTGTTTAGACTGTTTATAAATACTTACATTTTTGTAAAGTCTTTCGCAATCAACCTATATAAATTAAAGATAATATTAAAAATAACTTATACTATTAGAAAAATTATATAAGAATATTAAAAAGTTTTAATGAATCAATTAACGATCAATAACACGGTTATAGAAATTTTTGTCGGCGATATTATTAATGCTGACTACGATGCAATTGCCATTCCTACAAATAGTCGGCTTTTGCCTAGTGGTACCTTAAGATGTCGAGTATTAAAAGGGGCGGGTCATAAAGTACACGTAGAATGTAATCGTATTATTAGTAAGATATCAAATGTTCCAATTGGGGATGCTGTAATTACTTCTGGCGGCAAATTAAATGCTAAATTTATTTTCCATGTAAGAGCAGGTCACGATCAAAAAAAATTGATGTTAGCGATCTGGAATTCGCTGAGATTAGCCGATAAAGAAGGGATACATTCAATCGCTTATCCTCCAATATCGAAAGAAGTAATCGGATTCAACGCAAAGATCTGTGCGGGTATAATTATTCCAACGATTAAGAAATTCGTTTTAGAAAGAAACAACAATTTGAGAAATGTATCAGTTTGTCTTGAATCATTACCTGATTATAAGGATTTTGAAAATACATTAAATAATATAGCTGAATTTCCCAATATTATAATATATTAGTATTTTGTTCTTTAAATAAAACATTTATTAGAAAAATGTAACTTTATAAAACCACACTTAATCTTATAATTGAAATTAAATCTTTATTTAGTTTCATGTTTAAATTATTAATTAAGATTATTAACGAATAAAATTAATATCATAGATTTAGATTTAGGGGATTACCTTTTGGAAATAGATGAAATAAATGAAGATATTTTAAATGATATAAATAAAAATATTCAAAATGATAGTTCTAACATTAAATCATTAAAAGGGTTTGAAATAATTTGTGAATCAATGGTTTATAAAATCCTTGATATTTTCGGTAAAAATAGTTTGCTTTCAATGTTGTATCAGACAGGATCAGGACCGGGAGAAGTAATTGCTAAAAGGATAAAAGAAAAGCATAACAAGGAGGAATTTGGAATTTTTGAAGCTTTAGAAATCTTAATGACCGAATTGAAAGATTTTTATTCAATACAAATTAGAGAAGTTCAATTAAATTCAGATCAAACTAGAATAATAATAGAAAATTTTTGCTTTTTAAGAGAGCCAAGTAAACGCAGAGAAAAACTGCAACCCGGGAAAGCGTTTTGCCGAGTCAATAAAGGTTATTTTGAAACGGCCTTTCGAAAATTATTAGGAAATAAAGTTAAAAAAATAGAGATCAACTTTCTCCACGACGATCCTGAAAAAAATGTGTGTGTAGAAGAAATGATTTTTTATCATAACTCTGATAAAGTATGATGGAATTACAATTTCTCTTTCAACCTCTGATTGACAAATTCCTAGTTATGTCTCTACTTGTTTCGGGATCAATTACTCGCTGAATTATAATCTCATCAATAGTTCTCTCTTCCTTCTCTTTCATAAGATCATTAATTTTTTTTAAATTAAAGATTAATTATATTCTTATTGATCATTTATTTGTACTTTTTGAAAAACAAAATGTCAAAAGTTAAAAAAAAAATCGAATTAATTTACATATTACAATCTGTTTATGAAAAATATTAAAATAAGAATATAATTAAAAATATAAGGTTGAAAAACAAAAATGGTTGATGTTAAAAACATTGTTATTATTGGTGCTGGTCTAATGGGCCATAATGCCGGTCAAATCTGTTTAATGGCTGGTTATAATGTAACATTAGTCGATATTAAAGATGAATTCGTTGATAATGGAGTTGCTAAAATAGATGAAGGGTTAAAAAAACTTGAAGCCAAAGGAAAGTTAGGTGAGGGTGTTTCTTCCGCTGATCTCATGGGAAAATTAAAAAAATCTACAGATACGGCAAGTGCAGTAAAAGACGCTGATTTTGTATTGGAAGCAGTTGTTGAATTAATGGATGTCAAAAAACAAGTTTTTAAAACTTGCGACGAAAACGCACCGGCTCATTGTATCTTAGCCACAAATACTTCTACGATGAGCATTACTGAAATTGCTTCGGCAACAAACAGACCAGATAAAGTAATTGGTATGCACTTCTTTAATCCACCGATACTCATGAGATTAATTGAGATAATAGCAGGTGAAAAAAGTTCTGATGAGGCAATGGATATAGGTGTTCAAATCGGTCAATCTTTACCTTGTTTAAGAGGGAAGAGATTTGTTCCTAAAGTATTGAAGGATAGACCTGGATTTATAGTTAACAGAATGAATGCACCAGTACAAATTTATATAAATTGGATATTCGATCAAGCAGCTGAGAAAGGAATTCCATGGGGTCAAATTGATGGTGATGCAGGATCTTTGATGCCAATGGGACCGTGTGAACTATCGGATTACGTAGGAATCGATACTATGTTTCATGTGGGTAATTATTACACAGAAACATTATCTCCTAATTTTAAGCCCGGAAAAGTTATTACCAAGATGGTTGAAGACAAGAAGCTTGGACGCAAAACAGCTCAAGGTTTTTATGATTGGTCTAAAGGAAGACCAAAAATCGATAAATCTCAAAAAGCAGGTCTATTTAGCGTTGAAACTTCAATGGCAATTATGTTAAACGAAGGTTGCCGTCTATTAGAAGAGAAAGTCGTAACAGGCTTCAAGGTAATTGACGAAGCAAATATGGCAGGAATGAACACACCTGGACCCTTTGCTGCTGGTAAAAAGCAATTTGAGAAATGGGCTAAGATTTTAGAAGAGTTAGCAGATAAGACTGGTATGGAATATCTTAAACCTTGCGAACTGATGAAATCAGGCGGCTTTGTAAGCATGCGAAAATAATTCTAATCTTTTTTTTATTTTTATTTTTTTGTAAAGATTTAAATTTTTTGTCGGTATAATAAGAAAGAATAATTTTAAGATATTAAAAAAAACCTAAATGAGGAATAAAAATGATTTTTCAAGAAGAGACTATTTTAGAGCCTATTTTTACATTTTTATGGTTAAGTGTAATTATTATAATAGTCATTATTTATGTAATAGCAATAGCAATAGCTGTATGGGTTTACAACGATGCTAAGAAAAGAGATATGAATGCTGTAGTGTGGTTATTAATTGTGTTATTTACTAGTTGTATCGGATGTATTATATATTTGATAGTTAGAGAATAGTCATGAGAAGATTTTGGAAGTAAAAGTAGATTTATAATTTTTGTCGGTTTATTAGCTTTTGATTTTCTTTTTTTTCCATTGTATTGTTGGTTTGATAGATTGAATTACTTTTTATATACGTTAAAAATTAGAAAATGAAAAATTTGAAAGTTTTTAATTACTAAAAAAATTACTACTAAATATTCATAAATCAAATTTTAAAAATAATTAAATTAATTGAAAATAGGTTATTAAAAGAGGTTATTAAATATGTCGGAAAATGTATTTGAACATATTAAAATTGAATGGCCCACAAAAACAGACGAACAAGGTCATATTATTCGAGAAGGGACAATTGATGGAAATTACGCGGTAATATCAATTAACAGACCAGATCGATTAAATGCTTTAACAAATCAAACAGTTTCAGAACTTGCTCAAGCTTTACGACTTATGGAAACTGATCCGAGCGTAAGAGCTGTAGTATTACGAGGTACAAAGAATGTAACTAAAAAACCTTCCTTTTCGGTAGGAGCTGATTTAGGTGCTGGTTTCGGTAAAGATCTAAAACCAAATATCCCTTGGCATATGGCTTTAGCTATGAGATTACGACATCGTGATTATGATGAATTAGAACAATTTAATAAACCCTTAATTGCTGCTGTTGATGGTTTTGCTTTAGGTGGGGGTATCGAATTAGTGCTTACATGCGATATTGTTATTGCTTCTGATAGATCAATATTTGGGGTACCTGAAATCAATCGAGGAATTTTTCCTGCTAATGGCGGTATTACCCGCATGGCAGAGAGAGTAGGGCTTAATAGAGCACTCCGCATGGCTTATTTTGGTGAGCATTTCGAAGCTAAAACGATGCTCGACTGGGGACTTGTCACTTGGATTGCGCCTGCTGGAGAAGAATTTGAAAAACTTGTCCACGAAAAAGCCAAATGGCTTGGTGATGCTCCAACAACAGCATTATTTGTTATAAAGAAGGGTGTTAAATTTGGAACGCGCTATCCGCAATTAGGCCTTATCATGGAACAGATGGGTTTTGGAATCAACCAAGTATCCTTTGATGCAAAGGAAGGAATAATGGCTTTTAACAGAAAAGTTAAATGTCCAAATTGCGGCGGAAAAGGTAAATTTGAAGACGGTACAAAGTGTGACATGTGCGGTGGCAGAAGAAAGATAAAGGATACACCTCATTTTAAAGGAATTTAAATAACATTTGAATTTTTTTTTCTTTTTTTCCTTAACAATATTTCTTTTTAATAATATTTTCTATAATTTTTTAAACAATTTTAGTTATAAAATAACTAATGGCAAATATCGAAATAATCGATGAAATTAACGAAGGAAATCTTTTTCTTAGGAAGGTTTCTAAAGATGACCTTTCTTTTTTTTATAATAGTCTTAATAATAAAGAGATGACTAATTTTTTGTCGTTAGGACCGCTAAGATCTTTAGAACATTCAAGAAGATTAATCAAAAATTATCTAAAATCATGGGATAAATATCTTCAATTTAATTATGTTATAGAATTACGAGATGATAAAAGTAAAAGTAGGATTGGTTCAGCTAGTCTCTGGAATATAAGTTGGTTTCATAATCGTTCTGGTGTTGGAATATGGATTCTTCCAGAATATTGGGAGAAAGGATTAGGTAAACGAGTAATAAAATTACTTAAAAATATTGCTTTTAACCATTTAAATCTAAATAGGATCGAAGCACATATCGCTGTTAAAAATGAAAGGTCCATCAAAATGTTTAAAAACTCTAACTTCGAAGAGGAAGGAATACTAAGAAAATATCTTAATATTAACGGTAAATTTTATGATGCTTTGATACTTTCTTCTTTTAAAATTTAAAAAACTCCAGGACTTATTACAAAATTTCTCAAAAGTCCTTTAGGTTTTATCATATCATTAATATCCTTAGAGAAACTTTTAAAAGGAGCAACATTTCCGTTAAAATTCATCAATTCGCTTTTAAATTTAACAAAGAAATTATCAAAGATTTTAACAGCAATATTGTCGATTGACTTTTTTTTCAGCTTTTTATTATCGACTTTACTATCACATTTTAAAATCAGATGAAAATTAGTTCTAGGATGCGTTTTAAAATAAAATACGCTTCTTTTCATTTTTAAAGTGGTTAAACTCTCTTTGAACCCGTATTTGGTAAATCGGCAAATCTGGTCGAAATAGCTACCAATTAATTGATAATTATTATCCTCATTTGAACTACCGCTAAAGTTATGGTAAAATATGGGAATGCCCGTGTTATTAAGAATAATAATCTCTTGGATCAATATTAATCCAAAAATTAAATTGATTTTATACTATTTAATACCTTCGTTAAAAAATTATAAACCGTTTGATATTAATTAAACTGGTTATTAAGAAGAGAATAAAAACTATTTTTTTTTAAAAACAGCTTTTAATTGGCTCAATATTTCTTTAAATATTTCAAGAGCTCCAGAATAATCGTCATATTTCAAGGCTTCGATACCTTGGATGTTTAAATTGTTAACCTTAGTTTTTAATTCTTCGCTTTTGGAAACTTCCCTTATCTTATTTTCAATAATATCAATATATTCAGTATATTTCTCTAAATAATGATTTTTACCAATAAATCTTGAAATTTTAATAATTTTCTTAATATTGTTTATTGCTTGCTCAAATTGATTTTGAGAAACATTTTGTTTAATTTCGCTTTCTAAATCTTTTAAATCTTCTTCTAATTTAAGATATTTATCCTCAGCATCAATTAAACTTTTCATTTTTATTTTTAATTTCTGTTGATAATCTAAGAAATCTCCTTTTTGCAAAAATTCTATCTTAGAGTTAAGTATTTGTTTTGCCTTATCAAATTCGTAATTATCTATTAATCTTGAAACTTCTGCCAATGAATGTTCAATGTCTTCATTGATATCAATTTTTTTTTTTAATTCTAAAAATATTGCTTCGGAAGTTTCCCACATTTTCAGCGTTTCGGTATCTTTAAGCTTTTTCAGAAGAGTTTTTGCTTGTTCTAATGTTTCTTCTGCTAATGTGATATTATTAGTACTGATATAGCTATTAAACTGGATTTCTAATGGTTCAAGTTGTTTTTTTAGAGTATTTTGTTGTTTTTCAATTTCAATAATTTTATTATTTTCTTTAACTTTTTTATAAAGGTCTGCAATGAACTCTCCTTCCTCCCTTACAATAGAATATAATTTAGCATCTTCAGCTATTTCCATTATTTCTTCTGCTATTTTTATTGCGTCATCAAATTTACCCATTAAATAGTGGTTATTCGCTATTACTTTTAACTCATCAATTTTAGATAAAACTACTATTTTTTTCTTATTATTAGTTTCTTTGTCTGAGTTTAAATCCAATACTATGCACCCGTCAAAGTTTTATTCTTAAATTCTAATTTTTTGATAATTTTTTCAAAGATTTCTATAGCTTTAGATTTTTCACCTTTTTCCAAATTATTAAGGGCTTCCATACTTACTTGAGCTATTTCACTAACTGTTTCTTTTTTTGCTTCATTATATTGGGTTTCAAATTGTTTCAAACTATTTAAAACATCATCATCAAATAAATTCTTAATCTCAGCTTTAATTTTTCCAAAAAATTCTTTTGCTTGCTTTAAATTACCTTTATTGGGACCTGTTTTAAACGAATTATAGAATTCATCAATTTCCTTTTTTATTTTTTCTTGTTCGATTTTCAAACTATATATCATGTTTTCATCTTTTAATATTAGTTGCTGGGCTAAGGGAATTGAAGAAATGTTGTATTCATCTTCGTATTTTTTTTTGAAATCATCTACTAGGCTATGTGCCTCTCGATAATTCTCTACCTCCACTAACTGGTTAAAATTTTTAATTCCTTCCCTACTTTGATGTTCTATTTGGTGAAGAATTTCACTAGCGCTCTCTCTCGATTGAGCTTCGTTGATAAAGTTGATTTGATCTTGCTCAAGAGAAACATCGTCTATATCCTTGGCAAGGTTAACAATTTTCTGAGCAGCATTAATTGCCATATCGTAATTTTCTGAAATGAAATACTTATCTACCTTTTCTTTTAACCTGTTTATTTCAGAAAGAATTGGTAACAAATTAGTCTCTAGCTTTTTAATTCTAACTTTCAGGACCTCTTCTGTAATCCCAATAACATTTAAAAATTCCGCAGGTTCTAATCCTGATTCGATTGTAATGTTTCTTAAAATCTTTAATTCCGGATACTCACTTGAAATAGCTCCCCGTATTTGTGGGATAAGTTTTTTCAAGCTTTGCGAGACTTTTTTCCCAATCCAAATATACACTAATCTTTGATTTGGCACGTAAAATGTTAAGATATCAAACAGAGTAAAGCTAAGGAGTATTTTCTCTTCTGAAATTTCCTTAAAGGTTCCAGAATAATTTAACTTAAAAATTTTAATATTAGAACTCATCTATACAATCATTAAGTTATGATAATATTTCAATTTTCTTTAGTATAAATTAAAATTATAATGTCCAATAAATATTTTAAGTTATCATAAGTGAAAAAAAAAAAAATGAAAAATAAAAAATTGATTAACTTTTAATTCTTAGAACTTTCAACGGGTTTCTTTATAATCTGTTTTGGTTTAGTAATTTGTTCTACGGGTCTTCCTTTCAATAATTTGGATGTCTTATTTAATTCACTTTGGTATTCAACACTGAAAGCTTTTTCTCTCTCCGTTATATCAATTCTTGGATTTTTTGTTTTTCCAAGTGTTTTAGAAAATTTTCTAACTTTTCTAACTGGTTTGGGATATTTCAAATATTTTTGGTAAGCGTAAATGTAACCTCCAATTATTATAGCCGCTGAAGTTATAGCAATTATCATGATTAAAATCAGTAATGCTTCTTCTGCGGGTGTAATAGCACTCACCGTTATCTCAAAGTTTTCAAATTCATAATTATCTCCGTAATAGGCGGTAATAGTAATTTTAATAGTACCTTCAGGTATATTTTCAAAAACTATCTCATATATTCCATCATTGTCTGGATCCACAAGAAAACCATGTCCAAGAGCACCACTATATGACACAATTGCGCCTTTTATTGTTCCTCCAAAATCTAAATCATATAATACGACTTTTATTGTTACTGCATCTCCGGGATGAACCGATATTTTTGAGATTCCATCCTCCGTGGTAATATTCGTATAAATTCGTCTGATGTCGATTCTGAGATCGTTAGTCTGAAGTATGTAATTTTCTTTTTCTGCAGAAACTGCTATGATTCTTATCCCAATATCTAAAATGCTTGAATTGAATGTATAAGAATATTGTTTTAATGTTTTATCTTCAGTTAAACTATTTGATATCGCTCCAAATAAAGTAACTGTGGCATTTTCAATGTGATTACCACCTAAGTCAGTATATCTTACAGTTATGTTTAAGAGTTTACCGATAGCAATATCAGTAGATGGATCAATAGTCATATTTATGCCATTTAGGTAAATTTCTAATAGCGTTCTCCTTTCAGTCACCTCCGTAATAAAGCGAATCGATTTAGGGTTATAATTAGTCAAATTAGCAAAAATTGATAAATAATCAATCCCTAAACCTAATTCAGAAGCATTCAACAAAAAACTATATTGACCAAGGATGGGTTTTTCTACGAACGACTCGGAAAGTCCCCCTCCAGCTAACTTTATTGTCGCTCCACCTAAATGATTAGAAGAGGCATCTTTATAAGTGACTGTAATATTTAATTTTTGCCAAAATTCAATTGAAACTACATCGTCTTCATATTTTTCAGTGCCATTTATAAATAATTCTAAAAATGACGCTTTTTCAGTTATAAAAATCCTAATTGGAATAGATTGTGGTTGGTACATGTTAGCTTTAACTGTAATTATCATTGAATATAGCTTATCTGGCTGGTATCCTGGACCAGAAGCATTACAAGTGAGCGTATACACACCTTGAGTAACCATAACAAAGTGCTGTTCACCTGCCCAATTTGTCGAAAGATTATTTGTTTCAATTCCAATACCACTATATATTTCAGTATAATTAAATTGAATTGTAAAATTCTGCTCGAAAGGAACGCCAGTAAAATAGTCATTATCAACTGTAAGAATTGTATTTTTGATGATGCTAATTGTAATGTTTGCTTCACTACTTACAAAAGCAGGCGAATTTGCATAGATCGTCAATGTATTATTGCCCGCATTTGGAGCTCCAGTAACATTAAATTCAAGAAAGTAATAACCTGGACTTATTTCATTAAAATATTGGATTATTGAAGGGTGAGTAAAATTATAAGTATAAATAATCGCATTTTCGATCGCATCAAAGTTTTCTAAATCGTTGAATGATACTCTTAAATTTAATACTGAACCATCAATTATATCCTCATAAAAGCTGATGTCTGGTATAAGCTCAGAATCGTGCCTAACGCTAAATTTTTTATAAATAATCCCTGTTTCGTTCAAACCATAAATTGAGTAAGAATTATTCCACGTTATAATTGCTTCATATTCTCCAACTTCATAATTAGGTGGTACCGAGGGAATTTGAAACGCATTGAAATGAACATAACCATTAGAGTCAACTGAAGCAAATTGACTTTGACCAGACCATAAAGTGCCATTCGGAAACCTAATTTGGAGAAATGCTTTTGTATTTTGAATGTAGCTTGAAACCTCTAGAGAATTTGTAATTTTTGCTGTAATATTAATATAATCGCCGCTTAAGAAGTTGTCATTTCGAACCCAGGTTCCCGTCGCGTTATTAAAGATCGTTAAATCTTCGCAATAGTTAGGTGAAATCGCTTCAAACTTCCAAAATCCGTCTGGATTAGTAGAAATTATATCTACTGGTATCACTAATCTTCCGGGTAAAGAATTATCGCATAAGATTAATATATTGGAAGAAGGATTTTCAGGTTCAAAAACAGCGGTAATAACAACATCAGTAGGGAATTCAAGCAGCATTTCTGATTCTGAATATCCCGTTGGAATAGCAATAAATCCATAACTCTCCCAATTCACAGAACTTACATTATTTACAGAAAAGATAGTTCCTAAAGAATCAGCATAAGTTTCGTAATTTGTTTCGGGCGCATTCTTTATCCCGTATAGATTTAAATTACTCCTCAAGTTGATGTCGTAATTTCCTAATTCTCCTACATCAGTACTGCTGAAATTTGCAAAAACTTTAGTAGATTCCCAATCTCCTTCAATTTCAACAGTTCCGCGACCCCAGTCAATATCTTGTACAATTGTCTGGTTCATATTTAACTCAATATAGGATGGAAGAACTTTAGCTTCAACAATTAGTTCTACATTATCAACATATATCCTTTGATAATCGTCGTTAGCAAAACCAGAAAAGTTTCCCCCTCCTACACATTCTAAAACAAGATTTATATCAAGTATAGAATTGTTTAAAGGCTCATTTGGAAAAATATTAGATGAATTAGTCCAAATATTTTGAGGAATAGTAAAACTGTGCCATGTATTTACTCCATACTGTAATAGTGTGTAAGTACCTATAGAATAAACTCTTTTAGCATTTAAATATATAGAAAATGCCCATGAATTAAATTGAGCCAAATGATTTGGATAGAGATCAAATTTTAGATTACTATCTATCATTTTTCCACGTGGTATTTGTAAAGAACTGCTCCACCAACATTTATCATCAGGATCATATGTGCTCCATGGAGGTACAACCGTTTCGTCGTCATCCATTCTTAATTCTAAACAATCGTGTCCTCCAATATTCGATAAATAATTACCGCTCATAGGATTAGTACCGAGACCTGTATCATTATATTCAAAAGTCCAGTTTTGATAATTATTATGAATCCATGTAGTGTCGTTTTCACCAGCATTAGCCGTACCGTTATCAGCACCATAGTTGAAAGTAGCATTATTCCAATTTCGCTCGTCAACCAATCCCTCTATTTCTGCGCTCATTTTATACCCTTTCCAACCACTACCTAAAGGTATATCAACCATGCCATAATCCCCTTCAGTAAAGCTTACCAGTAGGTCGTAATCCGTTCTGTTTGCCAAGTGAGTTAAGTTCCAAGGTGCACCAATCCCACTATGTATATTATCAAAAGATAGATCTTGCCCATTTAACATGTTTTCAAGATTAAAATCGTCTTTTTGAATATTTTTAGCATCAGTATGAATCAGCGAATCAAAGGAAAGTTTAGAAAAGTCAAGAATTAAAAGTAGAATTAATATTGACCCAATTATAACCAAGCGATGATATTTTTTCTGAGTTTTTATCCTCATCTTTATGTATTACCTCCTTCTGTAGGTGTTTTATCAGATTCAATAAATAATTTTTTCTTGGTAAATTTATCCGTTTGAATGATGCTTTCTGAGGGCTTCCCTTTTAAAAATTTAGAACTTTTACCAATCTCATCTTTAAACCGATTATCGAAAGCTTTTTTGCGAGGAATGACGCTTATATTTGGCGATTTCGTTTTTCTTAAAGTTCTCCGATATTTTCTAACCTTTCTTATTGGTTTTGGGTATTGTAATACTCTTTTATATAATATCAGATAACTAACTAATGAAATTACTGTAGTGATAGCTGCGATTAATAGAATTAGAAAGAGTAAAAATTCAAATGGAGGATTTATTACCGTAATTGTCACTTCATACCTCTCAAACTCATAATCATCACCCTTAGTGGCAGTGATAGTAATTACATATGATCCAACAGGTACATTCGTTAAATCTATCTCATATATTCCATCTGAATTAAGATCAATAAGCTCTCCCTCTCCAAATTGCCATCTATATATTACATTTGCATATTTAATAGTTCCTCCAAAAACCTCATCAGTCAAAACTACTCGAAGAGGAATGATACTTCCAAATTGAGCCGTTATAATTGATTCACCAGTGACAGTTGAAATATTTGTCTTAATTCTTTGAATATTTAATCTTAGATTGTCAGTTTGAAGCTGAAAGTTTGCTCTTGTCGCTTCAAGAGTGATTAGTCTAACTCCTATATCTAATTGAGCTGTATTTAAAACATACGAATATTGTTCAAATAATAGGTTTTCACTTAATATTCCACTAAAATCGCCAGATAGTTGTAATAAAGCCCCTTGCACATGTTTGTTATCGGCGTCCATATATTTTACAGTGACATTTAATATTTGACCAATAGTAAGACCCTGTGTTGGATCGTCAGTTACATTTATTCCATTAAATAGAATTTGAATGTTAGTCGGTTTTTCTATAATCTCTGCTATAAATGGTATAGATTGTGGTTCATAATTGACCAATTCAGCAAAAATAATAAGATTATCTATTCCTTGTCCTAAATCAGTAGCGTCTAAAATAATATCATATTGATTAAAAGAAGGATTTTCGTTTAATTGGTATGAGATAGACTCACCTGTTATATTAATATTTGCTCCACTCAAAGGATTTCCAAGAATATCTTTATAAAAAACTGTAATATTAAGTTTTTCCCATACATCAACTGTATATATATCATTAGGTTGTATTGCAGTATTATTAATAAATAATTCCAAAGACGATTTAAGCTCAGTAATAAAAACTTTTATCGCTATAGATTTAGCTTCGTATTCGTAATCATCTACATAAAGATTTAGAGTGTAAAGCTGACCTGCAATATATCCGATAGTGCTACAAGTTAAGTTATATCTCCCTTGGGCAATTGTGACGAAAGAATAATTTCCTAACCAATCCGTCGAGAGAGAATCAGCATCTATTCCTATACTAGATGATTTTTCAGTATAATTGAATTGTATAGTAAAATTCTGTTCAAAGGGAACATTATTTAAAAAATCGTTATCAACTGTAAGCTCTGTCTCTCTGATAATTCCAATTTTAATAATTACTAGTTTATTCACATAATTAGATGAATTAGCGTATATAGTTAAGGAATTATTACCTAATACCCCCCCACCTACGTTAAATTCGAGAAAATAATAACCAGGACTTATTTCGCTAAAATATTGTACTACCGAAGGATGAGTAAAATTAAACACATATACATGAGCATTTATTATTGGTTCGCCATTTATTATATCGTAGAAGGATACTTTTAAATTAAAGTTAGAATCCTCTATTATATCCCCATAAAAAAATTCGTCTGGTATAAGCTCGGAATCGTGAATAATGCTAAATTCTTTATAAATAATTCCTGTTTCGTTCAAACCATAAAAAGAATAAGAGTTATTCCATGTTATAATTGCTTCATATTCTCCAACTTCATAATTCGGTGGAATTGAGGGTATTTGAAAAGGGTTGAAATAAACATTGCCACTAGAATCAACTGAAGCAAATTGACTATGGTCAGCCCATAAAGTACCATTAGGAAACCTAATTTGGAGAAAAGCTTTTGTATTTTGAATGTAACTAGATACTTCTGGAGAATTTGTAATTTTCGCTGTAATGTTAATATAATCGCCGCTTAAAAAGTATTTACTTTGAATCCAAGCTCCCGTTGCATTGTTATAGATTGCTAAATCTTCGCAATAATTAGGTGAAATAGCTTCAAACTTCCAAAACCCATCTGGAGTAATGGAGATATCTTTTACAGGTAGGAATAAAACACCTGGAGTCGAGTTATCACACTGGCTAAGAATGTTCAAAGAAGGGTTTTGAGGATCAAAAACGCCAGTAATAACAACATCAGAGGGAAAATTAATTTTCATATCAGTTTCCTCATACTTCGTAGGTACCTTAACTCGACCATAACATAACCAATTAACTGAACTTTCATTATTTACCGAAAACTGAGTTCCAAGAGACCCTTCATTAGTTTCATAATTACTTTCAGGCGTATGTTTTATCGCATAAAGGTTTAAATTCGTTAAAAGATCGATAGAAAAAGCTCCCAATTGGCCAACATCATCGCTACTAAAATTAGTATATACCTTCCCATCAGCACTCTGCCAATTACCATTAATTTCTATTTTTCCTTTCCCCCAACTAATATCTTCCACAATTGTATTATTAATTTTTAATTTTATGTCTGAAGGTTGAGCTTCAGCTTTAGTTATTAATTCTACATTATCAATAATGACTTGCTGATAATCTATATTTTCACCATCTTCAAACCCATAACTTGCGCTGGTTGCGGTATACTCTAAAGCGATTTCAATATTAATCATTGAATCGTTTAAGAATGTTGTTGAATATACATCAGATGTGTTTATCCAAAGACCCTGAGGAACTGTAAAGTTATGCCACGTATTTTGGCCTCGCTGTTTTAATGTAAATAAACCTTCAGAAAAAACTTGAATACCATTTAAAAATACTCTGAACTCCCAAGAGTTAAAACTTATAATGTGAATTGGATTTACTTGAAACTTTAACCAACTATCAATGACCCTCCCTCTTGGAACATGAAAAGAACTAGACCATGAACACTTATCTCCAGTATCATATCTATAACGATCACCACCTGAACCAGAATGCCATGACCCACCCATTCTTAATTCTAAACTATCATGGTTTTGAGTATTAATTGGTGTAATAACATTTTCATCTAAATAATTACCAGACATAACATTTGGGTAACCAATAGCATCATTTACCTGAAATGTCCAATTTTGGTAACTATTTGCGATATATAACGAATCATTTGCTCCAGTAGCATATGTATTATTATCACCAAAATGAAAAGTACCATTGTTCCAATTTCTTGAATCAAATAAATCATTTATCGAAGCATTTAGACTATATCCAACCCAATCGCTTTCTAATGGTACGTCTACTATATCATGTGAATCGTTGCCAAATTTTACGGGAAGATTATAATCCGTACGATTTGCCCAATGAGTAATATTCCATGCATCTCCTATACCATCATACTTATTATCAGAAGTAAGATCGTTATTTTTAGGAATATCTATAATGTTTTCAACTATTTTTCCATTTAAATTATTTGGGATGTAGTTAACATTTATTATAGCTGTGTTTACTACGAAAATACTTAACAGAGTCAATAACGCGTACAACTTCTTCTTTCTATTTGTTGCTAAATTCATATTCTTTATACCTTTTTTTAATTTTAAAAATGATTAATAAAAGATGTCAATATTAATAATTAGTAAAATTATTCTTTTAAATTAATTTACTAATGTTTAGTCGAAATAATAAATAATGCAAAAAATAGTTAAAATAAAATATTCTAGAAATTTATTATTTTGGTAATACTCCTTCTTTTTTGTCGAGTAATTTATCTCTCAGTATTTTTCCATTCATCTGGGTGCCTTTTAGAATTTTGTCCGTTTTCTTTAGCTCATCGTGATAATTCATATTGAAAGCCGTCTTGCGCGTAACAATTTTCAAATCAGGACCTTTTTCTTTTGTTAAAGTCTTATTATATTTACGGATCTTTCGAACAGGAACGGGATATCTCCATACTTTAATGTAAGCTATTAAAAACCCCGTTAATGCTACTGCCGCTACGAGAGCAATTATAAATATTCCACTAAAAAACCAGGGTGCTTCTTCAGTGTCAGGAATGAACTCCGTATAAGAAATCTCTAAATATACATCTGTTATCGAAATAGTGATGTTTTGATTTAACGCAAAAGTGTCTGCTAAAAATACTTGAATTGAAACTGAGATATTAACGTCTTTTAAAATTAAACTTGTTACGTCAAAACCTCCTGTTTTTGCTTCTTGAAAAATGGTGTCTGCTGAGCTTAACTTAATTGTTTCTAACAAAGAATTATCATTTATAAAAAAGCGTATTTCCGAATTTGGAGATGAATCGACTGGCCATAGCTGGTCAATTTTATATTGAAATTTGAGATTTCCTTCAGTAATTTCGATATTTTCTCCACTGAGAGTGTTTCCAATTTGGTTCCAAGATGCTGTGGTAAAGCGATCAATCTTTTTTTCGTAAGTAAATGTGAGATTACAAGATTTTATCAGTAACGAATCCCATCTATCCCTATCATTCAACCAATTGTCCTCACACCATATTCGCATCCCTATTGTTACAGTGAAATTTCGATTATCACTTGTTAAGACGGAAGTAAGATAAAAAATCAAATCTTCTTCTGAGACTGTTGTCATAAATGTATCTGTCATATAATCATATGCTCCAGCTGAATCTTTTCCAAGATCAACAGTTTGATTGTAAGCAACTTCATAGATTTTACTTTTTGTCAAATCTGATAATAGGATATAGAACCTAACATAGTCCCATGTATAATTCTGAGTGTTTCCTGAACCCGTAGCATCACCAGGAGCTTCTATTCCCCCACCACCTGATGCTCCTGGGGAAGCTGTAACTGTAGCATTAACTAATGCTGAAAGCGATGCAGATGTAATTATATAATCGGACATATCAATTGGCATTGTAACATTTCTATCCCAATGTACGCTTGGAAATTGATCAGCTTGTTCATTATACTCATGAAAAACTTCACAACCATAGGGTTCTATTGTGCCTGTATCTGGATATAAGGGGAATTCAGGATTATGAACCTTTGTCCATTCTGAACTTAAAGGTGTACCAGATATATTTGAATAACTTCTTTGTTCGCCTATTATTTCATAACTCGCTTGGCCAAAGCTAGAAATGGGATTCACATCAGAAGCGTCTCCTTGAACTTGACTTTCCCATGGATCAACTGGTATTGAAAAATTAGAATTTTTCAACCATTGTTCTTCGTATTCGTATATCGTTGAAAGGTTAAGTGAATTGTATCCGTAATTTTTCTTTAAATTCTGGTTTTGAATATTTAAAGAACTTAAGAATATCATACCTGAAATTAAAAATAACGTTATAAAATATACTGATTTCTTTTTTATTCGCAATTTATTCATTTCTGATCTAACCCTCCTGTATTATTAATGTTGGTTGATTTTTTCGTATCTAAACTTTTATGTATTTTATCAGATTGTTTAGAAATTCCAATTGTTTGTGATGCTGGTTTAGTTTTAGTATATTTTGCTGATTTACTTAATTCCTTTTTATACAACTTATTAAAAGCATCCTTGTTACTTGTTATGTGTTTTTTTGGAGGATTAGCCGTTCTCAGAGTCTTTTTGTATTTTCGCACTTTTCTTACAGGTAAAGGATATTTAAATATTCTTTGATACAACACGAAATATGTAGCCACAATTCCTCCAGCAATTACAGCAATAATAGCTAGAAGACGGAATATCTCTGGTTCACCAAATATATCTGAGCGAATTTCTATGTATGAAATTACAAGAGATACATCGTCAATCGATATAACAATTGAACGATTTAACGAAAATTCATCTGCTAGATATACTTTAATAGAAAGTCCAATGTTAACATTTTTTAGAATCAGCTTAGTAACGTTAAAACCGCCTTGCTTTGCTTCTTGAAAGCTAGTTGGTACTAGATTCAGTTTAAGAGTCTCTTCGTGGGAGTTATTGTTTAACAGAATTTGTAATTCTGAGTTTGGAGATAAATCAGTAGGCCATTTTTGGTCGATTTTATACGTAAATTTAAGTTTAGCCCCTGTAATTTGTTTATTTTCACCACTAATATCGTTTCCAATTTGGTTCCAAGAAACACTTGTGAATTGATTAATTTTTTTCACGTAACTAAAAGATAAATTGCACGATTTAATTCTTAAAGAATCCCATCGATCACGATCGAAATTGAAATTATCGACACATTTGATTCTAATTCCAAGTGTAACTTTAAAGTGATGATTATCACGCTCAAAAAGAGAGGTTAAATAAAATATTAGTGCTTCTTCTACCACAGTATTCATAAAACTATCTAAGATATTACTAATTTCAGGATCACTATCTTGTCCTAAATCTATACTTTGATACCACGCTACTTCATATTTTTCGTTATCTTCCAAATCTGAGATAAGTACATAAAATCTTGCACTATCATAATCACCAGGATTAGTTACGGTATCATTAGGCGCATCCACTCCAAAAGCGAAATTAGCGGATGTTGTTGTTACTGTGGCATTAAATACAGCTGAAATCGATGCAGAAGTAATAACATAATCTGACATATCTACTGGCATTGTAATATTTCTTTCCCAATGAATACTTGGAGATTGAATGGGGTCATCTGGATCAATCCAAGTATGATTCACTTCGCAACCATATTCATCAATTCCGTGAAAATCGGGTAAAGCGGGGAAAGCAGGGTTAGTAACATTTAACCAATAGTCAGAAGTTGGCGTTCCCGAAATTTCCGAAAAGTATCCTTGATCTCCAGTGATTCCTAAATTGGCTTGACCTGGGCTGAAAGTAGCAGTAACATCGGAAGAGTCACCTTCTATGCTATAAAACCAAGGATCAATTGATTCATCGAATCCCGTATTTACAAGCCATTCATCTGTATGAGGAATTACGGTTGAGGTTTTAATCATTGTTTGTTGTTCTGCAATATTTAGATTTTGATTCAATATAACTAAATTTAAAGACGCGATGAAGAGAACAATAACAAAATAAAGATAGAATTTTTTCTTGATAAATTTAATAACCATTAGATTCACATTTAATATAATTAAAATTTAAGAATTGAAAATTGTAGAATATATTAGGATATAACTAGCCACACTTATAATATTTAATAATTTTAAATTATAATTACATAATATTTTAATTTATTTCTTTTTTTTAAAAAAAGAAGTTAAAAAGGAATGTGATTTATTCATTTCTCATTTTTGAATATGTATTTCTTGTTGTTTTCCAAGCAATTTATCCCGCACATTTTTACCATCTAGAGGGGAGCCTTTTAAAAACCTAGTAGTTTTGTTTATTTCTTCTTGAAAAATCTTGTTGAACGCGTACTTGCGATTAATAATACGCACATCTGGTTCTTTTTTGCTTGTTAAAGTCTTTCTATATTTTCTAACTTTTCTCACTTCAACAGGATATTTCAATATCAGTTGATATAGAATTATGTAAGTAGCTATAATAGCAGCTCCAATTGAAGCTAAGATAAAAAAAGTCAAGAACATGAAGTTTGGTTCTAGAGGAACGATCACATCGTAGGTTATTAAAAGAATTACATTATCAATTGATATCATTAGATCTCTATCTAGAATAAACTCATCAGCAATATATACTTGAAGAGAAACGTTAATTTTATCATCATTTGGTATTAAGTTTGTAACGATAAATCCGTCTTCTCTAGCTTCTTTAAATGTCGTCTCTAATTCGTTTAATCTAATAGTCTCATTATACTCAACATTGTTTATAAATATTTTAAACCTAGAATTAGGAGATAAAGAACTCACCCATGTTTGGTTGATTTTATAATCAAAAAACAATTTTGCGTCTGTAACTTCAATAGTATAGTTGTTTTCTTCAATTTTTTCTCCATAATTATTCCATGTTAAGAAAGAGAACTGATTTATTTTTTTTTCATATGAAATTGACATATTAAAATTTTTTATCAATAACATCTGCCAATTATCACTATCTCCTGGATGTCCACTATCTTCACACCAAATATATGTACCTAAAGTAATTGCAAAATTTTGATGATCGTATTGTAACGCCTGTTCGAGATAAAATATCAGAGTTTCTTCGTTAACTGGACCAATAAGAGTATCATTTAATTGTGTTATTGGGACTGGATCATCCTTGCCTAAGTCGTCTGTCTGATATTGAGTTGCTAGGAATTCTCTATTTTTATTTAAATCAGATATTATTAAAAAGAATCTCGCAAAATCCCCTGTTGCAATTTGAACTGTCGTCCCTCCACTAAGTGTATCCCCAGGACGATCAATCCCTCCTCCATTAACTGGAGATGCTTGTACTGTGCCATTTATCCAACAATTTAAAGAGGCTGAAGTGATGACATAGTCAGACATATTCACATCCATAGTAAAGTTTTTCTGCCATTGCACTCTAAGCGACTGTGGGGCGTTATCTGGCCAGAAATGACTTGTATACCACCCACTTTCGTCCATTCCATAACTATCAGGAAGTGGTAATCCATCTTGATCCTCAATTTGAATCCAACCACTACTGGTCCCATTTTCGATGAAAGTTTTAGATCCAACATCACCATTTATTATATAATTAGCACTACCATTGTTAATTTCTGCATGTATATCTGATAAATCACCTTCTAATAAAGAAGTCCAATTCTCAATTGAATCAAAATTTGTATTATCTATCCACTGCTGAGTCACTGATTTTCTTATAAAAGTATTTGTTGGACTTTCTTGAGAAAGCTTTAACAAGTTTCTAGAGTAAATCGAATCATTAGGAATATAAATAACTATTATGGGCAGAATTATTAATCCGATTAGAAGAAATATTAAAAACACAAGTTTTTTAGTGGATTTTAGTTTGTTAACTTTCTTTTTTAGATTACTCTTAACTTTTTTTGCTTTACTTGAGCTGGATGCATGTGTTTTTGTCGAAGTTCTTTTTAGCATCTTGCTATACTTCTTATTAAATAAATTTTTTCGAGTTGTTATTGTAACATTTGGAGTTTTCTCCTTTCTCAAAGATTTACTATATTTTCTTACTTTTCTTACTGGCTTTGGAAATCTTAAAACTCTCCTGTAGTAAATAAAATAAACCAATAATAATGCTGATGCGATTAACGCACTTATTAATAGGATAAGAAAAGTTGTGTCTCGTTGGGCAGGGAAAAATAAATCGTAATAAACATGTAAGGACACATTATCTATCGTGATCGTATAGTTTTCAATTAAATTAAATTCATCTGCGAGAAATATTTGGATTGTAAGATTTATATCATAATTTTCTGGAGTAATACTAGTTAAATCGAATCCTCCTACTTTAGCTGGATTCAAATTCGTATCTGCTTCGCTTAATTTGATATTCTCGCTATATTCCTGGTCATTAATTAAAATTCTAAATTCTGAATTAGGAGATAAAGAAACTGGCCACAATTTATCAATTTTATAATCAAAGAATAATTTTGATTGAGTAATATCTATAATTCCACCTTTATTATTAATTCGCTCCGTAGGATATTTCCATGACAATGAAGTTAATTGGTTAATTTTTTTAACATAAGATATGGTTAAGTTACAAGCTTTAATATAGACTTCATTAAATTCGTCTAGATCCGTAATACAATTATCTTCACAATTGAATTCCATTCCTAGAATAATAATAAAATTTTGAAAATCGCCGTTTTCTAAAACTTGATTGAGAAAAAATATCAAATCATCCATATTTTCCGCTACAAAAATAGTATCATTTAAATAATCATAACTGTCAGCAACTTGTGCACCATCCTGACCTAGAGTAGATGTTTGATAATGTGTAATTTTATATTTCACATCCTTGTCGAAATTAGCAAGTCTCACATAATATTTAATGTAATCTCCTTCAACAAAAGTAGACATACCAGCATCCCCTGCTACTTCAACACCTTCCCAATGCCAGACATCCCCATCCCCACAACCTACATAAGCTTTTGCAGTAGCATTAATCAAAACATTTAATGATGCTGAAGTTATAGTATAATCTGACATGTTAAGTGGTGTTGTGATCATTTTCTCCCATTGAATACTCGTTTTTTGGTAAGCGTTTACGGTTGTTCCTTCATGTTCAGCCCATAGGTGAGAAGCAAAAACTCCTGACTCATCACTTCCATGTCCTTGAGTTGGATAGACGGGAATTTCAGGATTAGTCGAATTATACCAATCTTGCGAAGTTGTTGAATTAAGGATGCCTGAAATTAACGTTGAAGTATAAGTCTCCCCGATAACTTTAAAACTTGCTTCTCCACCAACGATGCTTGTATCCACATCGCTTATATCACCAGCATACTCGCTAATCCAACCAATATCATTATCAAAATCACTATTAATAACCAACTGTGTTTCATGTGATTCCTTAAACCACTCTTCTGTAAAGTCCTCTTGGCTTAAGTTTATACTGAGACCATGATTTGACTCATTTTGTAAACTATTATTTTGATTAAAGAAAAAGAATGATGTTACGATAGATATGTTTAATATAACAATAATATAGAGAATTTTATTTTTACTTGATAAATATTTTTTCATATTAATCTCAAACCCAAGATTCCTATAATTGATATATAGTAAAAAATTTTAGCATAAATAAATTACAGTTTTAAAATTAGAGCAACATCAAATTCATTTTTAAATTATTGATTAAATTTAAGTTAATAAATTACTTAAGACATAATTATATATATTTTAATATAATTAATTTACTTATAAAAAATTAGAGGCAAATCAAATTGATACAATCGATTTGTACATTTCAATTTAAATTGAATCAGAATGAAACTACAGGAGAGATAGATCCCGAATTTAGCCCAATTCAATTAGTGTTTAAGAATGAGAAATTTAAAGAAGACGATTTTTCAGAGCTAATCATAGAGAACGATATCTTTGCTACGTTCTATCAACATACCACAGGTATTTTTGGTGTTAAATATGGATTCAGTAATTTTTATACTGGCCGCTTAAAAGAAACGCCATATAAAGTTTTGTCGTATTTCAAGCAGTTAGCCGATGGAACTCAATATCTTGCGATGTCTATATTTGAATTAGACGACGAAATAGAATTGTTTGAGGATTTAATTAAAGATATGGCAAAAAGATTAGACACTATTTTTGAGAAATTAACTAAAGCTGTAAATACGAGGCAATTGGATTTAGTTTCCAACGTAAATATCCGTTTAATGAACGAATTAAAATATACCATATTTCAAATTGAGCGTTTAAGTCAATTAGACAAACTTCAAAAAGTAGCTCTAATCTATAATAACGACGAACGGTTAAAAATCTTAGAAATTTTAAGAGACCAACCTATTTCAAAAAGCGAAATGAAAAAAATTGTTGAAAAAATGAAACCTACTGCTAATATTGATATTTTACTTAGACCCTTTATAGAATTGAACTTAGTAAGGCGTGATTGGGTAAAAGGTGAGAAAGATAAAAAGACTGGAGTGATAACAAATCAAGGAGAGTATCTATTTTTAGTCAAAGATTTAATTTTAGCCCGCATTCCCAACGAAGGTCTCTTAAAGCATTTTAAAGACACAAACAACGAGTTATTACCTTTGTTTAGGCAAAAATCTACAGACTATTTCACAAATTACGATCCCTATGCAGAACCTTTTGAAAATACCAAAAAACTGGCTTCAATATTACTTAACCCTGATGTTTATGATTTCTTCGTCTTAATGCGTTCGAACCATTATCCACTAGATAAAATACCAAAAATCTTTTCAGAGTTCGCCGTCACAGAAATTTTGCTTGACAATTTAAAGAAATTAAACGTGATTACTGAAATTAAAGACGAAAATAAAAGAAGTTGGATTTGTTTGCTTACGGACATCAAACCACTAACAATTTTTCCAGAATATTTGCTACCAAAAATCAGAGAAGCTTATAGAAAGGAAGAAACGGATGGAAAAATTACTTACGAAATCGCTAAAAAAGCCTTAAACTTATTGGAAATATCCTTTCCAGAAAAAGTTACTTTTTAAATCACCAATTAACTAGCACGAGAGGAGTAAAGAATTGTATTTATTTAAAGATAAGGAAGAAGTAGAGATACCATATACCTGTAAATTATGTTTGAAAGAAATATCTTTTAAAATAACTAAGAAGGAATACAAAGATGTTTCTAAATTTCCGATTAAAAAAGAATTTTTACACGGACCTCCTGAACATAATTTAATTGTTTATTTTAATCAATATTTAGAAGTCGAGAATTTTGAAATAAAGGAAATGCTCAAAAAAGAAGAAGTTTCCTATTCAAAAGAACTTACAAAACAAGTTTTGAGCGAAATTGATCTCTCTGACGACGAGATTGAATTGTATTTCAGAATCACGGGTCGTGAAGCCGTTAGCATCGGCGAAATGGCAATTTTAACCGGAAAACCTAAAGCTGAATGCCAAGAGATGGCGACTAAATTTGTTAAAAAAGGACTATTTAAGGAAATCATTGGAGCAAAACCGCATTATAGCGCTCTACCTCCATACGCAGCCTTAGTTAGCCAGTTGCAAAAATTTCATAAATATATCTCAGATATTAAAGTCAACATACCTACTCAACTAGAAAAATCATTTGCACAGTTAGAATCAGAGTCTGGAAAGGTTGAAGTTAAAGTTGAAAGAAAGCCCATACCTACGGAGTTAATGAAAGAATTAAAAGATAATATGCTAACACAGATTAAATCACAGAAGAAAGAATTTGACGACACATTAGTAGTAATGGATCAAATTAGAGGGATCTCAGATGAGATTTCAAGCCTTGAAGGATATACTGATTCGGTTATGGAATCGCCTCAAATCGCCGATCTTAAAAAAAGATTTGATGATGTTAACACAAAGACATCTCAAATCATTAAAGGACAGGTTAGCGATTTGAAGAACGAATTTGAGAACATTAAATCAACTGTCTCTCAAAATCTGCAGAAGTTACGTCTTGGAGTAATTTCCCAAACTGTTGAACAAGTGATTGATAAGGTTGTAAACGCAAAATTAAAAGATATCTCTGATAATATCAATGTGCAACTATCCGTAAGCCAAGTCGCATTCTCTGACGAGCTTAAAAAAGCGACTCAAGGCGTTGATTCTGAATTAATATCAAAATTGAAAGAATCATTAAAAAGTACCCTTGAAAATATTGATGGTATTACCTCAAAGGTAGAAGAAGATAAAGAAAAAGTATACGCTGATATTACTGAAAATTTTAATAGAGCAATAAAAATGGCTGAAGAAAAAATAGAAGGAATCTCTGGTACGACATTTCAATCGCTTGGCAATTTAAAAGATGTTTTTTACGATCAAATTGTCGCGACTTTAGATAATACGCTTGAAGATATATTGAATAAACTCGAGAGATCCGAAAAAGTCACAAGTGAATTCTGGGAGCAAGCGAAAACCGGGAGATCAATTACAATGAAAGATATTTGGTTCATTCGCTCACCTGAAGCCGCTAAGGCACACATTAGCGACGAAATTTCAAAAGCAAAAATGAGAATATTACTCGTTGCCCCTCAAATCAGCGATATCGATCTTAACGCAATAATGGAGCGACCTTCAAGGATAAATTTCAGAATAGCCGCAAATATTGATTTCAATAATCCCGAACACGCAGCTGTAATCCAACAGTTGGATAAAATGGATAATGTTGATTATAGACATCGCTCTTTGCAAAATTTATGGGGTATAAATCGAGATTACGAAGAAGTAATCGTATGCGTGCTTTCAAAAGCAGAAGTAAGAGGGGAGTCTATAACTGAGATTGCCGGAATAGGAAGTATTATAGAAGAACATATCAAAATTTTTGTCCCCATTCTTGAGGAATCCTGGATGGGCGCAAGAAAGGAAGTTATGCATGCTATTAAGTCATCAATTGTACAAGAAACTCCACCACAAAAAGAACATGTAAAATTAAAACCAATAGTTCAGATACCAAAAGTAATTGCTCCACCTGAAAAAGAGGTTCCTGTTCCAACAACAACGCCATCCGGGGAAAAATCTTTGTTGACAAAACAATTTGACTTAATCTTTGATAATGTTGACTCTTTGATGGGTATTGAACTCTCTTCGGCTCTTGAAAAGTTTCAGAGCGAATACATAAAAGAAACTGGATATAACAGCGTGTTAAAGAACATTCATAATACTAGCACAACTCTAAAGAATAAGACATATGTTCTTAGTCAACCAGAGAAAGAAGACCTTAGAATGAAAATGAATTTTTGGCGCCAAAAATTAGATCTTTAATCAATTTTTTAAAACCTTTTTAAATTATTTTATTTCAAATAAAATATTTCAATAGCATTTTTTGATTTAAAGTCTGAAAACACGAACATTATTAAGATTTCAAGTAATTTATTTTATTTATGAATCTAGATCTCAAAAAATTTGATATAATTTATGTAATTGGTTTAGTTGCAACTACTATTTTCATGATTCTTGAATTGATCTTTGGATTTGTTGCGTTAAATATTACTTTCTTAATTTTCTTTTGGACAATGAAGCTTCTTGCCGGTTTTGGTTTGATATTAACTGTTGCAAATGGTATTTTGTGGATTCTAAATCGTTTTACTGAAAAATTTAGTAAAAAACATGTTCAGGTCCTTATAATTATTCAGGTGATAGTTCCAGGAATTTTCGTAGGATATGCTATTTATAGCATAATTTCAAGCTTACCTCCCGCAATACCTCCAACAGGTATACAATATTGGTTTGATCTTCTAATATTTCTTTATGGTATTATCTCTTTAATGCTATCATTATATATAATTCCATTAATTAGAGAAGAATTTCAGGAAGCTGTAGACATGGGAATAATTAAGCGTATGAAGAAAGGAACAAAAAAAATAGGAAGAAAAATGAAGAAAGGATACTTTAGCTGGAGAGGAAAGTATGCGAAAGTTCAAATTCAAGATCAGATGACATTAGGAGAAGTCCTAGATATCTGGAGAAATCAATTTGCAGTGTATTTGCTTATCCCGATTGCCATAGGTTCCCTTATCTTTACACCTATAGCATTTATTTGCATAGTCTTTTGGCTAAAAATAATTGTTTTTAATAAAGGCGAGCCTAAGTTTTATGAAAGAATAACTTTACTTATCTCCACTATTTGGATCACAACAATCGCATGTTTGTCTTACACCTTCAAAATTGGATTCTTTACATCTATCGAGCCATTTTTCTGGACTATTCAAGTGTTTTACCTCGTTGGAATTATTATCTCCACCGGTATATTCATTCATCAATTCATTAAACTTAAAGGAATAACAATAAAAAAGATTAAGGAAGAAATTCATGAAAGAAGAGCGGCAGAGGATATTGAGGAAACAGATTAGGTTGAATAAATCTTTAAAAAAAAATTAGTTAATTCTTTTTTTTTTAAGTCGTAATATCATTAAGATAAATTACAAACGAGAAATAAAATACTTATTATTCGATTTTTTCTTATTATTTTTATGGTACAAGACTTAATCACCATCGAAACTGGGAAGATTAACGAGTATTTATATCATATAGATGTAAAAGCTTACGGAACGCCTCGAATGCTTTCTATTTTCGTCGGACAATTTGACAATTGTTCTGTTTTAATCGATTGCGGCTCGTCATTAGATACGAAGAAATTAATTAGATTTTTAAAAAAGCTGAAAATCGACTTATCTTCGTTTAAATACCTCATCACAACTCATCACCATTTCGATCATAACGGTGGGCTATGGCAACTTTACGAGATTTTAAAGGATTACAACCCCGAAGTTAAAATCCTTACAAACCAAAAAACTAAAGAATTACTTAACAATTACGAAGAGCATTTGGCTCGTGGAAAGCGAACTTATGGAAATTTAATAGGTTCGATGAAACCTATTGAGGAAAGTGCATTTCAAATAGTAGATCCTAGCATAAACTTCAATTCAGAAGCAAACAAACTCGATTTTATCGATTCTTTTACGATTAATGGTTCAGAAGTTAAATTAGGTATTTTAAAAACTCCAGGACACACTCCAGACCACCAATGTCCTATATTTGTTAAGGATAATTTAATTGACTTTATACAACTTGGAGAAAGCGTGGGTACAATTTACCACTCTTCAGAATTAATAACTATGCCAACATCTATGCCAACTTATTATAATCACGAAGAATATATGCCAACTTTAAGAAACCTTAAGAATTTATTTCCCACCAAAGCTGGCTTCGGCCATTTTGGAGTTATTAATGGAAAAGAAAACTTTCGGAAAATACTATTAGAGCACGAAGCTTTTATGAAAGAATTTAGAGAAGCGATAATTAAATTTTACAGTAAAAAACCAGAAACGAGATATGTACTCGAGCAAATCATGCCAATGTTAATCTCAAGAACCGATTTATCAATTGTGGATAATCCCGTTTTTAACGGTATTGCATTAGGCATAGTATACGGCATGATGATGGATCTAGGATATCGCAATGAATGATTTTATAATTTTTCAAAAAATTCTAATTTATAATAAACATAACATCTTATAATGGAAGAAAGAAATTTCGAAAATTTTGATTTATGCGTTGTTGGTGCAAGTATTGCAGGAAATTATTTAGCTTATTTATTGTCTAAATCAAACATGCAAATTGTTGTTATCGAGGAACACAAAGATATTGGCTTACCGTTTCAATGTGCTGGAATTATTTCTCAAAAATTAAGTCAATTAATAAAGCTTCCTGAAGAGATCGTACTAAATCGAGTTAAGACGGCAAAAATTCATAATCCCTCGGGAAATTTCATTAAACTTTCTGGTAACGAACACCCTTATGTAATCGATAGAATTGCTCTAGATCGCTTATATTACGGTAAAAATAAAAACGCTACAAATATCACTTACTATCTTGGCGAAAGATTTAAATCTTTTAAATACAGCGTAGAAAATAGCCAGAAATGTGTGCTAATTGATACATCTAAACGATTGATAAAAGCTAAGATGCTTATCGGGTGTGACGGGCCGTTAACTTCGGTAGGAAAACACTTAAAAGTGAAGAATAAGGTTCTTTTTGCCGCTCAAATTAGAGTTAAAGGCAATTTTGACGAAAACGAAGCAGTTATGTACTTCCACCCTCTATGGAAACAATTATTTGGGTGGATTGTACCCGAGGGTAATAATGTTTACCGAATCGGCATAGCATCTTCTAAAAGAGTAAAAGATTGTTTTCATATTTATTTAAAGAAACTAGGCATAGATATCAACAATAAGATAGATCAGCAAGGAGGGATTATTCCGTACGGAATTATGAATAAAAGTGCTTTTAAGAACGTTTTATTGTTAGGGGACGCAGCAGGGCAAGTTAAAGCTACAACAGGAGGAGGTATTGTCATGTTATTGACTGCTGCGAAGCACGCTTCAAATTGCGTTAAACTTAGTTTCAAACAGAATAATTTTTCAAAAAGGTTTATTAAAAAGCATTATGAAAAGCCTTGTATGAGAACAATCGGTAAAGAATTAAAGCTTCATTACATTATACGGCTTATTTTAGAAAGACTAACAAACAAAGATTTCGAAGTTTTCTTTAAAATAGTAAAAGAAAATAAAATTGAGCATATTATTACGCTCTATGGCGATATGGATTTCCCAAAAGATTTAATTTTCAAGTTATTAAAAAACCCCTTAGTTTTTACTTTTTTAATCAAATTTTCATTAAAAAACCCTTATATTTTTATCAAATTATTAAAGAAATTCATACTTTAAAAATTATTAAAGTTTTTCTATGAATGTTGCGAGGAGAATAGTCTTGATATTAAGTAGTGATTAATAAAAATCCTCCTTGTTAAAAATATCAGATTTTATAATAGCTCTCTCAAGAAAGCTTTATACATCATAGTTAATTCTTAAATCGTATTTTAAGAGTAAAATTATTATTCTATAGAGGGAGGTCCTTGTTTAACTCGATTAAGTAATTGATTAAGATCTGGTGATGACCAAATCGATTCAATCCACCATGTTGCTCCTGCTTCAGTGTAGGGTCTAACAATAGAACTGGCTAGCTCTGAGTCATTTCCGGGAGTCTCACCTTCTATTATTATGTCAAATGGGGATTTTAACGAGCGTTGTTCTTCAATGAAGTTTTTAATTTCATAAATATGTTCTGGTGTTACTTTTTCAAATTTACCTTGCTTAGTCTTTATTGTTGGAATTATCCCATCATATTTTAATACTCTCTGCATGGATTTTTTCCATGGCCATGCACCTACAACCCATATTGGAATTCTTGGATACTGAATTAATTCTGGTTGAGGATGTCTTTTGAAAAAAGCACATTCTTTAAGGTTCTTTATTCGATAGTGCTGACCTTTATAATTTGACAGCTCTCTATTCCACAATCCATTTATAATATCTAATCCTTCATCCAGTAACTGTGCGCGAGTTTTTCGATCAATTTCTTCCCCAAATACTTCAAAACCAGTATCTACAGCACCTAAGCCAACACAAAGATTTATTCGACCATTTGATAAAATATCAAGAGTAATTGCTTCACTAGCTAATTTCCAAGGGCGCATTCTTGATACTGGACTGAGTAAGGTTCCAAGACGTATTCTTTCTGTTTGCACAGCTATAGCTGCCAATGTGACCCAAGCATCAATACCATAAGTCGGTTCCCAAACAAAAAAAGCGTCCCACCCTACTTCTTCAGCGACCTTAGCAAATTCGATAGCTTTAAGAACATCAGCATGAGGAAAAACAAATCCATATTTCATTAGAATCCTCTAAATGGGCTCTAGTTTTATTGTATAGAAAAATATTATAAAGCGTAACAATTTTAAAGAATAATAAAATTAAAATCTTTTTCTATAACAATTTATTTCCATAATTTTATTACTAAAAAATAAATTTTTATCTATTTCCATTCTGATTCCTCATTGTCCAAATATGGTTAAGAATAAAGATTAGAAGATGAGTTGGTAAATACTTATATATGACTTAAACCTTGTGGTATTTAATTAAATTTTATTAAAAAGCATTAAGAAAAGCCTTGCTCGAAAGCAATTATTACCTATTATATGACATTCATACGATAACTTTCATATTTTAAGGATCATTTTTTTTTATATCTTTATTAAAAAACCCTAATATTTTTATCAAATTATTGAAGATATTAACTAAGTGAAATTTAAGCGGTTAAATTTAAAGGAGAATTATTATGAATAGTAGAGAAAGAATACTTTCGGTTTTAAATTTTGAAGAACCGGATAAAGTACCCTCTTTTGAGATGTCAATCGATAATTTCAAAATATGTGAACACTTTAACGAGGATTATGTATTTCAAGGAATGGCAAAAAGTTATAATGACACATACGATTTATGTCAAGGAGATACAGACGCTTTAACTAAAACTATTCTAATGGCTACGGAAACGAGATCGTATATGAAAACTACTATGAATAAGCATGTGAATTTGTATAATAAGCTTGGAATCGACCTAGCAATTGTTCCACTTACAGGCTATGTTCTTTTCCCTATAAGCTGTGATAGAACGAGTTTTACTGACGAACATGGAAGAGTTTTCGATGTAAGAAAAAACCCTTCAGATGGTATGGATATGGCATATTATAGGGGTGGCGCATTTAAAAGTTTTGAAGAATTTGAATCGTTTCCGCCCTTAGAAGTTAACACTCCCCGAAGAGAAAAATATTTTAAAGCTATGAGAAAAACAGAAAAAGAGTCTCAAGGAAAAATCTCCATTATTCCTGCTGTATGGGGTTTATTTGAACCTACTTGGCAAGTTTTTGGGTTTTCAACTTTTAGTAGGCTATTAACCGAACCAAAAAAGATCAAAGTTGTTTTTGATAGATTTGGTAAATTTATGGTAGATTTAGTTAAAACTTTTATAGAATGGGGGGAAACCGATGAGATCATGATAATGGATGATTATGGATATAAATCGGGTTTATTGATGAGTCCTAAAAACTATAGAACTTATGTGCTTCCTTGGTTAAAAGAAAGTTGTAAAGTTGCACATAAAGGAGGTTTAAAAGTGATGTTACACAGCTGTGGAGACGTTATAGAATTATTTGAAGATCTTGTTAATATTGGAATTGATGCATTTCATCCTTTCGAACCGACAACTGCAAATCCTGAATATGACATTTTTAAACTCAATGAAAAATATTCTGGTAAAGTTACATTTATCGGAAATGTTTCTCCACAAGATCTCGCTGATAAAGAGCAAACTTATATAGAGAATTACACTAAAAACCTTATCAAAAAGCTTGCTCCAGGAGGTGGCTTTATCCTAAGTTCTGGACATAGCATTAATCCTTCTGTCAAATTAGATAATTATTTAGCGATGCACGATACATTAAAGAAACATGGAACTTATCCTATTTCTATTAACTAATTATTCTTTATTTGCCACAAAGTATTAGTATTTCTAAATTTCTAATTAAATTTTTAAAAAAAGAATCCAATTATCTTATTTATTACATAATATAAAAAAACAATTTAATGAGAAAAATGGATTGTAGAGAAAGAGTTCTTGCTGCGTTAGATATAGAAGAACCAGATAGAGTTCCGTGCCATACTATTTTTATCGATGCGAATAATGTTGATATTATCCTTGGAAAGCCGCAAATTACCGATTTTGATACCGTAGCCCAGTTACAAAGAGATAATCCAGATGGCTGGAGAGAAGAATTAAGTGGTTTAATTGAGAGTGTTGAAACTTCAGTCTTTTCAAGATGTGTGGAAGCAGCTGTGGCAATAGGACTTGATTGCATGCAAGTAGGAATCATACCTCTTCAAGCTGTTGATGTCCCTGGTGATGACCGCCTTTTGATGGAGGATTGCTTCGGTAGAATATGGCATATTCGATCTAACGAGGGCAATTTCAATCCTTACTATTTATATGGTACTATGAATTCTCCTGAGAAATGGGAAGAGACTAAAGAAAATATAGAAGGTCCTATGACTGAGAAATACACCAAGATGGCTAAAAAGTTCTACCGCCGAATAAATAAGAAGCATAAAGATAAAATATTTGTTGCCGTCACCAACGACTTAGCGGGTGTATTTGAAAGCGCTTCGCAAGGCATGGGTTTTACTTATTATTCGCGAATGCTTCATAAAAACCCTAAATTTATCAAAGAAGTTCATGAAGTTATAGCTGAGTTTACTGCTTCCTGTTATAACGCGTATATGGATGTTGGAGCTGAATTATTTATAGAATCGGGTGATTTAGCTTACAAAACCGGTCCGATGATGAGTCCAAAAAAGTTTAACGAATTATTACTTCCGGCATATAAAACGATTACTGATGCTGTTCACGACCGGGGGAAAAAAATAGTGTTACATACTGACGGTCAGGTTACCCCGCTTTTAGATTTCGTCGTAGATTGCGGTTTCGATGGCTTGCATAGTCTTGAACCCACAGCAGGTGTGGATTTAGCTCTCGTGAAAAAAAAAGTTGGTGATAAATTATGTCTTATGGGAAACATAGATATTGCCCACGATCTTACTTATGGAACTAAGGACGAGGTCTTTGCCGCAGTTAAACACGCAATTAAAACTGCTGGACCCGGTGGCGGTTATATAGTCAGCGCAGCTAACATGCACCCTACTGTAAAAGTTGATAACTTGCGTTGGATGGTTGAAGCAACGAAAGAGTTTGGAGACTATCCAATAAACCTGTAAACGCCTTTAATTGAAATTGAAAATTTTAATATAACTCCTTCTTTTTATGGCGGTATCATTGAGAAAAACGCAACTTGATTAAAAAGCAAGTACCATACTACCATAAAAACAATAACAACAATAGTCGAAACAAGCCCAAAACCTTTCACACCTTTAGGAATGCCTAAATCTTCGCTTTTTCTTTGGATAATTGCGCGAATCATGGCCACAATATAAATTAGAGTAACGAGCAGAGAAACGATCCATAAAAATAATACAAATAAAGAAAGAGTATAAATAGGTTCTCCATCAAATCGTAGTGCGTTCAACCATTCCCAATAAGAAATTGTGACATAAGTCGGAATTGAACCGTAAATCCCAAAAGTTAACAAAAAGACAAAACTCCATAAAAATCCTTTGATAGACGACATACAACTCAACGATTTTTTCTTTATTAATACAACATTTACTTTCCAGTTTTATTAATTATATTATATAACAATAATTTATAAGATTTTTAGCTTTATAATTCATTTTTAATCAAAAATCTAGGTTAACAACTTTATAGTATTTTAGATAAGAAATAAAAAAAAGATAGTTTATTAAAAATTAAAAGAAGCCTGTCAAGAACTCAAAGCCACTTTGTGGTGTAGACATAGTTACAATCAGAAAAGTCAGTATAACTGCGTTTATTATAGCCCCTGTAATGATATTTCCGGTTTTTCTATAGGTTATTATGGATACCGCAGATGTTAGAGTAAACATCACTAATGAGATTGGGATAAAAGTTCCAAAGTAAAATAAGCTTCTCATAACCACACCGATAAGTAACAGATATACAAAATAATACAGAAATGGAATGATAAAACCCAAAAATAGTATTTTAATAGTATTACTAATAGAGTCAGCAAACTTGTTTTGAATTATCACTTGAGTTATTAAATTAAGAATAAGGATTACGAAAAAACTGATGACGAAGTAGATTGGCATTGTCCAGATTTTAGTTACGGAAGGAACCAATCCTAAATAGTTTAACCCAATTGATAAATATGAGATAAGGTATAATACCGTTCCTAAGATTGTTCCTAATGCTAATTGCCTGAGGAATCTATTTCTTCCTTTAAAAGGTTCTTTAAGTATATCTTTAAAAGTTAAATCATCTTTCTTCCCTATTCTCCATAATAAAACCATTAATCCAAATGCTTGACCATATAACAAAGCAACAACGAACCCGGCTATGGCTAAAGGTAAAATTAGTAAAATTGGTATAAAAATTATTACGCCTGGAATACCAAGTAGCAGTGAATATAATATTGGCTTAACCGTTAAGCTTTTGATTGAATAATCTGATGCATCAATTCTATAGGGTTTTATTTCTGCTCCGTTTTCTCTCTCGTTTTTAGACTGTAAAATCAAATTAGATAATGGGTCAACAATTAATAAGAAAAATCCAATGCCACCAATCACTTGCACTAGTAAAATCAAAGTTCTTACATTTACATAAAAGGTTTCATCTACTACATCGATGTCAAACGAATTTATAGCCCAATCTCTTGCTTCACGAATGAAGTCTTCGTCCCAGGCGACTGTAAGGTGATTACTATTATCATCTAAGTAAATCATTGTTGCGTTTCCTTGTTGGAATGATCCGTATATTTTGTTTGAATCCACGGTTGAATTAGGAATGTCCGCGCGCGTTGCCAAACTCTCTTTTAGATATGGAAGCTCAACGGCTTCATCAAATAAAGCTTGGATCATTAGTACATTTAATGGATTGGTTGAATTACCTCTTCTTAGATCAGGATATAACCAAGTTCCAATTCCGATAAAACACTTAAATGCCGTATCGCTGTGAATTAACTCTTGTCCTAAACCACCCATGCTATAACCGATATATCCTAATGAGTTCATGTCTATATCTCCCCTAGTTTGTAGATATTCTTTAATAGCAATAATATCGTTAATCCTTGCGCTAGGATCACCCGTAGTACTTTGACCATGCCCTCTGAAATCAAAGGCTACAGCAACAAAACCTACTGCTGCCAGTTCTAAGGCGTAGCCCTTTACCATTTCTTTATTCACCATAGAGCCATGTCCAATTATAAAAGCTGGCTTGTTCAATCCTCCGTCCAAAGGTTCAAAAACATTAAAGGAAATAGTTACACCATCGTCTGTTTGAGTCGATAATCCATATGTGCTTTTGACGCTTAAAGGTACTATAAAAATGAAAATAGTTCCGATTACGAAAATAGCCAGAAAGATACAAATTAATGCGATTCTTTTTTTCGATAGATTAAATTTATTCATATTTTAATACTCTGATTCACAATTATTTAAAAACTTCTTTTTAGCCATTGTTAATTTTATAAAAGCGACTTGTAAAATTTAATTATAATTCAGTAAACTACTTGGAAATTCATCAATATTTTATTAATGAAAGGTTTTTATTCTTCACATAATTTTTAGACTTAATTAAATACTTAATTTTGAAGAATATGTCGACTGAACAAAAAGTTAGAAATCGATGGATCGTTGTAATAGGAGCTATTCTTATACAGTTAGCGTTAGGCACGATATACTCTTGGGGAACTCTCACCATCTTCCTCAGCCCATATTTAGGCGAAACCAGAGAGCTTACAGTATATATTTTTGGAATAGGTTTATTATCCTTTGCGATTACGATGATTTTTGCGGGTAAATTGCAGCAAAAATACGGTCCGAAAAAGATCGCGATCTTAGGCGGAATTTTAATTGGAATTGGCTTGATATCGAGTGCTTTTATGAGTACTTTTTTAGGATTTTTTATTACTTATGGCATTATATTTGGTGCTGGTATTGGTTTCGGTTATGTGTGTCCAATCGCTTCAGCTGGTAAATGGTTTCCAGATAAAAAAGGATTTATTAACGGAATCGCGGTCGCTGGATTTGGAGCAGGCGCCTTCGTTTTCAATTATGTAATTAAAGCATTAGTAAACCCAACAGGATTAGAAACTATCGATCCAAACTTTGTTGCTACAGTTTCGCATAATATTCCGATGATGTTTATTGTTTTAGGAATAATATACATCGTTCTTGTTATTGGAGGAGCAATGACCTTGAGTAATCCTCCTGAAGGATGGAAGCCTGTAGGGTGGACACCTCCACCTCCTTCCGAAGAGAGTGGAATTTCAGGGTTAGAATTCGATCGGGGTCAAACTGTAAAATTACCTCAATTTTGGATCCTTTGGACAGCCTTTGCGTTAAGCGCGATGTCTGGTTTAATGGTAATTGGATCGTATGCTGCTTTTGCTAAATCTGTTGATGTTGGAGATAATTTCATTTATGCGATTGGAACCAGTGATTTCGTATTAATTGGGAGTTTAGCAGCTTTATTCAACGGATTAGGTAGAATAGTTTGGGGGAAACTAGCAGATATGATAACCTATAAAAAATCTATGCTGGTAATGTTTACGATTCAAGCGATCCTCATGTTTATCTACTTTACAACGAATGTCAGCGAGATATATTTCTTAATAATAACATGTGCAATATATTTCAGCTTCGGAGGCAATTTCAGTTTATTCCCTACTGCTACTGCTGATTTGTTTGGCTCAAAGAATTTAGGTCCTAATTATGGAATTGTATTTACCGCTTATGGTGTCGCAGGATTTATTGGTGCTGTTGGTGTGAACTTATTTGTTACTATTTTTGGGGGCTATTTGATATTATTTATTGTAATGGGAATAATGTCAGTTGGATCAGCAATCCTAGCGTACTTAGTTAAACCACCAAAATAAAGATAAAAATTATTAAATTTTTTATATTCTTTTTATTTACTTTTTTACTCTAAATATTAGCAGAATTTCGAATAAATGCATCAATTAGACGAATTGTATTAAGAATATCCTCTAATTTAAGCAAAGAAGTGGGAGAATGGATATATCTACAAGGAACAGATACTACTGAACTTGGAACACCTTCTCGAGAAATATGAATCTTACCTGCATCAGTCCCGCCATACATAGGTTTCTTAATTTGATAAGGAATTTTGTCGAGTTCAGCATTTTTAACGAGTCTTTCGTTAACTTTAGAACTACAAATTATTGATTTATCTGCTACTGTAATTGCTGGTCCTTTCCCTATGTAAGCTGGAACTTCTGCTTCTTTGATACCCGGAACATCGGCGGCAGTTGTGTTTTCGATAGCAATGGCAACTGTTGGTTTAAGATTAAACGCTCCTGTAATCGCACCTCTACCGCCTATTTCTTCTTGCACTGCAAAATTAAAAAGCAAAGTATCTTTAACAGGCGCTCCTTCTTTCAACAATTTCATGATGTGGAGGAGTACATTACAACCAGTGCGATCGTCGAATGCTTTACCACGAACCATATTATTGGGGAACTCTGCAAAAGGAGAAAAAAGCGTACCGGTGGTTCCTATAACAATATTATTTTTAACTACTTCCTCTTTTGAATCCATCCCGACATCAATATACATATCTGAAATTTCAACAATCTTTTTTCTCTCGTTTAAAGAGGTAAGGTGTGGTGGTTTCGATCCAATAATGCCACGATGGATCTTTCCTGGCTCAGATCGTATCACTACTGATTGCCCTAACAAAATTCTTGTATCCCAACCCCCAATTGGAACAAATCGTAAGAAACCCTTATTTTCAATGTGAGAAATCATAAATCCAATTTCATCAGTATGCGCATCCAATAGAATTCTGTTATTCCCATTAGTACCCTCTTTTACAGCTAGAATATTACCCAAATTATCTTTCCAAGCCTTATCAACTAAATTTTCTTTCTCTATCTTTTTTAAAATAAAATCACTTACGTCATCTTCATAGCCAGAAACTCCGATAAGCGAAGATAATTCTTTTTGAAGAACTTTTATGCTCTCGATATTCATCATCAATCTTCATTGTTAATTTAATTTTAACTTAAATAACCGTATAACTAATAATAAGTTTCAGTAATTTTTATTACTTATAAAAACTAATAACTTAAAAATCAATATTGATTTACTGTTCCTCTAAATATGGGGCCTGATGACTTTTTTAATATAAAAAAAAATTGGTTATTATTAACTTTTTAATTATAATTTTTTATGACATAGCCACCAATCAAGACATTCATAGTCTTTTCCAGCATTGGCTAGTCTTTCTTTTGCTGTCTTTACATCTGTTACTGGGGGAATAATTACATGGTCGCCAAATAATTCATTGTTAGGCCAGTTTGCTGGCGTAGCCACTTTTTCTTTGCTAGCAAGTTGTAAAGCTTTCACACATCTTAATATCTCATCCATGTTTCTTCCAATTTCTTGGGGATAGTAAAGAATTATTCTAATAATCCCATTAGCATCCACAATGAACACCGCTCTGACTGTACTTGAACCCTTTCCAGGATGGACCATTCCCAACATATTTGCTACTTTTCCATGATCAGCAATTATTGGAAACGGTATTTCCATATCAAGATTTTCTTTAATCCATTCCATCCATTTTATATGAGCGAATACTTGATCTATTGAAAGTCCTATTAATCTTGTGTTTATTGCTTGAAATTGCTCATTTCGTTTAGCAAAAGCATAAAACTCCGTAGTGCAAACAGGGGTGAAATCAGCAGGATGACTAAATAAAACAAACCACCATTTCCCGCCTACATTTGCATCACCGGGTAGCTTCATCATTCCATGAGTCGTCATTACTTCCATTTCTGGAAATTTATCTCCTAATAAAGGTATTCCTCTATCTGACATTTTTAAAAAACACCATTTATGAATATTAATTCACAATTATTAAATTTTATAGTAATAAATTATAAACTTCAATTCAAAGTTAAAGTTTTTTAAAGCTCTGGCAGACAATCCAGTTTGAGTAAATAAGCTATGAATTTTTAAAAAATAGAAAAGATTTTTAGAATTTAAAAATTAAAACAAGAATAAAATACTATTAAAAAATTACCTTTTTCGCTTCTTTAACTCCTTGATAGCTTTTTCGGCTAAGAGTAAGGCATCGGTATATTGAGACCTATACTTCTGAACGTTAGCTTCTAATTCTATTGTTTTGTTCTGAAGTTCGAGAATCAGTTCACTGCTTCCCTCACCTGAAGATATCACCGCATCTGGATTTTCCATGGATTCCTTAAGGTAATTATATTTTTCTCTCCATACTTTTATTTCTGTTTGGAGTTCCTCAATGTTATCATTATCCGTAATTTGACTAATAGATAATGGACCTCCTGTTCCTTCTTCAACATCTAATATTCTTCCTTTTAAAATATCTACTTCTTCTTCTAACTCTTTAATTCTGACTTTTAAGTAGCCAATCTGATCTAAATATTCTGCTGAAGTTTTAGGAGCGGTAATTTCTTCATAAATACTTTTCCCAGTTTCTAATTCGTTAGCGGTTTTTTCTCCTAAAATTTGCTGCTTCCGTTTTTGTAGCCCTTCTATAGTTTGTTTTGGAAGGAAGTCTAGTGGGTTGAAACCAACCCCTCCATGAGCAGTAAGTCTTTTACGAACTTTTACGAATAGGGGTATACCTTTTATTGCTTCTCCACAAATAATTCCTTCGCCTTTATCTAACCCTTGAATATCAGTTCTATTACTCCGAGTTAAATCTTCTGCGCTCGAAATCGTAACATCAATATCTCGTATATCAGTGAGGTTATGAACCACCCAAGTACCAGCTTGGGCGCGAATAGTAGTATCTAACAATTGAGGTCTTTGAGTACCGATGATTAAATTTGCACCGAATTTACGACCTTCTTGTGAGAACAGTTTTACAATTTCACATGTTTCGGTTTGTTTTTTTCCAGCAAACAAGTGAGCCTCGTCAAGTAGTAAGTAAAACGGAGGAATTCTTCTACCCGTACTTGCCTGATATAATTTTTTGAGAAGCTTACCAGCAACCATTTCTTGTACGTTTAAATCCATACCTCTCATATTGATAATTGAACATAGATGTGGAGCAACAATATCAGTGGGATCTAACGAAAATAGATACTCTACGTCGATATCTCCTCCTTTGTTAACGCTTAAATCAGAATATTCGATGATGCTATTCACAAATTCGCTTTCTTTTTTAATTCCTTCACTCTCTTCACTTTCTCCCGCAAGTACTTTCAAGCTCCCGTACTCACCATGTCTGTCTAAAATCACGAGTGGAATACCCTTTTTCATAAACTCCTCGCACAGTACACCCATCGTATACGACTTTCCGCTACCAGACTTCCCCGTAATGAATATTCTTCCAAAATTTTTCACTAATAAGTTAACGTCAAATGGATAGCCTATCAGCTTTCCAAGAGAGACAGATTCTTCGGGTGGGTTATAAATTCCTAATAATTTAGTAATTTGAATTTCAGATGCGCGATAAACTTCTGAACCTATCTCAAACGGTCTCTTTGGTCTATCTCCACATACCCTCAGATCCGCAAGCATCCCTTTTGCTTCGCTCCATAATCTCTCAATATTTAGCATATAGTATATTCTTATTCCCTCTTCGTCCTTCTCTCCATAGATTACAAAATAAGAATTTCGCTCGATTGTTGGGTCAGAAAATTGTACTTGTACCGAGTGCGTAGTGGTTTTCCCTAATAAATTCCCTACTTTATCTTTCTTTACTTGCTTATTATAGCTTTCTTCGTCTGACATTTTGAATCACATTAATTTCGTTTCTTTTGTATTATATGTAAATTCATATATATTAATTATTTCTACTTAATTTCTACAATTTAAAAAAGGTATTTAAACTTTCATAAATCCAATAATTATTTACTATGTTTTTCGATATAGTATGCTCTTTTGGACCATATGAATTGGTTTATACGATTCTTTTGCTCTACGTAGACCGGGGACTCCTAAATCTTGCTCTCGATTAACGAACATGGCATTCTTAAAACTGCTTTTTAAAAACAGATTGCTAATCGCTTGATACGCACCTTCATATTCCATATGTGCTTTCTCAATATGTATTACGATCGTGTCCGAATTTAACATTTCTCCAAATGTGTAAGCAACACATTTGTCATCAACGCAAATTAACGCTCCTTGAAAACCTAACGCAGAAAAATTGTCTAAGGCGTCGTAAATGGCCTTCTCCTCTTGTTCTAAACCTTCATCGTCTTCGCATTCTCTAAGAATACACCACTCCAACTGAAGTTTCTTGCACGTGGCAACTTCGTCCTCCGTTAATATCTTAAATTCATAATCGTAATTTTCTAAAAACTTGTTTAACCACCTTCTATTTTGGCGGTAGCGATTACCCGGTAAATCTCTAAGGTTCTCTCCCTCGTACACATAGTCCCAATTATCTCGATCTTCAAAAGTCTCAATATTTAAAGCCAGAAACTTTTCATGGTTTCTAAGATCTTCAGTAACCTGCTCTGGTACCCTGTGAAATTCAAGTTCATTAAAATTTTCGAATAGAGCAATAATTACATCAGCGGGTTTTGGACCAATTGGAGCGAAAAAAAATAGGGTGTTATCGCTTCCGGATATCACGGTTTTCCTTTTCGTAAAAATATCCTGCGAAAAGAGTAGAAGGTGCTCTTCCCATTCCATAAAAAAAAATCCGTAGAAGTTCCTCCACATGTATAGATTCGTAAAAGTGAATTCAGATGTCTGAGGAGGGTAATTCTGAAAATATTTATCGAATAAACCTTTATCTTCAAGTTTGATTTGTTTCGCAGTGCTTAAGTCCATAAATATGAATAAATTAAAAGATATTAAAATTATTTCCTTTTTAAATTATTTGGATTTTAAAATAGCAAATTTTTAAAGATACTAAGAACATATTTTTCTGACTTCTATGTTAAAAATTAAATATTTTAAATACCTTTTGAGGGATTATGATTGCCAAAAATAAAGATTAATGATATTAAAATGTACTATGAGATTTATGGAAAGGGTCCTCCACTTGTATTGATTATGGGTGTTGGAGGAAATGCCGATTGGTGGCCTCCTCGTTTTATAGAGAAACTTTCAAAACTTTTTAAAGTAGTTGTATTTGATAATCGTGGATCTGGCAGATCAGATAAACCTGATATTGAGTATTCTATGAAAATGTTTGCCGATGATACTATTAGTTTGATGAATGCTCTAAATATTATATGCGCTCATATCCTTGGAATATCAATGGGAGGAGCTATAGCACAAGAATTAGTATTAAATTATCCCGAAAGAGTTAAAAAGCTTATACTCTGTTCTACAAATTGCGGATTCTCTAAATCAGCCTTACCATTACCAGAGGCTTTAAAGATTATGATGCAACCAAGGGAAAAATCAACACCTAAAGAAATAGCGAGGAAATCTATGTCGGTTAGATTAACTGAAAAATTCATTAAAGAAAACCCTGAAGTTATTGAGGAGTGTATACAGAGAGAATGTAAATACCCCACTCCTCCTAAAATGTATAAAAGACAGATTGATGCGATTGTGAAATTTAACACTTACAAACGCCTAAAAAATATTAATAGACCAACTTTGATAATGCAGGGTAAACATGACCTCTTGTCTCCAGCAAAAAATGCCGAAATATTAGCTCAAAATATAAATGGATCAAAGTTAGCAATATTTGAAGATGTTGCTCATGATATTTTTTCGCAAGAATCTGACATAGTAATAAAAAATTTAATTGAATTTCTACAAAATTAATTACGAAGGTTTCGGTAATTGGTTTCCATATTAGAACTAATTGGTGATATATTTTGAACTTGAAATTAAATTTTACTATGTGGGTTAAATTCCTACTAACAATTACACTAATTCTAGTTTAAACTAGATAAAGCTTTTAAGTATGTAATACATACTTACATATATGCGAACTAATATTGTAATTGATGATGAGTTAAAAGAGAAGTGGTGGGAGATTAAAAAGGAAGCAAATCATCTCAACATGAAAATTGGTGAATATATTATTTTCTGTCATGATCTTAGAAAAAAGACGGTCAATAAAGATAAGATTCTCGAGATTTTAGAGAACCCATTATCAAAGGGTTTAAAAAACATAGATGTAATAAAGGCAAGTAAGAGTATGTGGAAATCATGAGGGGGATCGATTCGAACATTCTTGTGTATGCCTTAAATAAAGATTTTCCTGAATATTTACCTTGTAAGGAACTTTTAATAAATATAGTTAATGGAAAAGAACTCGTAAGCATTCCTTCAATTGTATTTATGGAATGTTTTCATGCGTTAGTTAGAGCATTTAAATATAAAGAGGTTGAGGTTAAGAAGCGGTTAGTTGCAATTATGGACTCGAAAAATATCAATGTACTAGACATTTCTACATCTTCAATATTATTTGCATTTGAGATAGCTGAGAAATATAAAACGGGAGGGAGGGATTCCTTAATTGCGGCAAGTTTATTAGAAAATAAGATTCAAGAAATATATTCTCACGATACGGATTTTGATAAAATTTTGCTCATAAAACGGATAGATCCAATATAAATCAAATCACTATATTATAACTAATTGGTGAATTTAAAATCTCAGATTGGGCATCAATATTAGGAACTGTTTTTTTCATATTATTGATTGCTTTTTTGTGTTTCTTATTTATTATATTTGTCATAGTAAGAATTATTAGAAAAATATACAAATTTCCCATCCCAGCTTTCGCAACGAGATTAATTGATAATCCGTTCCGTCGTAGATTAATACAAAAACCTGAACTTATTGCTGAAAGAATGCAACTTAAACCCGGAATGACAGTAGTAGAAATTGGGCCCGGTAAAGGCAGTTATACGAAAGCTATAGCAAAAAAGATACAACCTAATGGAAAAGTATTTGCAATTGATATTCAAGAATCAATTATCAACCGTTTAAAGAAAAAAATTAAAAAAGAGAATATTCAAAATATTATTCCTAAAATAGAAGACGCTTATAACCTTTCGTTTGAAGATGAAAGCGTAGATCGAATCTTTGCGATTACTTGTTTACCCGAAATTCCTGATCCTATAAGAGCATTAAGGGAATTTAAACGAATTCTAAAGCCAGATGGTATAATATCTTTGAGTGAACTCTTTCTGGATCCTGATTATCCACTACGTAGAACAGAAAAAAGGTGGGCAAAAGAAGCTGGTCTGGATTTTTACGAAGGTTTCGGCAATTGGTTTGTCTATCAATTAAATTTCATTAAAAAGAAACCGAGTTATTGAGTCGTTTCTAGGCAAATTTTCATTCTTTAATTTGTTAAGAATATCTTCTAATATTTTTATGACTCGTTCTTTATACGAGTTTTGCTCAGGATAATTGTAACTAAAAGTGCGCCATTGAGGACGCTTATGGCCAACTTTATATTTAATGCCCTTCATTTGCGTCATATAAGAATCTTTATTTAGTTTAGTCGCGATTTGATCGGCAATAATGTACCAATGAAATTTAGTGCCAATATTAGCCCCTGAATTAGACGGTGCTGGATTGACTCTTGTTTTTACACTATTAAAGTTAATTGTCCATTTGTTTGGAGCGGTTTTTGTTTCAGTCCATTTTCCGTCGTTGTAGATCCATTTATGAGACCCACCAATTTTCATTCCGGTGTATATTTGATTATTATACTTTTTGAGAGAATTATACATTTCTTATTCTAAATCTATTCTTTACCTTGAGTTATGATTCGTAATACAAAATCCTATTAATAGAATGAAAGAGTCATAATTTTTCGTTAAATAAAACATACTATTAATATTGAAAAATAAGAAAAGAAAAAAATAAAAAAATATTTGAGATTGTTAAGGATTTATAATTTCTTGACGATTAAATCTGCCAAACGATTGGAATAACCCCACTCGTTATCGTACCAGCTAACAACACCACAGAAAGTACCACCGATTACCTTGGTCCACAAGCTAGAGAAAATAGAACTTGCGGGATTGCCTACAATATCGGTAGTTACTATTGCATCCTCGGTATATTCTAAAATTCCTTTTAGATAACCCGATGCAGCTTCTTTCATTTTAGCGTTAACATCTTCTACTGTTGTAGATTTCCCTAGATTTACTTTTAAATCAACAACGCTCCCGTTTGGGGTTGGAATACGCATTGCGATACCATCCATTTTACCGTTTAATTCTGGAAACACGACACCAATCGCTTTAGCTGCACCAGTGGAAGTTGGAACGATGTTTGCTGCACAAGCTCGACCCCGAATCATTTTTATGGGATCATCTTTTCTTGCTGTATCAACTGGTCGTTGGTCGCCAGTATATGAATGAACTGTAGTCATCATTCCGTTAACAATTCCATAATTGTCCATTAATACCTTTACTACTGGACCTAAACAATTCGTTGTACAAGATGCCATAGAAATGATTTTATGCTCGTTAGTTAATTTATCGTCGTTACAACCTATTACAACGGTAAAATCAGGATTTCCCGCAGGTGCACTAATTAAGACTTTCTTAGCTCCAGCCTCTAAATGCTTTGCAGCGCCCTCTCTTTTCGTAAAGAATCCAGTGGATTCGAGAGCAACATCTATATTGTTACTAGCATGTGGTAAGTTTGCTGGGTCTCGTTCTGCAGTAATAGGAATTTCCTTTCCATTTATTATCAAAGATTTTTCCTTAGCCTCGACAGTTCCTTTAAATCGCCCAAAAACAGAATCGTATTTTAAGACATAAGCCAAGTATTTTGGTTCGAATAAATCATTAATGGATACAATTTCAATTTCGTTAGGATATTTCTCTACTACAGTTCGGAAGAAATTTCGTCCGATTCTACCGAATCCGTTAATTGCTACTCTTTTAGCCATCTATTATCACTTTAAATTATTATTTCGAGTTCTTTTTATTTAAAAAGATAATTAATTATGTGATCGTTAGTTTTTTAATTTTTTAGTTTTATATACATCCACATCAAATATGTATCTAATAAGAATTTGTGAGGATAATAATGGAAAGTATTGAAAAAGCGATTATAGAAAAAATAGAAGAAATGCGGGAGGAGATAATATATTTTCATAAGCAAATCGTTCAAATTCCTTCCGAGAATCCACCAGGTAAGTATAAACAGATAGCACAGTTCGTTCAGAATAAATTTGAAGAGCTTGGTCTTAAAACTTTTGTAAAACGAAATAATGTAGTAGGGAAGTATCAAAATCTAACGGGACCCTCTTTGTTATTATATGGTCATATGGATACGGTCCCTGCTTATAAGGGATGGACAGAAGATCCATTTGGAGGTCATATAATTGATGGAAAAATATATGGTCGAGGAGCGTGTGACGATAAAGCATGTGTAACTGCAGAAATTTTTGCAACTAAAGCCTTGTTTGAGTTAGGTATTAAATTTGAGGGAAGTTTAACATTAATTTCGGCAATAGACGAAGAAACAGGTGGGTTCAATGGTGTTAGATATCTATTGGATAAGGGACATATTAATGGCGATGCTTGTCTATTGGGAGATGGGCGCGGAGGATTTCCAGCAGCCTATACTGGAGGATTCTTACTTGTTACATTTTTAATTAAAGGAAAAAAGGCTCACGCTTTAAGTTTTCCCGACATTCCAATTTATAGAAATGAGTTTTCTGGAGTCAATGCTATACAAAAAATGATTGGCGTGATGAATTTTTTGACTCAATTACAAGCAGAGTTCCTCAATACTGAAACTAAATATCCAAATTTTCCAGGACATCCTTCTAAAGTAAGTACTGTCAATATAGCAAAGATTGATGGGGGAGACAAATTATCTGTTGTACCAGATAAATGTTTGTTATACTATATTATCAATACCATTCCAGAACAAGATGTTGAAAGTATAAAGACACGCATTTTAGAGTTCATAGAAGCTGCTAAAAAAGAAGATCCTGACTTGAACATCAATGTTCAATTTACAATGTCTTTTGAACCATTTGCATCAGACATTAATTCTAAATTCGCTAAAGCTGTTCAAAAAGCCGTGAATACAGTATATAGTGAAGATAGAGAGTTTAAATTATTCCAATCCGCAAATGATGGGCATTGGTTTCATGAAAAGGGAATTAAAACGATACTAATGGGAACTGGAACTCATGAAAATAATGTACATGCAGAGGATGAGTTTGTATCTATTAACGATTTAATTGATACAACAAAAATATTTGCTTTAACTGCATTCAATTATTTAAGAAGTAAAGATTAATTAAATTATTATAAAAGGAGATTAAACATGGCTGATTTAGAAAAACTAATTATAGATAAAATAGATAACTTAATGGATGAGATTATTGCATTTCATCAAAAAATAGTGCAGATTCCCTCAGAAAATCCGCCTTCGAAGTACAAAGAGGTAGCTAAATTTACAGAGAATAAAATGAAAGAAATTGGGTTGAAAACCCAAATTAAAAGAAATAATGTTGTAGGAGAACTGGAAGGAGGAGAAGGCAAGGCTTTAATTTTTTACGGTCATTACGATACTGTTGAAGCGTTTAAAGGATGGACGCACGATCCTTTCGGTGGAGAAATAATTGACGGCAAAATATATGGACGCGGAGCTTCTGACGATAAATCCTCTGTAACTGCGGAGTTGTTCGCCACTCAAGCGTTAATAGAAGCAGGAATTAAACTAAAAGGAAAATTGATTCTTACCGCTGTAGGTGACGAGGAAACGGGAGGCCTACGAGGGATAGAATATCTGCTCAGTAACGAAATCGTAAAAGGGGACGCGTGTTTGCTAGGGGATGCACCTTGCGATTATCCTTTTGGATACACTGGTGGGACGATGTATGTTACATTTACAATTAAAGGAAAGCAAGCCCACGGTTTAAGCGCTCCAGATTTGCCCGTACCTTACCGAAACGAACAATCGGGCGTTAATACTATTGAAAGAATGGTTAAAATCATGAATTTCTTGTTGGAGTTAAATAAAGAATTCGTAGAGAAAAAAACAAAATATCCATTAATGGACGATTGTACTACATATGTCAGCAACATAAACCTAGCAGAAATTCACGGGGGAAATAAGATAACTACCGTGCCTGATAGATGTTACTTACATTGCAGCGTAAACACGATCCCAGAACAAGATATTGAAAGCATAAAGAAACGAATATTAGATTTCGTGGAAGAATATAAAAAACAAGATCCCGATTTAGATATTTCAGTACAAATTCCGATTTCAATGGAACCTTTCGTGATCGACGATACATCTGACTTTGCAAAAGCTGTAAAGAAATCAGCTGAAGGTGTTTACAAAGAAGAAAGAGAGTTCAAATTGTTCATGCCTTCAACTGACGCTCATTGGTTCCAAGAAAGGGAGATCGACACGATCTTAGTCGGCGCTTCAGCTATGGATAATAATTGGCATGCAGCTAACGAATTCGTTTATATCGACGACCTGATTAAAACTACTAAATTATATGCTTTAACAGCGTTAAATTATCTGAAATAACATTATTTTATAATTTCTTTTATTTTTTGCATTATACAAAAAACTGATTGAAAACTTTTAGGACTGAATTTGACCATATCTATCTCATTTTGATGAATATTTAACACTTCAAGAGCGTCTGGATCGTTACTATATTTTTTATATAATTCTTTGATTTTAATCTCAAGTGGACTATAATATTCTTCCCACCAAGCTTCCTCTGGCAAAGAAAAGTGTTCAATTAATTTATAACCACAACTAGCAATTATATGACGTTTTTCGAAAAAGTGCTTAATTTCGTCATGAATTACCAAGAAACCCTTAGGTTTAAGTAGCCTATTCCATCCTCTTAGACTTTTTTCAACGCCTAGCGTTGTTATTGATCCCTCAGCCCAAATGATATCAAAACTATTGTCTGGAAATTTAATATCTAGTAATGAGCATTTAATAGCCTTTACTCTATTGGTTAAGCCTTCTTGTTCAATTTTTCTACTTAGTTTGTCCAAATGATCTTGATCAATATCGATTCCTAATATTTCACCATCACTTAATTTTGCTAATTCCATGGTGGGAACTCCGGAACCACAACCAATGTCTAATATCCGGGGGTTCTCCAATTTTGGAAGTTTTTGAAAGGCTTCTATGGTGTACTTACTGAATACTTTTCTAAAGTGATCTAAATCAAGCTCATTTAACATTTCTTCAGTCAAGAGTTATTTACCCATTGCAATTATAAGTAACTTACTCATTTAAATGTCAAGGATAAAAGTTAGAATAAAATTAAAGTTTAAGATTGCACTTAATCAAGTTGTTTTTTACTGCTTAGGTTTTCTTTTAAATTAGTTAGCGCACCTGACCACGCTTTTTCAAAATAATCACGAGCTTTTTGCCACTTGGGATCATCTCTCCAACCAGAGTGGAAGAGAAAAAGAGTGGTTTTTTTCGGATCATCAGAACTAGAGGAAAAAACGACTACTACATGTGTCAAAGGATCACAGAAATTCATAAAAGATTGAAACCTTTCTGGACCTTTCCATTCGAATGATAGAAATTTATCTTTTTCAATGCTGGTAATCTTGCAACCTATTGTACTATTAATTTCCCGATTCTGGGGGTCCCAAAATAGCTCGTATTTTCCTCCAACTTTAGGTTCAACCTCGGCTTTCTCAGGCAGCCACGATTCTAATTTCTCGTTAACTGTGAACAAATTGAAAGCTTGATTAACACCACAGTTTAATTCTATTTCAATCTGAATAATTTTTTGCATGATTACTACAATTAAAGTAGGTTAGTTATATAAAAATAAGTTTATTTTTAATATTTTAATAAATAAACGGTATCAGTTTTTTGCTTTTCTTTTTGTAATTAGTGAATTCTTCTCCAAAAGTCTCATAAAGAAGTCTTTCTTCTTCATTTATTCTCATTTTAAACACGATAAAATAGAAAATCGAAACGAATAAAAGCGTTATTATACTTCTAAAGACTAAACCGAACCCAATAACAGCTAATAATGACCCAGAATACATTGGATTCCGAATATGTTTGTAAACCCCTTCGGTATAAAGTTCGTGGTCCTCCTCCGTTATTAATTCACCTGAACCGAACTTGCCAAGCTGTACTCGTCCTACAATAACTAAGATACCTGCTGAGAGATAAATAACGAATCCAATATAACTAACAATATAATTATCCCAGAATGGTAGTATCGATGATATTAGTAGCATATTCTCATAAAAAGCAGCAATTAATAAGAATGGTGATGACATAAACATCAATAATATTAAGAAATCATATATTTTTGAAGGATTTCTCTCTTTCGTTAGAGGGCGTATCAATGTATCTGCAAAAGCAGTTATATAATTCGTTAATAAATATAAAACGTAAATGGATACTGTATAAATTTCTGGAACAAGTAGAATATAGAATATATTTGGATAAATAATTTGAAGTATTACAAATAATATGATTTTTTTACTAATATCTTTCATCTTTATTCTTTCCTTATAATACAATTGTAATTTACTGATCTTTATAGAGAAACTAAAGAATAAAAATTATTTTAAAAATAAAAATTACTATAAATTAGGTTTCCTCTTCTTCCTCGCTAAATTCCTTGCCTAACAAGCGCATAACGGCATCTGCGAGTTTGTTTTGACTTCGACTCATAATACCTTTAATTTTTCCTTCTTTTCCAAGCACTCGCAAATTTATAGCGTTCCAAACGGACGATGGTTCTCCTTTTACTTTCTTGAATCTATCGCGATAAACCTTTACGCTAATATTTTCGTAGTTCTTTGAGGCTTCTGTACATTTAAAACATAGAATACACTTATCAATGTCTACAACTACTTCCTTTCCTTCCCGAGACATAGCGCCAACAGCACATTCTTCCGCGAATGCGTCAATAACTTTGTTATCTTTTTCTTCGCAAGTAATTGTAATAGAACCGTCTACTACCTTGCGAACCTTCTGACCGTTCTCTAAAGTGCGAACCTCTTCCTCAAATTCTGGAAGAGAACCGTTTTCGACCAATAATATCTTGTTTTCTCCGTTTATAATTAGTTCCAAAGTGTATCCAGGGCAGATCCAAGTGCAACTTCCGCACCAGATGCATTTCTCTACGTCAACTACGATTTTTTTGTCAGATTCTACCCTCATTTCTTCTGGCGTTCCGATTGCCGTCTTTTTTAAAGGCTCGTCGTAAATTGAAATGGTTACGGGACAAACTCGGTGACAAAAACCACACTCAAGACACTTGCTTTCGTCGTATTTTAGAATCATTTCGTGGTTTAACATTTTATAAATGTAATGAGTAATATTTGTATCAATCTCGATTGCTTTTTTAGCTGGTAACGACATAATTCTTCACATCTATTTTTCTTTATTATTAATTAAAAATATTATTTTTTTTGTATTTTTAATAATTATGTTTTTTATAACTCCATTTCGCTTATTGCTTTCCCAGATCTAAAGGGTATATCTTCCAAGCTCTCACCAGCATTGTAACCGAACTTTTCTTTAAATGAGTCGTTTAGCGATTGAAAGTACAGAGATAACGGTAAATGCGTTGGGCAATTATTATCACAGTTGCCGCATTCTACGCACCGGTCAGCAACGTGGGCAATTCGAGTTAATTGATACGTCTCTTTATTAATAGTTTTTGCTTTTCGCTTCTTCGTTAGAATACAGTCAACGCAGTAACAAACAGGGCACCCTCTAATGCACATTCCACACATAGTACATGCTTGTAGTTTAATCATCTTTTCCTCTTGAGAAAGCTTATCCCATTCTTCTAAATCCTTGGCTCTTTTTGCTAGGGCTATTTCTCTGATTTCTTTAAGCTTTTCTGCGTCTTTTGTTTTCATGTCATCAGGTAATGGCTTCTTGTTAATTTTAGATTTTTCTACAAGTTCTTCCCCTTTAGTAGAATATACTTTAAGGATAATTTCGTCAGAATCGATAGGCAATATTAGATCACTAATTCCCAAATCAGCTACAACCGGAACTTTTCTAACACAGCGCGTACAATTTTCTGCTATGTCTAAACCTACTTCTTTAGTGCTTCCATCTTCAAATTTAAGAATTAACCCTTTGTCTCCGATCTTTTCCTTAACCACTTTAGTCGGATCAATATCGTTCATCTTCTTTATCTGGCGAGAGACGTTTATAACCATTCCTCTATCTTCAAAAGCAATGATAAAAAGATTATCTAAATTGACCTGTCTAATTTTTACTAACTCAATTATCCCCCTGGTATCGCAAGGGCGAGCAATAAGTCCTACTTTTTCTTTCAATGCTCCGTTAACTGATTTATGCAAAAACTTCGCAGCTGAATCTGTTCTAGCGTACCCATATGCAATTAGGTTAGTTAAGGGAAAACCCGAAATATCTTCTGGTTTCTCGTAGAGTTCTGGAGAAATAGTAAATCTATCCTCTTTCTGAGTTTTTTTATCTACCCTTACCTTTGCCCCAATTATTTTGCTAACAACCTTTTCCTTTAATAACGTTGTTAGTAATTTAGGAAAATCTTCAATCTTTATTAGATATTCGTCTATAGTATCCATGATTTCCAACTCAAAACTGTATATTTATTTTCTTGTTTTTGATTTAATTTTTTTAATAAAATTTTAAACTTTTTTTTGATATATTAATTTTTATAACATTTTTTTAATGTGTTATATGGTGCTCCCATTTCTTCAGCTGAGTTCTCGTTTTTTTAACTCAGCCTCATTAGCTAACACATTTATTTTTTTGAGGAGTTTTTATTTTTTTTACGTAATGGGTTCGGTCCAAGTTTCCGTATTTCTTCATCAAAAGAACTTGCTACTTCCCGATATTTCGAACCTTCTGCTGAACTGCAATATTCCATTTTTATTCTATTTGGGTTAAGTCCAACGGTTTTAAGCACTTCTTTTAGATAAGCGATTGATCTATGTGCAAAATAGTTACCTTTTTCATAATCACATTCTCCTGGGTATCATCCAACAACGAGTATTCCGTCAGCACCTCTCCCAAAACCTCTCATGATTACGTCCGCTCCAACACGGCCTGTGCATGGAACTAAAACGGTCCTTAAAGAAGTGGGGTATTGAGCCCTAATAGTTCCCGCCATATCAGCTGCACCATAGCCTCATTTTAAACATAAAAAGGATAAAATTTTTACATCGTCGTCTTTCATTTTAATTACCTCTTTAATCCTCAATTGGCAATAATTCGTCAATATAAACTGAATATTGAACGTCTTTGTAATGCGCTAAGTCTATTGCTTTAGAAGGACATATGGCAGTGCAAATTCCACAACCTCTGCAACTTATTACGTCTACAACAATCGTTCCTTCATCATTAATAGAAATTGCATTGTATGGACAAGCATCAATACATTTATAGCATTTTGCACATCTTTCGTCTATTGGTTGAGCACGTATTAATTCAATAACGTATTCTCTTTGTCCCATTGGAATGCCTGCTGAAGATGCTGCTCCTTTAGCCTGGCTTACTGTTAGATCAATCGATTTTTGACCTTGACAAGAACCAGCTAAGTAAATACCTGGAACTTTCGTCTTGATTGGTTCTAAACGTGGATGAACTTCTTTTAGGAACCCATCTGATGTTTTCTCGATATTCATTACAGCAGCAATTTCATTTGTGCCTTGAGAAGGTAGCGATGCCGATGATAAAATAACCATATGAACTTCCAGTTTTACTAGTGTATCGGTTCCAACAGGTTCAAATTGAACGATAAGATTCTGTGTTAATGGATCTTCTTCTATACTTCCTACCATCCCTTTAACAAAAAGAATTCCTGCATCTCTGGCTCTTTTATAATACTCTTCATACATCTTCCCCGCACATCTCATATCTATATAACATACTGTAATTTCGGAATCGGGGTATTCTGAGATTATAAGTTTGGAATTCTTAACAGATAAATTACAGCAAACTACGCTACAATATTCATTCTTTTTTAAATCTCGTGATCCTACGCAGTTAATGAATAATATTTTCTTTGGACGTTTTCCATCTGAGGGCCGTACCAAATGACCGAACATAGGACCATTTGGAGCAAGGATTCTCTCTAATTGGATCTGTGTGATTACATTCTCGTATTTTCCGTACCCATAATCGTCTTCTTGATATATGTCCCATCCTGTTGCCACAATTATAGTTCCTATTTCAAGTTCTACTATTTCGTCTTGTTGGCTAAAGTCAATTGCTTCCAAATCACAAGAATCGACACATGCAAAGCATTCTACACACGATTCTCTTGCAATGTCGTAAACTGCCGGAACTGCTTGAGCAAATGAAATATCGATGCACTTCCGAGCTGACAGATTTTCATCAAAATAATTAGGAATGTATATAGGACATACATCTGTACACGCGCCACAGCCAGTACATTCGCTTTCAATTACAAATCGAGCTCTTCTTTTTACTTGAACTCGAAAATTACCTATATATCCTTCGACTTTTTCTACTTCACTATAAGTAAGCATTTCTATATTTGGATGGCGATCAGCTTCTAACATCTTTGGGCCCAATATTCAGATACTGCAATCGTCTGTCGGAAATGTTCGATCTAATTGACTCATACGACCACCGATGGTAGTTTTCTTTTCAACTAAATAAACTTTATATCCCGCATCTCCCAAATCAATTGCAGCACTTAAGCCAGCAATCCCTCCACCAATAACCAAACATGTAGGATTTACATCAACTGTTTTTGTAGGTATTTCTTCCAGAAATTGCGATCTTGAAATCCCTGCTTTTACTAATTCTATTGCTTTAAGTGTAGCGTCATCTCTTACTTCCATTGCTTGATGAACATAACTACAATGTTCTCTAATGTTTACAAATTCCAAATATCTCTGTGGTAATCCTGCTTCTTTTAAAATAGCGTGAAATACTGGTTCATGTGTTATTGGAGTTCAAGCAGCCATGATAATTCTGTCAAAGCCTTTCTCGTCTATTTGTTCTTTCATAAATTCAGCTCCTCCAGACGTACACAAATTTAAATACTCGTAAGCGCAAACATTATCGAGTTGATCAATTTCTTCTACAATTTTAGGCACATCTAAAATGCCTCCAATATTAACTCCTCATCTACATATAAATGCTCCGATTTTGTGTTTACTATTGGTCTGTTCTTCAGACAATTTTTCCACCTTTTATATTTGTATCCTCCTAATTTTAAAGGTTTATCCTTATAACGAATTGTATTAATTGTATTTGATTAAATAATTATGATCATTCAAATGGTTCTTTATATTAAAGTTCAATTATTATTAAAGTCCATTCATTAAATTCAAAAATGTGATACTATCTAAGCTTTATAAATCCTCTGAAGGAAAATAATTTAAATCCAATTTAAAGTAATTAAAATGAGCGAAATAAAAAAATAATATAAATAAGATAAAAAATTAAGTTATTTGCTACTAAATTCTGAAACATCGCCAAATAAGCGCTTTACAGCGTCAATTCGGGTCTCTTCGCCAATTTGTTCTACATTTTTCAAACTTATGGCTTCTTTAGGGCAAACTATTATGCATTGAGGCTCCTTTTTACCGCCTTCCTCGACAAATTCGTCTTTCATATTTTCGCAAAGGTCGCAAACAAGCGCTTTTTGGCTTATTATGTGCATTGTCATCGCTCCAAATTCACAAGCTCTGCAACAGTAACCGCATCCATTGCACTTATCGTCGTCTACAATGATAGAACCCGTTTCAGGGTCCTTTTCCAAAGCTTTTTCAGGACAACTTCGAATGCATGGTGCCTCCTCACATTTCTGGCAAGCCAGAGAAATGTTAAATACTGGTTCGATTCGAACTCTGTGGATTCGGGTGTTAATTGGGTTAAATTCGCCGTCGTGGACAAAAGAGCAAACGCTTTCGCAAGTTTCGCAGCCAGTGCAGAGTTTCGGATCTACAACTATGAATTGATGAATAACACCGCCTCTTTTCTTAGTTCTAATAGTTGACATTCTTTTATTTACCTCCTGCTGGCTTTAAATTTCCAATAACAAAATCCAAACCTAACTTCTTTAGAGTTGCATCGGTTGGAATTCCAGTTTTCGTGTCCCAGCCTCTAGCTTCGTAATATCCGCTCAATAATTTTTGATAACCATCTTCCTTTAAGGTAACACCCTTCGCTGGTCCTTTTGTATGAGCTTCTTTAAAGAATTTTTCGGGAGGATGATCGTCTGCTCGTGTCCAGCCTTCTCGAATGTTGAAACATTTAGAAAGCGTAACTATTGCAGTTCCTCTTGTCAGCAATGATTCCTCTGTGTGTGGAATACCAGTTACAAGTTCGTATACCTTTGCCATTTCTGCATCGTTTTCATAAATTCCACGAGTGAATTTACATATTATATATGAATCAATGATACCATAAACATCTTCAACTGCTACAATTGACTTGCCACGTTCGAGACCTTTATCGTATCCGAACCTATCGAACTTTCCTTTAGCATCGAGTCCATACGCTCCATTCCTTAAATGGCAAGCGCCTCTAATAGATACGCTTTCTCCAACCGCAAAGGAGGTCATACCATGAAGGTCAAAAGCGGGCATTTCTAAACCTTTTATGTGCATTCCGTAATAGCCTGCGTTTTTTACTCCTTTTTCTTCTAATCGAATTCCTGCTTGTTTACAGCCATCTCCAAAGATTTCACCTGCAAATCCTTTTCCAAGACACATTTCTTCGGTGAATCTCACTAAATTGACCGTTGAACCGAATGGTAACTCATAACCTAAATCTTTTTTAGTTATAAGCCCTAGATCAAACAATTCTGCCGCCATTGAGGCCGTCACCCCGGCTGAGATCGCGTCAATACCTAAATCATCGCACAATTGAACGCATTTAAATACCGTTGGCCAATCAGAATTACCCATATTTGAACCAAATGAATAGCACATTTCAACATCTATTGACGCGACTAAATTAGGATATTCGGGGTGAGTTTTTGGTACCCTTGCTAAATGATCGCACGCAATAGAGCATTGGGAACAAGCTACTTTTTTTACAACCCAATCAATATTAAGAGTGTCTCCTGTAAAGGCGCCATTATCTATTTCTTCCCATGTACCTTCCCGAAAATTCTTAGTAGGGAACATTCCTAACTTATTATAACTGGTTATTCCTGCTGGGGTTCCTAAATCGCGATATTTTGCAGTTGCAGGACCATTAGCCACTTTGATTAGTTTCTTAGCTAATTTGTAAAATTCAGCGGGTTGAGCAACTTTCAATCCTTTAGTACCCCTAAATGCTATTGCTTTGAGGTTTTTACTTCCCATTACGGCTCCCATACCGGTACGGCCTGCTTGCCGGTTTCTATCGTTTGTAATGCACCCCAACTTACTTAATCGTTCACCTGCTGGTCCTATTGACATAACAGCTAATCTCTGATCTTGAAATTCTTCTCGTAATATATCCTCTGTTTCAAAATTTCCTTTTCCCCATAAAGTTTTCTCACATGGCTCTAAATAGTAGTCGTCATCGTCTACAACCATGTAAACTGGTTCAGAAGCTTTTCCCTTTATTACGATCATATTAATACCCGCACGTCGGGCTTGGGCTCCAACTGAACCTGAAGAAATAGCCATTCCAAATACACCCGTTAATGGGGATTTAGCAAATACGCCATATTTTGAGCTAGTTGGTAAAATTGTAGTAGGGAAGGGACCAATAGCCCAAACAAACACATTATCTGGACTTAAGGGGTCTACACCTGGCTTTAACTCGTCCCATAGAATTTTTGCTCCAAAACCGTAACCACCAATCCAATCTCGGCAAAATTCTCTGGATAAAGTTGATTTACCTATTTTACCGCTTGTTAAATCTACGTCGATTCTTACTTGTGAGTATCCTTTAACTTCCTCAGGTAAAGTTATATCTTTAGCTTTACTCATGATTTTCACTAAATTTTGTTTTTTGATTTTTTTTTGTATAGAGAGTTAATATTTAATATAGAGAACTACTATTTATTAGGTTGATTGTTCATAGGAACAACTTCTACACTAACTAATCCTCTGATGTTAAACACTCTAAAAATAATGTTTTTTTTAAAATTAATTTTTACTTAGTTTTTATTTTATTTAAAATTCCCCAATTTTAAAACAAAATCAAATTAAATTAGAATTTTGAGAATTTAACATAAAGATAATAATGGAATTCAATCGCTATCTTTAACTTTACATTAAAAAAATAAATATTTTATTAATCCACTTGTGGAATTGTGTAAAACATTTATTTTCAATATTTTCGATTTAGATCTTTAAATCTCAAATTATTTAATAAAATTAGAAGACTCGATTTATCAAAATAACAAATAGGTGTTCAAATAACTTAATAGATTATCAAAATCACCGATGGACGATTTAACCAATTTTGAATTACATTAATAAAAAGTTAAGAAATGATTTTAATCATATATATAAATTGATAATTTTTAAAGATATTCTTAGTATAGGCGTCTAAAAAAAAATGAATTTATCGCTATTCTCTTTTTATCATCAATGACTATATACTATTTATTATATTGACTCAATTAGTAACTTTGCTATACTGAATGGATCAACTCTTTCTTCTCAGTTCTTTAAAGTAAAAATATAGAAAGGCTACCAGAAAAGGTGAAAGAATAACAATAAAGATCCATGTATCTTCCACGAGATCAAGAATAATACCGCCGCCGATTACAACAAAAAGCGCTAAAAT
>NJBI01000079.1 GCA_005222975.1 Promethearchaeota archaeon Loki_b31
ACACACCAAGGATAATCGTTAATGGAATCATCCCCACAATGTAACCCGAAACTTGCTTTTTAGGTAATTTATTAATCGACATTTTTTTTAAAAGATTTGTTTTTTAATATAACTTTAATGTTAAACTTTAAAAAGATTTTTTTTGATTTCTAGTTATATATTAATTAATTCTTCCCAGTTTTATTAAAACTTAAAATTTGTGATGGAAATTAAGAAAAGATTAAACTTTTTATTTTTTATAACCGACCAACAACGATTTGATCACTTAAGTTGTTATAACAACAAGATAGTCTTAAAAACACCAAATATCGATAGTATTGCTAAAGAGGGCGTTAAATTCACTAACTTTTATTGTAATAACCCAATCTGCATGCCTAATCGAAGCACGATATATACTGGGCAATATCCCTCAGTGCACGGTGTTACAACAAATGGACGCAATTTACCTCAAGGTACAAATACCTTTGTTGATATTCTACTTGAATCTGGGACTTACTATACAGCAAGTTTTGGAAAAATACATTTGAATTACTTTGGTGCCCCTTCTGGCCAATTTAAAAACGCTGTTGAAAGTCAAGAATTTGCCCAACATAGAGATTATCCTAAATTAACTAACTACTCACCTTATTTTGGGTTGGAGGAGGTGAAAATAGTTTCAGGGCACGGGCCGCTATGTGGGCACCCAGATTACATAAATTGGGTAAAGAAAAAAATAGAAAACAATCCCTCGTTAGGAAAGCCGCTCAGGATTAAGTTAAGTAATCCGGATAATTTAATTCAAACAAAACTTAATATCTCTTTTAACACTTCTGATCCTTTAGTGAAATTACAAGTGCTAAAACATAAAACACCTGAGGAACTTTATTCTACAACATTTGTTAAAGAAAACACAATCAAATTCTTAGAAAGATTTTCAAATGGTTCTTGTTCCAAAGAAAATTTTCTCGTTTTTTGCTCATTTCCTGACCCTCATCATCCTTTCGCACCGCCTGGAAAATATTTCGATATGTATAAGCCAGAAGATATAATATTACCTAAAACATTTAACGATGACCATAAAAATAGTTCAGAATTTAATAGAAAACATTATAATACTCTTTTATCAAGTGAAGGAACTGCAAAAGGGATTTTTCCAATACCAAAAGATTTAACAGAAGAAGGGGCTAAAAATGTAATTGCTGCTTCCTATGGAATGGAAAAAATGGTTGATGATGCCGTAGGGGAGGTTTTAGATGCTTTAAATAAATTTGACTTGGCAGAAAATACAGTTGTTATATATACTACAGATCATGGCGATTTAGGTGGAGACCATAGGTTCTTCTTTAAAGGACCATTCTTGTATCAAGGATTAATCAAAATACCCTTTTTAATAAAAGTCCCTAACGGGTTAACAAACGAAGAATGTAATTCATTAGCTAGTTCAATTGACATTCCTGAGACAATCTTAGAATTAGCTGGAATCCCAATCCCAGCTTTTATGCAAGGAAAAAGTTTAATTCCAATATTAAATAACACTAAAGAAAAAATTAATGATGATATACTTATTGAAATGAATGATGACCACAATCATGAAAGAACGAGAACCTTAATTACAGACGAATGGAGAATCACACTTTTTAGTGATCATGGAGAATTATACAATTTAAAGAATGATATCAATGAAATAAATAATGTGTGGAACGATAAGACTCTTAAAGACATTAAACTCGATCTTCTTTTAAAATTGTTTAAGAAAACTAACAACCTAAGTAACCCCGTCATGAGAGATTGTGGTTTTTAATTTAAGGATTGACAGATTAATATTGATTTGCTATGCAAGACTCTCCTTGCAAAAAGTTTTAAAATAATTCTCTCAAAACTATTAAATTCTACTTAATTTCTCTAAAATAGATTTATTTGAATTAGGAAAGATTATAAAGATGAGTAAAAAAGAGTTTGGTTCTGGTTATTTTGGAGAATGGATTGAAGACGAGTTTGGATTACCCGCATATCGTTATACTTGCGACCAAATAAACGATCCAAAAGCACTCACTCCAATGAATGAAGAGTGGCGTTCAAAAACAGAACACCTTCATCAAGTTGGCAACGATAGATTGGTAGCTGTTGCATCAAATTACGGTTATATCCAAGTAAGACAAGACGAGGGAGGTCCTAAGTATTTAAATGAGTTTGATCCAAAGCGAGGACAATATGCCGGTGGTTTCGGATACCTTACTGATGGAGATAGTTTTTTAAGTACATACTATCCTGGTAATGCAGATTCCTTCGAAAGGATATTTGGAATTGGGTACATACAGAAAAAAGTAATAGGGCACGGTTATAATGTTAACCAAATTATTTTTGCGCCATTTGGTGATGACCCTATTTTAATTTCTCAAATTACAATAACAAATAATCGAGATATGCCAGTAGATCTACGCTGGATTGAGTATTGGGGTTGCTGTATGTATCAATTCTCTTCGTCTGCATTTGCGGCACTACTTTCAAAAAAACCTAGTAAACATCCAAGAGATATTCGTCACCATTTTAGTAATAAATTTAAACATAAGTTTGAAGAGATTCCTAATCGTGTAGGACTTCAAGAAAATAAATATTTAGAAGATCAAAAAGAGACGTTTGATCCAACTAACCTTAAACCCACATTTGTAGATTATTTCCCTCCTAAAACATTTTTAGTTTCTTTAGATTCGAAAGCTGACACATTAAGCACCAATAGTAAGGACTATTTTGGTCAAGGTGGTGTTGAAACACCAGATGGTCTAAATAGCAAGTTAAAAAATGATATTGATTCTATAGGTGATGAAAGTGCTATGTTTCTGGAGCGAAATGTGCAATTAAACACAGGAGAAAGTCGGACTTTATCATTTTTATATGGTTATGTTCCTGATGGATTTGAATTAGAATCCTTAATTAACAAATACAAACAAATTTACCATAAATTATTTGAAGATTCATGCCAACAATGGAAAAAGAATAGAATCGAATTACAAATTAAAGACGAACCATGGGTTAATCGCGAAATTTTTTGGCATTATTATTATTTAAGAAGTGCTATGACTTATGACAGCTATTTTAAAGAACATATTCTCTCTCAAGGTCATGTTTACCAATACATTATTGGTTTTCAAGGAGCTGCCCGTGATCCCTTGCAACACGCACTTCCGTTTATTTACAGCAACCCGGATATAGTAAAAAATATTATAAGGTATACCTTAAAAACAACTCGTAAGAATGGTGAGATACCCTATGGTATTACGGGAAGTGGACAAATATTACCAGTCCCCTTTAAGCCTAGCGATCAAGAAATGTGGTTACTATGGTTAATAAGCGAATATGTTCTTGGAACTCGTGATGTTGAATTTCTTGATGAAAAAGTTTCCAGATATCCCGTTTATGGATCTAGAGCAGAAATTGTTAAAGTTCGAGATGTAATAGCACGCTGTTTTCGTCATTTAGTTAAAAAGACGGGGTTTGGATGCCACGGTCTTCAGCGATTATCCAACGGCGATTGGAACGATGGAGTTGTTATTGGATACATTCCTCCTGAAAAACATAAAGAAATTCAAAAAGAAGCAGAAAGCGTTTTAAATGCTGCAATGGCTATATACACGCTTGAAATATACTCAGAAATGTTAAAATCCGTAGGTGAACGCGATTTAGCGAATGAAGCACTTAAATATTCTCAATCTCAACGAGAAGCAGTTAAAGCTCAATGGACTGGAAAATGGTTTAGACGAGCATGGCTTACAGAAGATTTGGGATGGGTTGGTGAAGATCAAATGTGGTTAGAACCTCAACCTTGGGCTATCATAGGAAATGCTTTAGATCGCGAACAAAAGAAGATTTTAGTTCAATTTATCGATGAACTAGTTCGCAAACCCTCAAAAATTGGCGCTAGGCTTCATAGCAAGGGTATTGATAGTAAAAGAAATAAAGGACAAGGAGCAAATGCGGGTATTTGGCCCGCAATCAATGGTACATTAATTTGGGCCCTCTCTTTAGTAAATGGAGAGATGGGATGGGACGAATGGAAAAAAAACTCGCTCGCTTATCATGCTGAGAATTATCCCGATGTTTGGTATGGGATTTGGAGCGGTCCAGACACCTATAACTCGGATTTATCTAAGTATCCAGGTCAAACTGTTTTTAACGAAGCTTTAATTACTGGCGAACAAGATCCATCTGATGTAGAGGAACTTCTAGGGCATATGGCAACTTCATGGACTGATTTTCCAGTCTTTAATTTACATCCTCACGCATGGCCATTATATGACACAACTCGCTTAATTGGTATAAATTTCACGCGAAATGGAGTGAAATTAAATCCTACTTTGCCTAAAGACGACTATAAGTTTAGTACACCCCTTATTGGATTAGAAAAGACTAAAAATGGATATTTAGGTTGGTACAATCCCGTGAAATTAAGTACATGGGAAATATCATTAAAACTAAGTGAAGAGGAACTCGATCAAATCGATTCTATTCTAATAAATGGAAATGAAGCTAAGTTTACAATAAAAAAAAGTCAGCTGCTTTGGAGAGGTGAAAATAAACCAGGTAAGCCCCTCCGCTGGGAAATAAAAAAGAAATAAGCAAAAATCCTTTATTCATACCATGAATCTAATGGGGTAAAGGGGGAACTTCAGAATCATTCCATAAATCTGCCGTTGGATAATCCCACCATTTTGAGGGAATGTTGGAATAATTTCCATATTTTTCTAATCCTTTTTCAAAAGCTTTAATGTTCTTTCGAGAAGCCCTGATTACTTTAGGTTGAGGATAAAAATACGCTCCAAATCCTCCATCTTTCGTACCTAAATTTCGAACCATATGCCAAACTTCTCGCTCAACTTCTTCGGGCGTTCCATGAGTATAAATAGATTGTATGTTAACGCAACCCCAGAACATTATTTTTCCCCGATATTGCTTTAATTCGTTATATCCACTCATTCTAGGGCTATCAAATTCGATAGAATCTAAACCACAGTCAATGAGTACAGGTATAAGGCGGTCTACCTTGCCGCAACAGTGAAGATGTAACTCTGCTCCTAATTCATGTGCTGCGTCTACGATTCTTTTATATATTGGTTCGTAAAATTTTTTAAAAATACGAGGGTTAAAGAATGGTCCGTTTTGTTCTCCTAAATCGTCAGATAGCCAAAAACCGTCAGGTTCTAACCCATACTTAAACGCCATTTTTATTTCTTCCACATGATAATCAGTTACATAATTTAACAATTTTTTTAGCTCTTGGGGATTCCTAACATGATCCATCAGATAATTGGAAAAACCCCTCAAAGCAGAAACTACGTGAGATGGTCCGAATGATTCGAAAATGACCATGTTATACAACTCATCACTAAGCATTTTTTTTAGATTTAAAGCAGCTTTATACCGACTTCTATCTGATGCTTCTAAACTATATTGCTCCAAATGGTCATCTAACTTTTTTAAATCAGGTAGCGAAGGTCTACCTGGATGCCCCATATTTCTATCATTTCCTTTCATAGACCATATAATGCCCCATTCGTCCACCTCTTCGTGAGGAATTCTTTTCCAATTAGTACCTTCAAATTCGGGTTGATCTTTCGTCCAATCTGGTCTTTCCCAACTATTAGGATTTTTATTATGGGGGAATAATCCAATTTCATTTTCTGCAAAACCCGGATTCCAATCTTTTGAGTGAATAAGTGGCAGAGGAGCGACATCACCAGATACAATATTAAAAATTGGAACTTTATCTGGGCGATTAAAATGGATTGCTGCTCTCACACGTTCTTTTGAATTCATATTAGCTACTTAATAATTAATTCTAATTAAAAGATAAATATTTCTTTTTATATAAAAATATTTAGTTGCCATGATATATTAGCGTTTGAATTAAAAAATAGAAAGAATATTATTTTAAATAAATAATATTGGTTGTATATTTAGAGTCCTTTTTCTTTCCTTGCTTCTTCCGTTAATTCTGGAGTACTATCATAACTAGATGCGATTTTAGACTTTACACACTCTTCACAATATTTTAACCATATCTCTTTTTCGGAGTCTTTACTATCCATGTCAGCATCAACAAGTTAAGTATTAAAACTCATGAAATTAACGTTAATTATCTATTATAAAGTTTATTAAAATTGAATTTTTTATACGCTAAAGGACAACAAATTACCGACATAAATAAAAAGTAAAACTCTACTCGTCAGCAACAATTATGAATTTTTTTTTAAGGTTTTAGAGAGGGGGAGGGGGGTCGTTAAAAGTAAAAGTAAAAGTAAAAATAAACTAAAATTAAATAAATTAAACGCTAATAAGCCATTCAAAAAAGCAATTGGATATTAACATATAGGCTATTTCTAAAAACTTATAATTTTTAAAACAAACTTAGAATCATACAATATAATACTTTGTTGAGATTAAAAATCATGGTTGAAAAATGTGACATTTTGGTCGTAGGCGCTGGAACTGCAGGAATGTATCTCAGTTGGCTATTATCTAAAAAGGGTTATTCAGTTGTAACCATAGAAAAAGATGAGAGGGAAAAAGTAGGTAAAAGGTTAGATGTTATCCACTTTGAGACCGATAGAATTAAAAAAGCTGGCATACCGCCGTTTAAAGTAGGAGATCCTGACTGTATTGAAATTCGAGAACATTCAACGCAAGTAACGACGGATTTTACAACAGAAGTTAAAATCAAAGCGCTTCAAACTATTGTATGTCTTACACCATTTTTAAATAGAATGTATAAGGTGTTAGAAGCAGATGGTGTAAAGCTTGTTTTTTCTTGCAAATTTTTAGAATTAGTTTTTGACGACGGAAAAATTGTAGGGGTTTTAGTCGAAAAAAATGGGGAACAAATTGAATACTATGCTCGATTAGTTGTCGATGCATCAGGTACGGGTGCTTCAATCAGAACATCCTTGCCTCAAGACTACGGAATTGAGACTTTTAAATTGGACCCAAGTAGTGTGATGTACGTACTTCTACAATACATTAAGTGGTTAAACCCAGAAGAAAAACATCCATTACCCGACACAGGATATCAATACTACCTGTTATGGTTCGGTCCGTGTCAGATTGAAAATGGTGCCATTCTGGGAATTGGGCAACCTGGTTCTTACGAAAATGCTAGAAAAGCAAGAGAAGAGTTCCTTGTAAAAGCTCACTTACCTCCTTATGAAATTGTAAAAGAAGAACAAGGTTTTACTCCTTATAGAAGACCTCCTTATACTCTTGTAGGTGATGGATTATTCTGCATAGGAGATGCTGCAGCAATCACTTATCCATTTTCGGGGCACGGAGTTACCGCTACTTGGAATTTGTGCATGATTGCAGCAGAAACTATTGAAAGTACGCTTAAAGAAGAAGGATATATTTCTAAAGATAGGTTATGGGACATTAATGTAAAGTATTTTAGAGATCAGGGTGCGAAATTTGCGAGCTTATTAATGCAATTATCTGGTATTCTAAACTTTTCAGCAAAAGAATGGGATTACGTCTTAAAATCGGGATTACTTTACAAAACTGGGGACGAAGACGAAATTCCTGAACCTAATAAAGAGTACGAAGAAGACATGAGTCTAGGCGAAATACTTAAATTTCTGTTTAAATTAATTGGCGGCATGCTAAAGAGACAATTATCCTTAAAACACGTGAAAAAATTGCTATCAGCTAATTCACTTGCTGGAAAAATTAAAAAACATTACGAAACCTTTCCAGAGGATCCGAACGAATTCGATCAATGGGTTAAGAAAGCAGACCAACTATGGAAGCAAAAACGGGTAGCAATCAAAAAATTAGAAACTTTTTCTATTGAGTACATCTAAAGGTTGAAATTAAAAATAAAAAAAAGTAGTATTCTATTAATATTGTTTCAGGAAGTTAGGAAGCCAATTTTTTTAGGTTTATAGAATAATTATTAAAAAGTAATGTTGACAGATTACTTAAACACAAGATTTAAAAACATTTAGAATCTAACTATATAACATGGTTGAATCTAATAAAGAAGATCAAGTTTTTGAACTAAAAGATGGTCGCAAGCTTGGATATGCTGAAACTGGAGATTTAAACGGCGAACCTATCTTTCATTTCCATGGACATCCCAGATCTCGTATTGAAATTAGACTTTTTGGTGAAAAACCAAAAGAACATGGAGTTCATTTGATAGCGGTTGATCGCCCGGGAATTGGGCTTTCTGATTTCCAGCCTGAACGAACCCTTTTAGATTGGCCAGACGATATTATCGAACTAGCTGATCATTTAGGACTAGATAAATTCGTTGTCGAGGGGATATCGGGTGGAGGTCCTTACGCAGCTGCTTGTGCGTATAAAATCTCTGAAAGGTTAAAATGTTGTGGTATAATTGCCGGGATGGGATTAATTAATTGGAGTAGAAAGGGAATGATGCTATCGAATCGTATTTCCTTTTTTATCTCGCGAAGACTTCCATTCCTTATAAAAACGATAGTAAAAGCAGAAAAGAAAGCGTTTGAAGACCAAAAATCAATAGAAGATTTTGCTAAAAAACTTCCAGAGCCAGACAGAATATTATTTCAAGATCCTCAAATATTAAATATTTTTATAGAAGAAACCAAAGAAGCTTTCCGTCCCGGATTAGATGGTGTGGTAATGGAAGAAAAAATATATGCAAAACCATGGGGATTTGATTTAAAGGATATCTCTTCAGATCTGCAGGTATATTTATGGCATGGTGAGATGGATGTGTTCGTTCCGAGTTCATTTGGACGGAAGATGTGTGAGTTAATCCCAAATTGTAAGGGATATTTCTTTCCGAATGAAGGTCATCTTTCCGTAGGTTATAATCATGCCGATGAAATTCTTGAAACTTTAAAATCTTAAAATCAATTTTTTTATTTATTTTAACTTGAGTGTTATTGTGAAACGATGTGCAAAAATCCGGCATAAAGCGATAACACCAAGAATCCTATAAAAACAATTAAACCTATATAAAACCTATTTCGATAGGCATAATAAAAAATAAAATAAGAAATAATTTTTGTTTATGTATTAACTAATATCCGAGCCGCATAAGGGACAGAATTTTCCTAATCCGGATAATTTGGTTCCACAATTTGGGCAAAAACTACTTGCTACTTTGTTTATGCTAATTGATCGAGACTCCGGTAAGTTCACTTGTATCGGTGATGTTTTCGGAACATCATATAATAACAAGGTATTCAATTTTGCTAATTTAAAATATCCTATAATTTGATATATAAATCCAATTATTGCAGTGATTATTAAAAATCCTAACGCATTCAATAAAGCAGCCGTTTTTAACTTATCGCACCCGTCAATTAATTCATGAGAAATGCTACCTGGAAACATACTCCTATTTTCTTCAAAGAATCGCTTCAAGTTTTTCCATGCTTTCATTTCAGCAACCACGCTGGTTATTCCAAATGTTAAACCAGCTAAAATAAGAATTACGCTTATAGAAACGGTTATCCAAAAAGAATCGAAATCAGACGGTATAAAGAAAAAGAAAACCAAGTTTATAACTCCTATCATTAGCACGATTGTACCACATATTCTTAAAATGAAAGCCCTAACATATTTCGAACGAAATTCCTCTAAATATTCGTTATTTAATTTAAGATTTGCCTTTTTGATATTTCCTAAAGCAATAAATATAAAGATTAACGCTATTAAGCTCGTCACACCAGTAACTATACTTAAAACGGTACAAATTGCTACAATTTGCATATTTTTCCCAAATTCGTAGAAATCTTTTCTAACATCCATATTTGACATTTTTATAAATCCATTTTTTGATATATTTACTTAATATATTTTTTGTCATTTAATATCATTATAGGAGTCCATTAATTGCTTTGAGAATATTTTTATATATAATTAAATTGAGATATAAGTTTAAATTTTAGATTCGAGAATTTCTAAAAGAAGCGTTGGATATATTCAATACTTTCTGGTAAATCTTCCACTTTATGCAGTTCCATAATCATTGCGCCTTTATAATTAAACTTTTTTGCTAATTCAAATACCAATTGAAAATCTACTGAGCCTTTTCCAAGAGTAGGATGAATATCTAAATCATTCTTAAAATGTTCAACTAAATGGATATTTTTAATACGATTATGTAATTTATTCCATATCTCTTCAATATTATCCTTACAAGATGCAGTATGACCTGTATCCCACGCTAAGAAGATATCCCCTCGATTAATATCGGAAAAGAATTTATTAAACTCGTCATGATTCAGAAAAAAGCCAGCATTTCTCGGCATATTCTCTAAAGATGTAATTAATTGGAAGCTTTTTATTTTTTCTAGTAAAAAATTAACTGCGTCTATAAGGCGATTATTAACGCCATTATACCACTGGTGTAAAAATTGCGCATTTCCTGGATGAATAGTAAAAATTTCTGCTCCAATTGCCTTGCTTACTTCAGCTGATTTTATGTAACATTCTATTGTAGCGTTTAAAATCCATGGATTATGAGTGCACAAGCTTAAATACGCATAAGGTGCATGGAATTGTTTTTTGATAGAAGGAAATGAATTGCATAAATCGATAAACGCTTGTTTTTCTTCAGAAACTAAGATTTCAGGAGGATCCAAGATTAATTCACAGATTTTTATGTCATTTCTTTCAGCGAAATTAAAAGTTCTCTCAATTGCATTGAGCAACAATTCTTTTGAACTTTTAAATTTTCCGCGATTAATATTATCGTAAATAAAGGCTATAGAGCCAAGTCCAAGTTTCATTTAAATCAAAAATTTGATGAGTTTATTTATTTAAAAATTCGATAATATTTATCATTAATTTTGATTAAAAAATTATGCGTTTATTAATTCTTAATAGAAATAGATTTATACCTATAAATAATCATTTTTTTCAAACACTATTGAGTCAAATTACGAGAAAAAGTTAAATACTCAAATAAATACAATTGATTAAAGAGGTATTCAAATTAGTAAAAAAACCCCAATATCATTTAATTTAGAAAATATAGAAATTATAAGAAGTAATTTTGCATGTCTAACAATACAGAAGTTAATTTATTGGATAATTATACCTTTTTTGTAATACCAAGTTGGGGAAATTTACTCGACTATCCAACTTTAGGTAAATATGCTAACCATAAAGTATCGAAAATAACCCAAGATCTAGTTATATTTTTTGGGGGATCTGAATGTGCGGTTTCAACGGAGAGAGGAACTATATATTATCTTTTTGGTATAGGATATTATTATACTAAATTTGAGCTTCAAAGTGGAAGTTATATTATCGACAATAGACAATTAACGGGTTTGATCCTGTCAGATTTCTTATACGATCATTTAGCAACATCAAAAAATATTACACTAGAAAACGATCGCGATGTAATCGTTAGTGAGAACTTATTTAAGTTACCAATAGATTTGTCTTATCAATCTGAAACTAAGCGTACATTTATTCAAGGAACGCTTATGAGAAATTTATTTATTCCATATAAAGATATCTTTTTAGAATTGATGGAAACTTTGAAAAAACCCCAATCTTTCCAAATAGATAAAACTAGTCCCATGCTTTTAAGCACGCACTGGGATTTCTACAATCAAATTTTAATTTCTTCTGAAATGGATCATGAATTGAAAGCAAATTATACGAGCCCAACAGCTGGATTAAACGGAATTAAAATTGGTGCTAAAAACCACTTAAAAAGCTATTTTTCACAGCGGGATTTACAATACATTCAGGAATCGACTTTAAAATTGAAAAGGGTCTATTCTATGATGGAATACGATCCTATGTATTTGTTCTCAATAATCAGAAATGCTTCTGCTTTGTTGAGATCAGAAATAGTATCTACTAACTTTCAAAAAAGTGATAAAAACAATAAAAAAATACTAAAAGAATCAATTTTTATCTCTGCTGAACCCCAGATTAATTCATTCGTCAATTGGCCAGAACAATTTAGAAGAAAAACAAAAGACGAATTGGAAAAATCGGTCGTACAAGTAGCTAATAAGATTTATCAACCTAACGAAGTTGACAAAAGTGCGTTACCTTTCAAGGAATACAGGAACGAGCAATACCAATTTGAAATTAGAACAATGAAGAGACCTATTGTTGAGTTAAAACCACTCCCTAACATGCCAACTAGTAACTCGTTAGATATTCTTTTAACTGTAAAGGATATCGTAAATAAAGATTACGATGTTAGATCTATAGGGAAGGCGCTTGAAATCGCACGAGATTACATCAAAAGTATGCTCTTACATTCAAATATTTTATGGGATATGAGTAAATTTGCCAATATCTTTCAACACACAGAACCAAATTTAGGGTTGAGCCCCAAAGAGAAATTCGAATTGATAGAAAAAATCAATAAATGGATTAACCTAATAAAAAAAAGATAATTATTTTAAACTGGTTTCCTACTATGGTAAATTATAAGTCTATTATTAAGAGTTTGCAAAAACATTATTCTGACGCAACCGAAGTAGTAGTCGTTGGTAACAAAGGGAAGGTTATTTATTCCACTAGTAATTGGAGCGTGTCGAAAGATATTAAGGCCGTCTTATTTAGTTGGGGTAGTGGTAGTGCTCAATTTGTGAATATGAACGGTATCAGATATTCAGTACTTCAAATGTCACCCGAAAGATTTATAGCAACTAACAGAAAGAAAAAAGGACACTTAGTTGGAGCATCAATCCTTGGTAGTGACATATCTCTCATAGCTCACATAAAACCTAAAGCTAAAGGGTGGATGCACATGGCGTATCCCGCAGTTACGAGAGCAGCAGCTATGATGATAAAAGGATCAAAGTCACAATTTGTTGAAACGGAAGTAGATGTTTCCGTTGAAAACGAACTTATCGCAAAAAGCAGTAGTATGGTAAAACCTACGATCGATCCATATCTCAAAGCTGAAGTGGAAGGATTTTTAGAATGGATTAACAATCCTCAAGGCTTAACTTCTTATCTCCTTCATTCATTACAAGAAAACGATCCATATAGAATCTCCAAACTTGCGGAGATTTATAATGAATTATATAGGATTTTTTACA
>NJBI01000023.1 GCA_005222975.1 Promethearchaeota archaeon Loki_b31
TATCTTTAAAATCAAACATACCACCTAAAAAGATGTCTCTCCATTTATCAGCTTTTTCAATTTCGGCGACAACATTTCCCGTTGTTACATCGTAAACTTTGAAACTAAATCCCATAAATTTTCCTTGAGCTCAGGGCTCAATCTCATTATTTCTCTTTTAAGATATAGTAATTCCTATTGATACCAAATAAACCCATTGGCTTTATTCCTACTGGGGCACTTATTGGAGCTTGTGTAACTACTGTAGTTAATTCAAAGCCATAACCCTGGCAAAACCGTTGATTTGGGGCTTTTGTTCTGCTCCACAATTTGTACAATGCATTTTTTTACTTTTTTTTCAAATTGTCCCATATATTTATTCTTGATTTGTTCACCGCCCTGATAGAATTTATAACAAGAATGCATTGATATTACTCTTTCTTGGATGGTCAATATAGTATTAATTTACCATTTGCATATGAAATAATACTTATTATAATTTATATGAAATATTATGATTTTGCTAAACATTTTTTTAGAATTTATTATTATATTATAAATAAGTAATCAACTTTAACATATATTGCTTGGAGAGAAAATCAATTGAAGTGTCCTGAATGTGGAAATAAAATTATAGAATTAGATCAAAAATTTTGTGAAAAATGTGGGTTTGATTTATCAAGAGAGGAATTTAAAAGTGAATTAAAATTATTCGATAATCTCCAAAAATATTATATTTTGACGGAGAATTATTGGAAGCATGGAACTGGGAGAATTTATAATGAAAGAGGGCTGATCATTGGCTCAATTCATAAAAAAAAAGAAGGTTTTAAAGGAAGAATTTTAATAAAGGATTCAGATAATAATATTTTAGCTAAAATAACTAGAAAATCTTTATCAATGCGTCATATTCACTTTTTAAGTGATCCTACGGGAAATTTAATTGCTAAATATAAAAAAAAAATGGTTAGTAATTTTAGATCAATATTTTACTTAGAAGATCATGTGGGTACTCGAAAATATGAAGCTTATGGTGAGTTTATGGATTTTAAGTTTAACATTAAAGACATTACCACAGAAAAAATTATCGCTGAATTTGATAAAGTAGAAAGATGGAAAAATGAAATTTCAAGCGAAATTTTAAATCTTTATGATGCTTACGCATTAAAAATAAAAGATACGATTATAGATAAGAGAATGCTACTTGGATTTGTTTTAGGTTCAAAATACATAATTTATGATGTTTTTTAAAAAAAATTAATATTTAAATTGATGTCTTCTTCTCTGTTTTTTTCTCTCTTCTCTAATTCTCTCAATTTCATATTGTAGAACCATTACTGTACAAAGTATAATCATTGCCATTTGATTATTTAAATTTTGATTTATTTTCAATCCATATGTATCACGAACTCTCCAAAATTTCTTTGAAATCCTTGCAATTTCCGAACCATCTTTAATAATAGAATATTTCAATCCCATTATATTACCTTTAATATGAAAAATTCTTTCTTCTAAAGGATTTTCAAACCAATATTTTGGTTTAATAGATACAATTTTTCTTTTCATTTTTCCTAGAAATTTACTCTCATCGGGTTTACCGTTTTCATCTGGTTCGAAAAACTTAAATGTCCCACGTAAAGATGCTAACTTCTGACGGATAACCATAATTGTTCTTTCATCAGCGTCTTTAAGACTAAATAAAGCACGAATAGATAATATTTTTCTTACAAAATTTCCAATTAAATTTTGTTCGGGATCCATAACACGGACAATGTCATGAATAGAGACTAATTTATCTCTTAATATGAATTCCTTCTGATTTTTTAACTCCATTTATCATTAACACTTCTTTTATTCATTTTTTATTATTTTTTAATCGATTTAGAATTATTTAAATAGTTAATTGTTCATTTATGTCATCATTATTTGTTTTTATTTTTATAAGTATAAAAAGTTTATAAATTTGTGGAAGAAAAAGTTTTTAATTTTCTTATTCATGGAAAATGAGTTTTGATGTTAAATAATTTCAGTAGTATATTTCTGTGAAGGAAAAGTAGATACAGATTTATAATATAAAATGGAATTTGGAAAAATTCTATTGACCGACCAAGAGTTATCGCTAGTAAAAAAATCAAACATAAGTTTAACAGAAATCGGTTCCTCAATTGAAGAATTCAAGGATGGGTTTATAAATCCTTTAGAATGTATCAAAAAAGCGTATAGCGCGAAAATCCAAAGAATTTTTGTTGTAGTAGTTGAAACCAGAGACGATCATTTGTTCTCCATTACAATGGCAAAAAATAAAAACTTAGGTAGGCAAGAAAGTATTACTTTGAGTGAATTGATAAACGCAACTATTATAAAAACTATCAATATTAAAAATATGGCATCCTTTCCGAACGATTCAGAAATCGAACCAGTTTCTAATAAATGTGAATATTGTGGAGAAATTAATGATATTAGTTGGAAATTTTGTAAAAAATGCGGAAAGGAACGATAAAATAATTTTAAACTATAAGAAAAGAAAATATTAGTTATAACATTGAATAAATTAGTTAGCGATGACGGCGTGAAGCTCCAAAAGGACCAGGGAATCTTCCACGACGGTAAGGTATACGACCCATCATTGGTCCACTACCCGCAGAGTCATGCATTACATTATCTATTGATAGAACAAATCCAACTAGTATCCTTCTGTCTGTTTCGTTATCCAGGATCTTCAAAGCGTAAGTGTCCGCAAAATCAAATAACCCCCCTAAGAAAATATCTCTCCATCGATCAGCTTTTTCTATCTCCGCTACCAATTTTCTTGAAGCAACTTCGTAGATTTTAAACGACCAGCCAAAAAAATCCCCTTCAGCCTCGTACCATCTATTTCCCATGTTATCTTCCAAAAAGAATTTTGATCTAAAAAAGGTTAATATTTTCTTCTTAATTCTTGCGATTAATTCTCCATCTGGAGTTTTTAAATCCTGAGCGCCTCTTGCTGAAATGATTTTACTATGAATCGTAGCAACAACGGTACCATCAAGTTCTTGGAGTTCCACTCGTCGTCTTATGCTAAAGATTATACGATTCATTCGTCCAATTAATTTTCCCTCGTCATCCATTATATCCCCAAAACCCATATCCCACATCCGTTCCTTTATCAAAAAGAAGTTCCGATTAATATCGAATAAACTACCTTTTTTCTGAGGTGTTGGGGTTGGAATTGAAGAAGGGGTGCTTTCTACTCCTTTTTCTTGTGCTTTTTTCAATTCTGTACCGCATTTCTCACAGAATTTTTGATCTATACTAGCTTCATCTCCACAATTAGGACAAAATTTCATTTTATCAGCCTTATTATCTACTTTATAAATAAAATTCAGTTTTTAATCATCAATAGTCAATTTAGTCTAATAAATTTAAGGATGGGAAAGAAATTTTACTTAGATTTTAAAGAAATTTTTTAACTAAACTAAACTTTTAAATATAAAATAACAAAGAAGTGAGAAAAAAAATGTCAACAATACCAAGTTTGCTCAAACTAAAGGATTACATTACTCTAACTGGGACGACAATAGGTTTTGTTGCTTTAATTTGTGGTTCATATGGGACCCGAGACGCCATCTCTTTAGGTTTTTTTTTAATCTCACTAACTTTTGGAACGGATTTAATTGATGGGTACATCGCGAGAAAGACAGGAACAGTAAACGAAATTGGCAGAGAACTCGATTCTTTGAGCGATTCTCTCACATTTGGTATAGTGCCCGCCGTACTATGTTTTCAGGCGTTTAAGACAGGGATGTTTTACGATTACATTCTAGCAATTGGGTGTATTTGTTTCGCACTAGGGGCTATATTAAGATTAGCTCGGTTCAATATTTCAACAAGTACCGGATATACGGGTGTGCCAACACCAATAACCACTTTATTAATCCTCGTCTACTTTTACGCTAATTATTTTTACGCGTTTGCGTTTGGTGGGTTGAACTATCCTTTCCTTGAAATTGCTTATTCCATTATTCCTTTCCTTTTAATTTTCTTTGGATGGTTAAACATTACTACTTACATTAAATTTGGCGAAAAAGGCAAAATCGTTTATTACTTATTCATCATTTTAGCTCCCTGTTCTCCTATATTTGGCATTATAGGTATTTTAAACCCTAATTTTATAGTATCTATGACCATTTCTCTGATATTTTTAGGTTTCTTTTTATTTTCGCTTAGTTGGTTGCTTCTTAACTCAGTTATTACACAAATATCGATGAAAAAGGAAAAGGGGCCAAGCTAAAACAAGTTAAATAAAAAGAGTCAGATTTACTTAAAACTATACTATTAATTTGATAATCTAATTAATTAGATGTTTTTTCCATTCTTCTATGCTTTCAACGATATGTTTAATATCCACTTCGCTTAAATGACCCAAATGGGTTTTATATTGGTTAATTTTACTTCTTAACTTGTGTAAAGTTACGCTAAATCCTTTTTTTTCCAAAATTAGCTCCGCAATATTTTCTAATTCAGTACTAAATTCCTCTCCATTAAGGTTTTGTAGTTTTTGAACTAACGATTTAAAAGCAGTATCGATTAACATTCCTACATCATCGCCAGCCTTAGGAATCTGTTTTGGTGCTTTAGGAGCTTGTTTTAAAGCTTTTTGCTGTGTAGTTTCTTTAACCTTGTCTTGAATCTTTTGAGTTAATTCCGTAACTATATCTTGTGTCTGAGCGATACTTGTTTTTTTTTGGGACGCTTTAAAACTACTAGGAGTAATCGGTTTAGTAGGTCCTACTGTTTTGGAAGTAGTAGTTTCTCTTAGTGTTGCCATTATCCCCAGAGATCTTGGCGTTTCGTGTAGACTCGAACTTGCTTTATCCCACACTGTATTAATAACCGAAAGTATAAGTTTAATTAAAGGTGCATAATCAGTAGCAAATCCGACAAAATCTTTTAACGAATCCTGTGAATTTTTCTGGATTATTCCCATAAGTACGTAATTATCGTCGCTTTTAATAATGACAACGCTCTCATTTTTGAGAGTTCTATATTCCAAGTTTTTAATTTCTTTAAATTTTTTAACATTACTATTAGTATGTGCCTCCGAAGAAGCAATTTTAATTTTAAGAGTTCCCGGTATATCTGTAAATTCTTCTATCGATAAATGATCTTCAAGTTTAGGAACAACTAATAACAAATTCTCTTTAGCATGGGTAATTTTACTTAATATTTCTTCGTTAACTCTAGAAACGCTGTTAATGTGCCAAAAATTATCTGGTTTCGCCTTTTCAGAAGATGTAATAATTTTATAATAACTTACCATTGCTTTATTAATAGGGTTATTTAAAGCTGCCACGGAATCGACTGAACTACTAATTATCGCGTTAAAACTGTCAATAATAACATTTTCGAAATCTTTAAGATCGCTAGATAAGCTATTTCGCTTTTTTTTTACCATTTCAATTGTTTTATTAATTTTAGATTCATAACTATTTAACAAGTTTAACAATAACATCTGAAAGTCGTCCCGAAATTGAAAAGTCGAGTCAATAATATTTTTAAGCGATTCGATTGTATTATCAAATTCGTCTTCAATTAATTTATGTAAGTTAACAGTAAAAGCTTCAAGTATTTTTTCAAAATTTTCTTGAAACACATCTTCAATTACGCTCTTAACCGGTTTCTCAGATTTTTTCAATTCTAAAGTTTCGATTTTTTTGTTTAAATCCTTTTTAATTGTGGTAATTAGCTTTATTAAATAAGAAAATTGATTTTGGGTTATACCTTTAATTGTTTTATGTAGCTCATCCAAAACAGTTTTTATTATTTTCAAGTTCTCCATTCCCTGAACAACATCATCTATATCCTGTTTTTGGATAATTACATCCTCTTCGAAGTCTTTTCTTAATTCTTGGGTTGCGTTAAAAGTGGTGTCTAATTCAATTATCGTATTTTCTTGAAATATTCTCTTTAAAGAATTTGAAAGTAATTGTTGTATTTGTTTTTTAATGCCGTCCAAGTTAGCATTTATATTATCGTAGTAATTTATAATGGGGTTTATTGGAGGAATGGTTAGGTATTGAAGTAATAAATCTGGGCTTTGAGGATTGATAGGTATTAACAAACCAGCATCTATAAGTTCATTTAAAGATTTTGCATATTCTTCTTGAGAGATATTAGGTAAAATAGAATATAGTTCGAACGATGACAAGGGTTTTCTACCAACGCTTTGTAAATAAAGTTTCATCGCATTATCTGAAATTTGTAATTTTTTTAAAAATTCTTCCATACTGGTTCACCATCTCATTACTTTAATCTAAACTACTATTTTACTTTTACTAATAAGTAATATAAGTATTTATTTTTTAAATTTTGTTAGATAAAAATATTTAAAGAATATTTTTCTTTATTTTAATAATAAAACATTAAGGTTATCAGTAGTATTATGAACTCATATGAGGATGTTTTTTTCTATTTAGATTTAACTAAGGACTTCTTAAAAGTGAAAGAAGTAATTAAAGCAGTTAAATATTATATCACTGAAAAAAATAAAATTAACATTAAAGGATATTACGGATTATTGATCTTCCAAGAAAAAGGCAACCCTATCTTCATTACGGGTAAAAAAGATTCAGACATTATAGAAAATGCTATCCAAGAAAATTGGAAAACTCGTCCTAAGAAGCAATCCTTTTTTGAAAATGGATTATTTTATATATTTTCGTACATAGCAGAGACTATAAAAAAAAAGTCAAAATACAATAGAATAATCATTATCACAGATACTCCTAGCGATCTATCTGATGACTATACCGAAGCTTTGTTTAATTTAGTTTCAAAAATAAAAGTTTTTCCTACTTTTGTAGATATTATAAGAGTGTCCGAAAAAGAAGAGCGATTTTTTAAAGACGATGTTAAACTAAACATTTTAGCAAGCGATACCAAAGGCGGGATCTTTTACATTTCTGATAAAAAAGATTTTATACCTACTATAAAAAGATTAGTCAAAAGCAAGCAAATAGTGAGCACCTTTGAAAATCAACACGCTAGAATAAAAATTAATAAAGACGATTACTACTTCTATTCTCATCTAGCAAATAGTTTAAAACGCGCACCTCCCAACGATGTAGGATCAAAATGCCACTTCTGTCAAGAAGAAATCTGTCCTTGTTGCGCCGATGTAAATGATAAACTGTTAGTTTGCGAAGAATGCGGTACTATATTTCATAAATGTTGCGTTACGAATTATACAATTCAACATAATATAGGAATACCCCATATTTTTAGATGCCCTAGCCCTAACTGTGATATCCTCTTAAAAATAAATCAAGACGATATCGTTACTCCTTACTACGATAAGATGGTATCTGCCGAAGAATATATAAAAACAGAAGAAATACAACCAGACCAATTAGAAGAAGAAAGTATCACGGCTTCTGATCACTTAGAAATTGAAGAACCGTTGAAAGAAAAAAAAGAGATGCCTGACACTACAAAGATAGAAGAGTCAGAAGCAGAACAAAAAGCAATCAGGGTAGGTGGTTTTTTTGGAAGTTACTATGAAGTTAAAAAAGAGGGAGATAAACTCGTCTACCAAAAAACAACTAAACCCAATAACTCAATGAATGATAGTCAAAAAGTTACAAAAAACTCTAAAATTATTACAGAACCCAAACTTAAAAAAGTTGAAATACCGCAATATTGGAAACCGTTAGAAAAACAAGATAGAAGCAGTACTGATAAAGGAAGGTCCAGCTTTTTTGTTTGCCCCGGATGCGGAATACACATTAGCGGTAAGGATAAGGATCGACATTCATGTCCATATTGTGGTTTTAAATTAATTGATTGAATTTTTAAATCTTAATCTCTCAGAGTTTTTTAAAGAAATAAAAATTGATTAATTGAGAAATATCAATAAAAATAAATAAAAATTCTATTATTATTTTATATAACTTTACATTTTTTTAGGATAAAATTTAGACTATATTTTAATATCAATATGTTTCGCAAAACATCAGTGAACTCAGAGGAATTTATCTTTTATATTGATCTTACGACAGATTTTTTGAAGAAAAAAAGCCTTAGTAAGAGTATTAGTAGTTTTATTAAAGACAAGGAAAAATTTAACACTTTAAGTTCTTATGGTATTTTGCTTTTTCAAGAAGACGATAACCCGATAACTGTCTATGACGCGAAAGATTTTGGGGCTCTTTCTGATGTTATAGATGAAAAGTGGCAAACTAGAGAAACTGAGAAAAGCCTTTTTGAAAATGGTTTATTTGAGATCCTGGCTTATATCTTTAGAAAGAGTAGAGAAGCCAGAAAAAATTATCGGGTAATAATAATTTCAGACACGCCCAGTCTATTATCTGAAGATTATCATCACGCCCTTTACGATCTTTTAATCAAAGCTAAGAAGTTTGACGCTTTTATCGATATAATTCGCTTAGGAGATCAGAAATTTTATGCTGATGATGTGAAGCTAAAAGTAGTCGCGAGCGAAACACACGGAGGCGTGTTTTATTGTACCGAGGCAAAACTATTTTTAAATATTCTAAGGTCTTTAATTCAGAGTAAATCTGAATTTATTGTGGTACAACCTAAAGAAGACGATCAAATTTTCGAAGAAGATAAGATATTCTACGAAAGACTCGCTGTAGATTTAATATCTTTAGATTCTGAAGAGGAGGAAAAGTGTGATATTTGCGAAAGAGAGCTTTGTCCCATTTGTGACGCTCATTCAGACGAAGTTCACAAATGTTTTAATTGTAATGCAAAATATCACGCTTGCTGCGCCGCGAATTATGCGATTGCTAACCCTATAGGATTCAATCATTTGTTCAGGTGTATTCAATGCGATACTTTATTAAAGTTAGACGAAGAATATGTAGAAATGATATATAGGGAAGAACACGAAGAAGAATTTGAGGCTGAATTAATGGAATTAGGTATTACGGATGAGATCATTGAAGAAGAGCTCTTTGGAGAGGAACAAATTGAAGAACAATCATTTGAGGAGGATGAAGAATTAGTAATTGGAAAAGAGATAATTGGTCCAGAAAAGCTTAGACCTCCACCCAGATTAGTTAAACCTCCACCCAATTTGACCCCTACTAAAAAGGTTAAAGTTGGAGGGTATTTTGGTGAAGAAATAAATATAATAAATAATGATCTTGTTCCAACGGCGATAAAAACAATCGTAAGTGATTCTGAAGGAACCATACAAGTGAAAGAAAAAATCTCGATTACCTCGTTGAAACCCCCTAGAAAGAGCACAATTAAATTTTGTCAAATGTGTGGTCAAACATTAAGTGGTACTTCTATTTGTCCTATATGTGGATTTAAAAATTAAGCAATTAATAGATATGTTTTTATATGTATTTTATTTTTTATGCTCCTGGTTGATATGAAATTGATAAGTAGAGTATTAATACCACATAATTTTTAGATTTACACCAATTTTGTTTGTGAATTATTCAATTCCAATAAAATTAAAACAATGATAACTTCTACATTTCAATGACCATAGAGGAATTAAATGAAGCTCATTTTAATCCAACAGTTTCCAAAATAAGCATGTTCTTATCAGGAATTTTTATGGGTAATGTAGGGATATTTATTTCATTATTAAGTGGGTATCCAATTTATTCAATAGTCTTGTTCAGAGGTATTTTTGGAGCTGCTTTTCTAATTATATTTATGTTAATAACAAGATCTTTTTCTATTACTTTCTTTAAAGAGTGTTTCAAGATGCACTGGAAATATTTAATTATAATAGCAATTTCTAACCCATTGGTAGTATTTCTTTACTTTTGGAATATAACGCTCACTGGTTATGCTTTTGCAGCTTTTTTATTATATACTAGTGGAGTTTTTTTATTAATCTTTTTAGTAATAACGAAAGAAGATAAAGTATCAAAAATCAACTTTATTAGTTTCATTTTAGCAATCGTTGGGATATCCATTATAATGGAATTTTGGACCGGTCAAATTTTAATATTGGGGATATTTATTGGGATTTTTTCAGGTTTTTGCTTAGGTATTTTGATTTTCTCTAAAAAAAAGATTTATAAAATTAGAGGAAAAGTTCAGTTAAAAATTAATTCGGATGGAAATTTTGATGCATTTTTAACTTTATGGTCAACTTTATTCTTAATTTTTCCATTTCTACCATTTAGTATTACAGATTTATTTAGAATCACAATTTTGGATTTAATATTTATTTTAGGGCTAGGGCTTATCCCTACTGCTTTAGCGTTTACATTTTATAATGTTGGAGTGAAAAAAGATAAAGGAGGTAACATTATAATTTTATCTTATTTTGAACCTGTTATGGCAACTATTAATACAGCAATTTTTTTAAAAAATCTCTCTATTTTTACCATCATAGGAGGTTTTTTTGTTCTATTAGCTAATTATATTACGCTAAAATATTTAAAGTAAGAGAAGCTCGTTATTTGGAAACTTTTTTTTTATATCTAAAATTAAGGATTTCTAACAGGATTTAGAGAATTTTTAAAAAACTTTTTATGATGTCAAATGACAGGTAATAAAGAACTGGAAATTTAATCACAAAAATAATTGCACAAAATATGGAAAGAGTAAGGAATTATCGAAAAATTGAAATTCCTTCAAATATTAATAAAACAAAAACAAATACATGTTCTCCATGTCAGATAAGGAAGAAAGGGAAATCTCAAGAATTAAAGAAGTCGAAAGTACCAATTTAGCTCGAGATGATATAAGAGAGTTAGTTATTGAAACTAAAAAAGCGGTTGAAAAAGATAATGATTTATTAGCTAATAGAGTTCATCGTAATTTTTTAGACAATAACATCAAGTCCTTCGATATTGTAGGAGCTATAGGAGCTGGAAAAACTGCTCTGTTGGAAAAGATAGCGGAAAAGTTAACTCCAAAATTTCGAATGTTAGTCATTTGTGGAGATATTACTACTCGAGTAGATGCCGATCGCATAGAAAAGTATAACGCTGAAACTATTCAGATCAACACGGGTCGAGAATGCGCATTAAACGCGTATCACATACACCAAATAATTAAAAACAAGGATTTGCAGAATTACGATGTTATCTTTATCGAAAATGTAGGAAATTTAATATGCCCATCGGAGTTTGTCTTAGGAACTGATAAAAGGATAATCGTAGTATCCATCACAGAGGGCGAATGGGTTGTTGAAAAGCATCCTATGCTTTTTAAAATGTCAGATATCGCGGTAATTAATAAGATCGATCTAAAAGAACGCTTAGGAACTAATGTTGAGAAAATGATCGCTGACGCTAAAAAAATTAACCCGGAAATAGAGGTTATTACAACAAGTGCTAAAACTGGGGAGAATATTGATAAATTAATGGAATTAATAGGATTTTAAAGTTTAAAAGTGAAATATATAAAAAGTAAAACCTTAGATGAGGGAATATGAAGGAAGAATTAACTAAGATTGAGGAAATTATTGTAAATCCTAATGAAATCAAAATATCAAACATTAAAGAATTAATGGAAACATTCTTTGTTAAATTAAAGAATCGGGTTGACAACTATATTGGAGATTACCCAACTTTTATTGAACCCGTTTATTTAGAAGACAACGTTAAAATTGGAGACGATGTTCTCTTAGGACCAAATGTATATGTCGGTGCCAATTCAGAAATCCCAGATTATGTTGAAATATCAAACACGATCATTTTTGATAACGTAAAAATTGGAGAGAACTTTAAATTGGAAAATTGTATCGTTGCTAAAAATAGTTCTTTTAATTTTAAAAACCTTAACATGAAAAATAGCGTATTAATTGGAGTTGCCAATTTAAAAAACGAATTACAGAATATTGGATTTTAAATAATATCGTTATTGCAATTATTAATAAATTCTATGTTAATTGATACAATATAAATTGGTGCTGTTAAATGAAAGATAATGAAAAATATTTTAAAACAAATTTAAGAAGATGGAACGAATTAGTTGAGATTAATGCTAAATCCAAATTTTACGACTTAGATGGATTCAAATCGGGTAAATCGTCTCTTTTTCCAATCGAAAGAGAAGAAATAGGAAATGTGGATGGTAAAACGCTCTTACACCTACAATGTCATTTTGGAATGGACACCCTTTCTTTTGCGCGACTCGGGGCGAAGGTCACCGGCGTTGATTTCTCAGATAAAGCCATTAAGCTTGCTCGTCAATTAAGCGAAGAATTAAATATCCCTGCTAAGTTTATAAAGGCAAATATTTATGATATACCAGATGTATTACACGAAAAATTTGATATTGTTTTCACATCTAATGGTGTTATTGGCTGGTTGCCGGATTTATATAAATGGGCAGAAATAATTGATTATTGTCTGAAACCCGGTGGTACTTTTTATATTACTGAGAATCATCCTTTCGGTAATTTAATCGACGAAAAGTACGATGGTGCTTTTCAGGTTGGCTACGATTACTTTAACGAAGGAAAACCTTATCGATTTGATGAAGATGATGCATCATACGCCGATCCCAATATTAAATTACAAAATTTTGAAACCTACGATTGGTTTCATCCAATGGGAGATGTTATTAATTCATTATTAAAAGTTAATTTTGAGTTAGAATTTCTCCACGAGTTTCCATTTAGTTTTTTTCAGATTCATCCCGATATGAAACAAAACAAAGAAACGAAATATTGGGAATTTCAAACTTTAAAGCATTCAGTCCCGATGATTTTTTCGATAAAAGCACATAAAAAGAAGGATTGATTCTTTATTCTTACTTTTATTTTTAATTTCTTTCTCCGAAAGTAATAAATCTTCTATATTTACACTTGAATGGGAAATTGATGGGAAGCGAATCACAAGAATCTTTTTCAAGGTCAATATATTTCTAGATCTAAGAAAGAAAGATTTAGTGAATTAAAAATGAAACCACCAGTTGAACCGTTTAAAATTAAGGTTGTAGAACCTGTTAAAATTCCTTCCGAAAAAAGAAGAAAGGAAGCGATAAGAGAAGCAGGATTTAATACTTTTTTACTATTATCTGACGATGTATTTATCGATTTGCTAACAGATTCTGGAACGTCAGCAATGTCCGATAATCAATGGGCGGGTATGATGTTAGGAGATGAAGCATATGCTGGAAGCAAAAATTTTTATAATTTGGAAAAGTCAGTGCAAGATGTATTAGGATACAAATATTTAGTTCCCACTCATCAGGGCCGAGGCGCAGAACATTTAATGTATAGTAATTTGGTAAAACCAGGACAACTTGTTCCGCGAAACATGTATTTCACTACTTCAAAGGTTCATGTAGAGCTTCCTGGTGGTAAAATGGTTGATGTTATAATTGACGAAGCCCACGATCCAGAAAACACTCATCCCTTCAAGGGAAATGTAGATTTCAAAAAACTTCAAAAATTTATCGACGATTATGGAACTGATAAAATTGCTTTTGTTAATGTCGAAATGAACGTTAATATGGCAGGGGGTCAACCCGTTTCTATGCAAAATTTAAGAGAATTAAGAAAATTTTGTAACGAATACAAATTAAAGATTATTTACGATGCGACTCGCTCAAGTGAAAACGCGTATTTTATTCGAGAAAGAGAGAAAGGGTATGAAAATACATCAATAGTAGAAATACTAAACGAAATGATGAGCTATTCTGATGGATGCATTTATAGCGCAAAGAAAGATTGTTTAGTAAATATTGGTGGTTTTCTCGCAACACACGATAAAGAAATCTTTGAAGCTACACGAAACATGGTCGTGGTTTACGAAGGGTTGCATACATATGGGGGTATGGCAGGTAGAGATATGGAAGCCGTTGCAAGAGGACTGAGAGAGGGTGCCCAATATGAATATTTAAAATATAGAGTAAACCAAGTTCGTTATTTAGGAGATCTTTTAATGGAAGCTAATGTGCCTATCGTTAAACCCACGGGGAGTCATGCTGTTTTCTTGAACGCATTAGAGTTTTTACCACATCTATCTAGAGATCAGTGGCCTGCACAAACTTTATCTGCTGCCATATATGAAGATTCTGCTGTTAGGAGCATGGAAAGAGGGGCGATTTCGAAAGGAAGAGATTCAGAGACGGGCGAAAACATCTTTCCCGCATTAGAGTTAGTACGGCTCACGATCCCACGAAGAGTGTACACGAATACGCACATGGATTATACCGCGGAATCAGTCATTCACTTATATCAGAAGCGGGATACAATCCCTGGCTTAAGAATGGTCTATGAACCGAAATATTTGCGATTTTTCCAAGCTAAATTTGAACAAATGCCACTATAAATAGAAATAAATACATTATTTTTTACCATGGGTTTTTATTATACCACGTTTTTCCAAGCTATGTTTGAACAAATAACTTTAGAAAAACTTATTTTTTAAAAACTTTTTTATAAAAAAAAAGAGTTAAGGGAAAAGAATTGATACGCCAGTTTTCTTTTTTGCGGTCCACCGTTTCATTTCATCGTAGCAATCGACGCAGTACCAGGCTCCATCAATAGGATTGTAGGTCATGTCTTTATCTATTGCGACACATCTACGACATTTGCATATAGAATTCTGTATTAAATTATTAAGTTCTTGTTCTCTGTCTCCAGATTTACTAGTAAATCTCCTTTTATATAACTTAGATTTTTCATTAGTTAGTGTATAAAATGACATTTTTGTTTAAAAAGATTTACTTGTAGAAGACGGCTGCTTTAATTGCAGCCGCATTTTCTAAATTTTGTGATTACTTAAAATTTAGTGATATTTAATTCAGTCGACAATAAAAATTTGATGACTCAACTTGAGAAATTGTAAATAAACACCTTTATATTTAGCAAAATACTTTCTCACCCAACTCAGATGAATGCGGAGGCCTTGCTTTAACCGTTTTAATTCTTCGTCTTCAGGGAACTCGGCGATATTTTGGTCCAATTTTAAGATTTTCGCCTCAGTTTTTAAAATATACTTTTGAAAGGCTTCAAAATTATGCAGAAACACGATACCTTTTACTATAATATTTACTCCTTCTCCCGTTTTCATTCGGTGTTTTAATGAAGGATAACGCTCTAAGTCCTGACTTCGACAAAAAGATTTAAATATTAGATGGGTAATTTATTAAGTAGTTATTAAATTTAGATAATATTTAGATAAATATAAAAATTCGTGAAATTTATTTAATGAGGAGATATTTATTTTGCCTGAGGATTTAATTAATTTAATAGTAGATTTATATGAGAAGGAAGCTATAGAATTGGTACAAAAAAAAGTCGAAGTGGGAGAGGATCCCCTAAAAATCTTGGACCAAGTTAGACTAGCTATGGCTAAGGTTGGAGAGAAATTTGAGAACAAGGAATTTTTCCTACCGGACTTGATCATGTCAGGTGAAATACTAAGACAGATAACCGAAATCTTGGAACCAAAGCTTAAAGCTGGTCTCAAGGCCGAAAGTCTGGGAAAGATTGTTTTGGGAACTGTTTTCGGCGATATACATGATATAGGGAAGGATATTGTTAGATTCATGCTGGAAACAAATGGATTTGAGGTTTACGATCTCGGCGTAGATGTACCAAAAGGAAAATTCGTGGAAAAAATCAAAGAAGTAAATCCAGAAATTATAGCTCTGAGCGGATTCTTAACTCTAGCATATAATTCCATGAAAGAAACCATAGAAGAAATTAAGAAAGCGGGATTAAGAGAAAAAGCGAAAATAATGATTGGAGGAGGTCAGATGGATGAGCGAATAAGGAAATATGTGGGTGCGGACGCCTATGGAGAAGATGCAGTCGAAGCAGTGGTTTTGGCCAAAAAATGGGTAGGAGCTAAGTAAGAATCCTCAGTAAAGAATTTGTAGGAGGAAAAAAAATGGAAAAGAAATTGGAAGAGTTATTAACAGATGAAAAGCAGGATGAGATGTTTAAAAGGTGGCTCTCACCACAGGGCATAGAGTTTGCTAGTCCCGAAGCCGAGAAGTCTTATAAGGAAAGAGTAACAAGGATAAAGGATGCTATTCAATTGAAAAAAATGCCTGATAGAGTTCCGGTCGTTCTAATGGTTGGTTTTTTCCCCGCTTTTTATAGCGGAATAACCCCCAGAGAGGCTATGTATGACTACGATAAACTCTTTATGGCATGGAAAAAAATGGTTTTGGATTTTGAGCCAGATGCGCATATTGGTTGTTTCATACCAAGCCCAGGAAAACTCTTTGATATCCTTGATTATAAATTATATGCATGGCCTGGTCATGGAGTCTCTCCTAACCATTCATACCAGTGCCTTGAGAGTGAATACATGAAGGCGGATGAATATGATGCTTTGATTCAAGATCCATCAGGTTTCTTCAGGAGCGTTTATTTACCGCGTATATTTGGGGCGTTAGAACCCCTTAAACAGTTAGCCCCCCTCACCAACATAATCGAATTGCCATTCACTGGCGGTAATATCCTACCATACGGTCTACCAGACGTTCAGGAGGCCCTTAAAGCACTTATGGAAGCAGGAAGTGAAGCCCTAAAATGGGGGGGTGTGCTCGGAACGTTCGATAAGGAGATGGCGGAAGCAGGATATCCTAACTTCTTTGGTGGAGCAACGAAGACACCTTATGATACCATTGGCGATACCCTCAGAGGTACTAAAGGGATAATGCTTGATTTATACCGTCAGCCTGATAAGTTACTTAAAGCACTTGAAGTGGTAACGCCTTTAATGGTTAACATGGGCGTATCCATGACTAAGATGACCGGAAATCCTATTGTATTTATACCTTTACATAAAGGAGCCGATGGCTTTCTCTCTGATGAGCAGTTTAAGACCTTCTACTGGCCATCTTTTAGAAAGCTCCTAATGGGCTTGATTGAAGAGGGTTGCGTGCCATTTTCTTATGCTGAGGGTGGCTTTAACACGCGCCTGGAAATTATTAAGGATTTGCCTAGAGGTAAGGTCATATGGGCGTTCGACACAACAGATATGAGTAAAGCAAAAGAAATTTTAGGCGACTCTGCCTGCGTAGGGGGCAACATGCCCATCGCTTTGTTAAAAATAGGCACACCCCAAGAAGTAAAAGATTACGCAAAGCAACTATTAGATACTGCCGGTAAAGATGGTGGTTACATAATGATCAACGGTGCGGTAATTGAAGAGGCAAAACCAGAAAATGTAAAAGCTATGATTGATTTCACCAAGGAATACGGCGTATATAAATAAATAAGTATTTTTAATTTTTTACTATTTTTTTTTAAACAGAATATAATTCGATGTGCTAAACGATAATCAAAATTTATAGGAGTTTCATATTCTGGTTCATCCAAAAGCTTCAATAGTTTATAATAATCATCTTCTTTCATTATATTTTAAACTCTTTTAGTAAAACAGATATGAGATTTTTACGATCTTCGAAAAAAATCTCCAAGTAAACCTATATTGCAACAGGGGCAAGATTATTACAGATTGTAAGTTTTGAATCGACCCGAAGGAAAAATTCATAGAATAAAAAAAATAATAATTATTAATTTTTAAGCGCTCAACAAGGTCTTTGCGTTGGTTTGCCATTCAAAGACCATTTTAGAAGAGACGCCGCAAATTTTAGTAGCCACTTGTTCGGGGCCGGAACTTATCAACTCTTTTACAGAGCCTACTCCGACCTTTATTAAGTTCTTTGCGGTGCCGGCTCCAATTCCTTTAACATCGATGAGCGAATGCTTACCGTTGCTATTATCGGAAATTTTGCTCTCTTCGGCGTTAATCTCTTCTTCATACAATGTTTCGACTTCGAAATCTAAGCCTTGAGCTTCGGGAACATTTCCCTTTTCCGTGTCGGCAATTCCTACGCTCGTCATGTAAAACTCTGCCTCTTCAGGTGGCAAGTCTGGCGCGTCCACTATTATAGCTCTACGCTTCAGCGAATTGTTCGAAGAGAACCCCTTTGTCTTGAACATAACTCTGAAATGGCAGCCATGGGCTACGATTTAGAAGTGATTGATGAAATATCTTATCACTATTTCCGCCAATTGCGTCGTTTCCCGAGAACATTCCCATCATCTTAGTTGAAACTTGATTGGTTAAAAGAATGGCGCAATTGTAAGTCTCCAAGATTCGAGAAAGGGCGTGTATCATATTGTTTAAAAAGCTTTGCCGGCGAGCTAACATGCCAATACCCACATATTCGGCTCGTAATAGTGCCATTAAACTATCTACTACAATTAGACGCATGTTTCGAGTTTTGCATAACGTTTCGGCTTTTTGAATCATCTGCGATTGGTGGTCCGACGAATATATTCTGGCGTGGTAAATTTGCGATAGAACCTTTTTAGGAACAAGCCCAAACCTTTTAGCGATATGCTTGATTTTTTCCTTAGAAAAAGTGTTTTCGGTGTCGATGTAAGCTACTGCCGAACCGAGACCCCCCTTGCTCTTAGGAAGCTGGATGGTTACAGCGATCGTGTGAGCTAAGTTGGTTTTACCTGACTTAAAAGGCCCGTACACTTCGGTAAGTTTGCCAGTTTGGAACCCGCCACCTAAAATTCGGTTCAGTTCGGAAGAGCCAGTGGTAATGTACTCGGTGTTCTCGTCGATGTCTCCGGCAGGTATGAACTCAGTCATACCCAAAGCGTTACGCGCGTTCCAAATCAATTTTTTGTCGGTATGATAAGAATGAATAATTTTAAAATATTAATATTAAAAAAGACATAAATGAGAAATAAAAATGATTTTTCAAGAGACTATTTTTCAAGAGACTATTTTTGCAATTACATGGTTTAGTGTAATTATTATAATAGTCATTATTTATGTAATAGCAATACCTATAGCTGTATGGGTTTACAACGATGCTAAGAAAAGAGATATGAATGCTGCAGTGTGGTTATTAATTGTGTTAATAACTAGCTGTATCGGATATATTATATATTTGATAGTTAGAGAATAGTCATGAGAAGATTTTGGAAGTAAAAGTAGATTTATAATTTTTGTTGGTTTATTAGCTTTTGATTTTCTTTTTTTTACAAAAATTAATTAAAATTGATCATTTTGGAGATAAAAGTAAAGATTTAAATTTTGTTCTTTCTAAATATTAAACGTTCAAAAATAAAGATTGTTCCTAAAAAGTATATGAAAACCAATTAAAAATAAAGGTGTATAAAAAATGGTTAGGAAAAAGAAAGAAAAGAAAAAGAAAATGAAGCAAGAAGAGAAAGAAGAAGAGAAGGAAGAAGAGAAAGAAGAAGAGAAGGAAGAAGAGAAAGAAGAAGAGAAAGAGGAAGAAAAAGAAGAAGAGAAAGAAGAAGAGAAAGAGGAAGAAAAAGAAGAATAGTAATTACTTAAATATATGTTAATTTAGACTTCTCTCGTTGTTTCCAAATAATTATTGTTTTTTCGATAATCCAAATACATATACAAGGAAAAATAAAATCGTAATTTATTAAGATATATCCACAAAAATATAAATATTTTAATATCTGCATGTGTCTATAAAAATTAGGAAGGGAAAATTTATTCAAAGATAATTTGAGCTAAACATTGGATTTCGCCCTCTATTAAACTCTAGCGAGTTTAATCTCTCCCTGATTTTTTTATAATTGCTCATATTTCTTTTCCCTTCTCCTCGTAAGAGAATTTAGGAAAATAATAAAAACTAAATTTAAGTGAATCAGGATTAATACAAGGAAAGGAAGTGACTTAAATAAGGTTAAAAGTATGTTTTAAATGTCATGAATATGTACCTATTCTTGAGGATAATTATATCAATAAAGAAAAATTGGAAAAGTTTGATTCATTACATTCTGGCCATCCTGTTCAGATTGTAAATGAAGAAGAGTTAGAGAATAAAAGAGAATGGAAATCATTTTTTTGAAAATAAGAAGAAAAAGGAGATGAGAATGAATAAAGAAATATCCAAACTTTTATATGTTACTAGTTAATAAAGGAATAATTTTGTGAGTCTGCAAAATTCAGTGTTTTTCAACTTTCAAAATTACCTTGTAGGACCCTCCAATATTGTATAAAAACGCAAGATTCATACCTAATAAATTTCCAACAAATCCAGCTGAAACTACAATGGAAATATATATACTTGTGCCAAGTGCCTTTTTTTGTTTTCCAAAAATCTGATTTATCGCATATGTTAAAGCAGGCCACATTATTCCAAACTGATTTAAGATTTCTAACAGTAAGAATAAGAAAATACTATCTGGAGTTATTATATAGATGTAAAAAAGGTTTTTTATAAGAATGAAAATCACGCCTAGCATCAAGGGATATATATAGTTATATTTTTCAGTAATTTTACTCGAAAGATAGAATAATGGTACTTCAAAACTAGCCCATAAACATGCGAGTATTCCTACAAAAACTAAACTTCCTCCGAGTTCTATTGCGTATATTGTTTTAATGCTAACTGCTAATACTAATCCAATTTCAAAAATACCCGCAATAATCAATAAACCGAGGAATTCGTATTTTCTATGCAAAATTTTATTATTAGCAGCAAGAGATTTAATATTGCTATTTGTTTCTTTTCTTTCTATATTTAATATTTGTTTAAAATCCTTAGCTAAAATATAAAAATAAAATGCTAAAATTATATACCCTAATGCACATAATAAAAACGCAAATGGAAATCCATACATTTCCATTAGATATCCTGCGATCGGAGCTCCAGTAGCCCATCCAAGGGATCCCATTATTCGGATTTTAGCATATTCTTTTGCTTTTTTCTTTTCAAAATTAGTAGTTTCAACTTTTGTGAGAATTTCTCGTTTTTCAATCACCTCATATATTAAGGCAGTAATAAATGTCTCCCGACTTAACAAATTAGTTAAGAACACATAGATCATAATTGTTATAAAATTAACTTTAAAAGCAATGAAAAGTACTCCAATTGCGTAAGTGAAATTACTAATTTGAATAAAAATTAGTCGATTATTCATTTTATCTGAGATATGGGAAAAAGTATTAGAAAAAATTGCGATAATAATAACAATTGCTAAATTATAACCAAATATTTCAGCGACACTAACCTTGTTTTGATTAAGCCAAATCAAAATGAAGACCATGTAAAAAACTGAAATAAAATAATTAAAAAAAGTAAATATCTTCAAATGAATTGTTTTTTTTCGAATTATTTCTAATAGGTCGCTTGAAGACATAAGTAAATATGATAGTTTTTAATGGTTAAAAAGATTATATAGTTGCGAAATTGAATGCAATTAAACCAAGTAGAGCACCAACTTTTAAAATTAAGCTATTTTTTAATTTTTCTTGTTGAGAAGATATTATATTCTAATATAACTGAAACGAGAAAAATTGGGATGAGTTATAGTAGTACAACCAAAAACACAGACGATTTAGGAAAAATAACTGAAAAAGAAATTTATGAAATACCTGCGACTTTAAATAAGGTAATAGAAAGTAGGTTGAAAATAATAGATGTCGCTAAAAGGATTATGTCAAGTGGAATAGAACATATATACCTAATAGGATCTGGAAGCTCATATTTAGCAGGTTTCACTATATCATATTTATTTAATAATATAGGTTCTATTCCTACATATGTAGTATTTGCTACTGAATTTCAATATTTGATTAAACTACTTATTTTTTAAAATAATGTAAGTTTAATTGTTAATTTTTCGAATTAAAAAAAAGATATCGTAAGAGAACAATCTTGGAAGAAATTTGAAAGGATATTTTCTTTGAAAAATTATTTTTGTATTTTTTTGTTGTAGGACCTTAAAGAATTCTTTTTCTGAACTAATCAACCCGCGCCAATGTGGGTTCACTTGTATATTTTTTATAGTCCCTATAAGAATTCTAATCATTCTTAGCAATATACTTTCGGTTGGAACAGAAATAAAAAAAAGACCATTCTTTTTTAGAATTCGTAATATTTCATCAATGGCAACCGAAGGATTTTCAACATGTTCTAATATATCAAGTGCAAAAATTAAATCGAAACTATCATCATTAAAACTAGTTTTTTTTGAATATCTCCTTAAGTGTAGTCTTTAATTTTTATGATGGTGTTCTTTGTTAAAGTTGCCTTAATTCCATCATATAGAGCCTCATCTAAAATATTAACTTCGCTTTTTGGAAAATTCAACTTAAAGTTTAAAGAAAATAGCCCCAACCCGCCTCCTATATCAAGAACTTAGGGAAATTTTTGTGAAACTGAAGAAATGTTTTAATTATCCTTCCAAAATACATTTTTCCAAAAAGAGGGATCATGTATGGACCAAAGCTAGAATAGTTTCGGTAACTTTCAGGAATAAGTACTTGCAAATCTTGGGGTTTGATAAATTTGATTGATACTCACTTTATAAAAATAAATTAAATGAAAAAATTAATGGGAAAGTAAAGAACTATTGAAAGAATTGCTGCTATGGGAAATGTTAAAAGCCATACTGAAACAATTTTCCACATACCTTTACGCGTTGGAGCACGCCTAGCTTTCGCTAAACCTACTAATGATGCGACTAGCATATGCGATCCTGATAATGGAATACCTAATATTGTTCCAAAAAACAAAATGACTGCGATAGGAATTTGGGCTGCAAAAGCGGTGCTTGGATGTAATTCGGTAATAGTCCCTACGCTTTTTATAACGCCTCTCCCCAGTATCACTAGACCACTTGCAAGACTAAATCCAGTTATAATTAACAGTATATTGAGATCAACAGCAATTCCCACACCTATCACAATTCCTACGGCGTTTGAGCAATCATTACCTGCCCTAGAAAAAGCAGTCCAGCAGATGACTGCTAATAACATATACGAAAAAAACTTTTCTGACCTTTCGTAGCTTTTAAACCCGGTAAGTTTGGGTGTTATAGTTTTATGGATTAATTTATATGCATAATATGTTACAATGTATCCTATTATGGGAGATAATAACCACCACATTCCCATTTCTAAAATTGTTGGCCAATTTACACCAATAGGACCACCCAATAAAATACCTACTCCAATTATCGCGCCAATTGTAGCATGAGTAGTAGAAATAGGTAATCCAAACGCGGATGACAAAATCAACCATATTGCCGTAGAAATCAATACTGTCAAAACCATGGAGTATTCTATTTTGAATGAAAACAAGTTCTCCCCAACTGTCTTACTTACTGCGCTGCCTAACAATACAGCTCCAAGAATTGAAAGAATAGTGGCCAGAATCAGTAGTTCTTTCATCTTTAAAGTTTTAGAACCATATAAAGTTGCCATTGTCTCATCGTTAGCACCAATTCCAAAACTGATTATTATAGAAATTATCACAAAGAGAATTATTATATATTCTAACGCCATTTTGTCTAACCTTCGTTTTTTATCTGCTTGGATATTTAATAATTAAACCTCTTAAATAATCAGAGACTTCTTCAGCCCACGCTGCTATTTCGTATATATATGTCACCAATTTTGAAGTTAGGTAGATTTTTGTTGGGTTATCTGTCTTTTTGAATACAACATCTAATAAATCGAATTTAGCTTTGCGCGCTTTTCTTCTTACTGCTTCAATTTCAAATGTCTTATCATATGCAGCCTTAAAATCAGTTTCAATGAGAGTGGCACAATTCAATAGTTCTTCAACAGTTTCCACTGTAAAATCGATCAAATCATTGAATTCTTTTTTTACATCTTCATAAAGATCAAATGGAAAGACAGCAAAAAATCTGGCAAAAAATTCTATTTTATCATTAGTCTCATCGAGCATCATTAAAATATTATATCGGTCTTCTACCAAAAAAGGAAGTGCTCGTTTGTCTCTAAAAAGGACTTGGACGTATTTTTCTTTAATTCTATCGCACTTTTTTTCTCCTTGAATTACCTTCTCTAAATCCTTTTTATTTAATTTTTTGTTAATGAATAGGTTAACTAATTCATGCAAAGTTATAATATTATTTAGCGATTGCGATAAAAATTCTCTGTTAACCTCGTCTAACTCGTTTTTCTTTTCTTTAAACAATTTCATTTTATTCACATCTAAAATTTAACGAATCTATTCTTAAGAAATAATTATATGATTTTATATTCTATTTATTTTTTATCCAATAAAAAAGCTTATGCCTTTCATTAAAGTTGAAGTTATTCATGATTGTGAAAGATAAAAATAAGCCTTTTTTTGTTTAAACAATTCCTTCAAATTAAGATTGAACGAGTTTTTATAAATTTTAAAGTGAGTATGAGTGCCCGCTGTCGAAATAAATTTGGATGATATTATATTTGACCCCAAAGTTCAAACTTATTGCAATAATCCTAAATTTAAGTGCCCTAACTATGGGCATTCGTGGGCATGTCCGCCAGAGGCACCTTATCTTGAAGAAAAAGTTTCCCAGTACGAAAAATTCTTTTTAATATATTACGAATTTAATTTAAAAGAGTATGTAGAAAGAATCAAGATAAAATCTCCAAAATACAGCGAGGAAAAGATAAGAAATTCATTTTACCGTAAAGATATTGTTAGAGATTATTTAGAAGAAGAGATTAATCTTTTCTTACAAAATTATAGTGAATCCTACAACGAAAAGTTTATTTTATGGGACGGTTATTGCAGAATGTGCATTAAAGAAGGGAAGAACTGCACTTATGATGATGGCATACCTTGTTGTTATCCAGATAAAAAAAGATTTTCGATGGAAGCAGTAGGGATAAACGTTGACAAAACAGTTAAAAGCGTCGATATTGAAATAGAATGGCCTCCCGTTAATTTTGCCTATCGATTTGGATTAATTTGCTTAAAATAGATTTAGTGTTATTATTATAATAATTTTTATTACTCATTATTTCTATACTTACCATAGGTGAGGACTTACAATTTTTAAAATTAGAACCTTAAATCAATCTGATAATAAGTGGGCAATGGATTTAATTAATGATGTGTGGGCATCAACAAGGATTGTTTCGAAAGGAAAGGTCCACGATACTAATGAACTTCCTGGAATAATCGCAATACATAAAAATAATAGAGTAGGATTGATAATTTATAACATTATTGGTGACGAATGCGAAATAGTTTCATTGAATAGTTTGAAAGAAAATATTGGAATTGGAACCGCATTATTAAAAGAAATTGAGAAAATCTCTACTTCAAAAGGCTGTAAAAGATTATGGGCTATAACCACTAACGATAATATCGATGCTCTTCGTTTTTATCAAAAAAAAGGTTTTAAAATTGTAGCAATACATTTAAATGCTCTAGAACAGTCTCGTAGATTAAAGCCCGAAATTCCTTTTTTAGGATCAAACGATATTGAAATACGAGATGAAATAGAACTAGAAAAAACTCTATAATCCTAAACAACATTTAAAAAAAGTAAAAAAATAAATATTAGTTTAAAACAAATCTTCGTCCAGAACAATCGTATCATTTCTATTTGGTCCGATGGATATTATAGCGATATCGGTTTTGAGTTCTTCCTTAATTGCCTGAAGATAAATTTTCATTGTGTTTGGTAAAGAATCATATCCTTGGTTGGCAATTTCAGACCATTCTTCACTTGATCTTTTTTCCCAGCCTTCAAATTCTTTATAGATAGGTTTACACTTTTCAATAATTTCGTGTTGAATTGGCCAACTTTCAAGAATCTGTCCGTTTAATTCGTATCCAGTACACATTTTTATAGGCGTTATCCCGTGAAGCACATCTAATAAAGTAATAATTATTCTATCGATTCCGTTTATCATAATGCCGTACTTGATGTTAAATAAGTCAAGCCACCCCACCCTTCTTGGTCTTCCAGTAACTGTTCCGTATTCGTGCCCTTGCTCTCTAATCTTCTCGGAGATATTATTAAATAACTCGGTCGGAAATTTGCCTTCACCTACTCTTGATGTATAAGCCTTTATAATTCCAACAATCTTTCCTATTTTCTTAGGAGGAACTCCCGTTCCAGCACTTATACCTAAAGCGTTTGGATTCGAGCTCGTTCCAAATGGATACATGCCATGGTCAATGCACAGTAAATTCCCTTGAGCCCCTTCAAAAACTACTTTCTTTCCAGAATCTATCGCTTTATTCAAATAATATGCGGTGTCTGTAACATAGGCTTTTAATCTTTCGCCATAAGTTTTATATTCTTCGAAAATAGATTCTAAATCGATATCCCAATTAGGATCGTAGGTTTTAATTAAATTTTTCTTAATTTGGAATAACTTTTCCAATTTAGGTTTTAATACTTCGGGATGAATTAAGTCAAAAATTCGAATTCCCCACCGTCCTGCTTTATCTGAATATGTAGGACCTATCCCTCGTTTCGTGGTTCCTGCACTATACTCTCCTTTTGTTTTTTCTTCTAATCCATCTAGAGCGATGTGAAAGGGAAAAATTACATGAGCCGTTGAACTAAGTTTTAAGTTTACCTTTTTATTTAATTTATTTAAGTTTTCAATTTCTTCAAGTAAAACTTTAGGATCGATGACACAACCATTCCCTATGATTACTTCCTTCTCCAAAGGCGCTCCACTTGGTATTAGTTTAAATTTGTATTTTATTCCATTAGCTTCAATTGTATGTCCCGCGTTGTTTCCGCCGTTGTATCTTACCACAATATCTGATTTTTGGGCTAAGTAATCCGTTATTTTCCCTTTACCTTCGTCGCCCCAAGATAGCCCGCAAACAGCAATAGTGTTAAATTTTTTAGTCATAATTCAAATTCCGTTAAGTGTGTTAACCATTTGTTTTTTTTTTAGTTGATAAGGTATTTTTATTAGATATTTATATCTAAATTATGTTCCAAAAAGGATTATTCATTAATAGTTATAAAATTTTTCTGTTAAAGATTTAGTTATACAATAATTTTTATAGTCTCATTTTTATCACATTTATAGTAAAAATGCTGAGAAAAACGATTCTTTTTGACTTAAATCATAACGAGATGCTCGATATTGATTTTTCAGATTTTTCAGATTTTTCAAAACTTCTTCAAAATCTAAATCTCAAGATTAATAAAAACGAGAATAAAGATTTAACGAAAAAAATTTTGGAAAATGTTGATGTTTTAGTTCTGGGTAATCCTATTGACGATTACTTTTCAAACATCGAAATCAAGGACATTGTTAATTTTGTTAGAACTGGAGGGAATTTAATTCTTGTAAGTGAATATGGAGCCGATTATCTTCAAAAAACTAATTTGAATGATATAGCTCCTAATTTTGGTATCCTATTTGAGAAGAATCTTATAAAAGAACAAAATTCCAATAATCATAATCGTTCAAGTATATTACATATTCAAAACTTTCCTAAAAATAATATAATTAATGGATTAAGAGAAGTGGTAATAGGTGGAACTTGTTCCCTCTTCTTAAATAAAGGTGCAAAACCACTTTTACAAACAGATCATAATAATTTCTGGTCAGAAATTTTTAATAGCTCTTCTGAAGAATGGATAAAGGATAAAGAACAACAACATACAATAGCCGCTTATTCTAAATTTGGGCAAGGTAAGGTAGTTGCTTTTGGCGATATCGATATTTTTTGCAGTGATGATAATATAGGTATTAATACTCTTGATAATCAGAAGTTCTTACATAGTATTTTTACCTGGTTGATTGATCCTGTAAAAAGGTCAGATGTAATGTCTTTCATCTTAGATCAAATTGGGCAAGTTCAAAACAGCGTCAAAGAAATCCATAAAACAATGAATAATGTAATTGAAACAATGAGTATTTTGGAAAAAAGGCTACGTCATTTAGAAGAGAATCAAAATAGCCATTAATTCCATCAAAAAGAACATTTGATTTAAAACCTTAATTTTTTCACTTTATAATTTTAGAGATATTAAAGTAATTTTTAATTACATTACAAGTTTTATTTAAATTAATAAATTAAAAATCTATGAGACCAGAAAAATGCCTTTAAAAACCCCAGAACAGTATTTAGAAAGCATAAAACGACCTGTAAATTTGTATATTTTTGGTGAAAAAGTCAAGGAATTTTGGAATCATCCTATTATAAGGCCCTCAATCAATACGGTTATGAAGATTTACGAATTAGCTCAGATGGAAGAGTATAAAGATCTTATGACCGCCACATCACATTTAACAGGTGAAACTATTAACAGGTTTACACACATTCACCAATCTGTTGACGATTTAATTAAAAAGGTAAAAATGCAGAGGTTATTGGGTCAACAAACAGCGTGTTGTTTCCAAAGGTGCGTAGGTTTTGACACCGCTAACGCTTTATATAGCGTAACCTATGAAATGGACAAAAAAAATGGAACTGATTATCATAACCGCTTCAAAAAGTATTGGACTGAAGTGCAATCTCAAGATTTGATGGTGGGTGGTGCCATGACTGATACTAAAGGAGATAGAAGCAAAAGACCTAAAGACCAACCTGATCCAGACGCTTTTCTACATATTGTCGAGGAAATTGATGATGGAATAATTGTTCGCGGTGCAAAAATCCACCAAACGGGATATTTAAACTCACATAGAGCAATTATTATGCCTACTCTTTCTTTACGACCCGGTGAAGAACAGTACGCTGTAAGTTTTGGTGTTAATACGAATGAAAAGGGAATAACACTAGTATATGGAAGGCAGTCGTGTGATACTAGAAAAATGGAACCCGGTAAATTAGACATTGGAAACTTCAAGTATGGCGGCCAGGAAATATTTGTAATATTTGATAATGTGTTTATACCAAATGATCAAATATTTATGAAGGGAGAAATAGAGTTTGCAGGTAAATTAGTTAATAGGTTTGCTGGTTTCCATCGGCAGTCTTATGGTGGATGTAAAGTTGGTGTAGGCGATGTACTCATCGGTGCGTCATCGTTGATTACTGAATACAATGGAACCGAAAAGTCGTCTCATATACGAGATAAAATTGTGGAAATGGTCCATTTAAACGAAACACTATATAGTTGTGGTATTGCTTGCAGTTCGTTAGGTTTCCAACGGGAAGCAGGAAACTTTGAAATGGATATGCTTTTGGCAAATGTATGCAAATTAAATGTTACTCGTTTTCCATACGAAATAGGGCGGCTTGCTGAAGATTTAGCTGGGGGGCTAATCTGTACAATGCCCTCTGAAGCGGACTTTAAGTCGGAGGAAATTGGGAGTTTAATTAAGAAATATCTTAATACATGTGAAGAAACATGCGTTGAGGATAGATATAAAGTTCTAAGATTTATTGAAAATCTAACAATGGGCGTGGCTTCTGTTAGCTATCGGACGGAATCAATGCACGGAGCAGGAAGTCCACAAGCGCAAAGGATTATGATATCAAGACAAGCTGATTTGGAAAATAAAAAAGAGTTAATCAAAGATATTTTGGATATTAAATGAGATAACTTTAATGGAATATAACATCTAAACCTATATATTGTTAGACATATTATTTTACTATAATTTTTTATAAAATTAACTTAGTTCTAACTTAAATTTTAAAACTTTGGTGAAATATGTGAGTGACAAATCTTACGAAGAAATTTTTTCTGAATTTGAAGAAATTACGAACCACTATAATCGTAGTGATCAATATTTTGACATCTTGTACGATTCGGTTTCGTCTACAACCATAGTAAAAACTCCCTCCTCTGAAAACTTTTCAGTTAATACTAAAAAATCGGGTATAGTTGCTCGTACATTTTCAGGAATATGGAAAGAAGTAGCAATTGAAGAGAGTTCTGATATTGGCGTTATTAAAAATAAGATCCCAAAATTGACCAAAAAGGGAGATGCAATAGCTGAATTCGAAGGTTGGGAATTAAACAAAGAGATTAAGCCTAAAATCGATCCTTCGAACATACCTATAGAGGATAAAATCAAGAAAGTAAGGGAAATTTATGGTTATATCAAGAATTATGACGAGAGAATTATTAATGTTCAAGTAAAGTACTTGGAACTCTTAATTGAGCGAATTTTCGTCAATAATGAAGGATGTAAATTGAGACAAGTAATTCCGCGCATGCGAATTATGGTTGTACCTATTGCTAAAGAAGGATCTGTTGTTGATTATGATTATTCGGTTATTACTGGAGAGATTGGGTATGAAATTTTTGATTTATTTGATCATGAATTATTAGAAAAAACGGTTAAAAACTCTCTTGAAATGTTGAAAGCTGAATTACCCCCAGCAGGAAGACGAACAATTATTTTAGACCCCCCAATGGCGGGATTGATTGCTCATGAAAGCTTTGGACATGGTTTGGAAGCAGATCAAATATTAAGAGATCGAAGCTATTTAAAACAACACTTAAATAAGCAAGTTGCTTCCGATATCTGCTCGATCTACGACACACCATCGTTAAAGAAAAAATTAGGTTCTTACTTTTTTGATGACGAAGGAATAGAAGCAGGTAACAATGTTTTAGTAGAAAATGGTATATTGAAAAATTTCATATATGACAGGAGATCTGCCTCAGATTTGAGCGCCATCCCTCAAGGAAATGGAAGACGAGAAAGTTTCGCCCATCCTATCAATGTTAGAATGTCAAATACTTATTTCGGTCTTGGTGATTATGATCTGAATGAAATGATCTCAGAAACCAACGAAGGAATAATGTTGGTTCATGGGTTTTTTGGAATGGAAGACCCTCTAGGCGGAGGCATGCAATGTACATCAAAAAAAGCGTATCTAATTGAAAATGGGGAAAAAACAAAAATTTTGAAGGCTACAGCTCTAAGCGGAGATGTTCTTGAATTATTAAAGAATATCGATGCTGTAAGTAAGGACCCTACGAAACTTGATGGCGGGACATGTGGAAAAGGTAGTGAAGATTTCGTTCCCGTTACTTCTGGTGGTAGTTATATTAGAGTTAAAAACGCATTGGTGAGTCCGGGGTGAGAGAAAAAATGTCAAACGAAAGATTGGATTTAATTGAAAAAGGATTGAACTCAAAGAACATCGAAGAATACGAGATATATCTTGTGGAGAAGAATATTTACGAGACTATTTTCTTGAAAAATCAAGCAGATAATGAACGAGAAATAAGAGACTTTGAATATTTTATACGGATTCTTTCTCAAAAAAAAGATAAAACTGGTATAGGTGTAATTAAGGGAAATTCTCTGGATAAAGGACAAATTGATAAAAATATCGATATTTGTGCTATTTTATCAAAATTTAATTCAAGTACCAAGTATTTTTTTCCTGGAAAGACACAGATATCAGATCTGAATACAGCAGATAAAAAAATCTTAGACGATCCCATAGCAATTAAGAAAGATTTAGCAGAGGAGTTAATATCAGAGGCGTCCCAGCAAAAAGATGTAAAGACTACTTTTGGACGCTTTAGAATTCATAGCTATCATAGCTTCTTGAGAAATAGCAATGCCTTAAATTTAAATTCTAAGAAAACCTTCTTCTTTGTTGAATTTGCGTTAAAGGCACAAGAAAATGGGGAGTTATCTGAGTTTTGGGAAGTTGGATATTATAAAGAGAAAGAACATTTAAAATTTAACGAAAGAGTGAACAATTGGGCAAGAAGAGCAAAAGATATATTAAGAGCAGAAGAACCTAAACCAGCCAATGACGCTATTGTAATATTTTCACCATCCGTCTTAAGAGCGGCAATTAATCCCGTGATTGGATTCCATGCGCTCGCTTTAGCTCATTTTGAAAAAGTTTCTCGCTATAATATTGGAGACAAAGTTGCAAGCGATAACATCACATTAATCGACGATGGGTTGTTAGATGGAGGTCTTAGTTCGAATTCATGGGATTCAGAAGGAAACCCTCAACAGGAAACAGAAGTCTTAAAGAACGGGGTTTTTCGAAACAGGTTGTACAATCAGAAATATGCAATTTTAGACAATGTGCAATCAACAGGAAATGCCAAAAGAGCAGAAAATGGCACGGTAGTTAATGGCAACAGTAATTTAAAAATATTACCGGGAGATATTTCCTTAGAGGAGATGATTTCAAATGTTAAGGAGGGGTATTACATCGAACAGTTTTCTTGGCTACATCCGGACAATATATCAGGTAATTTTGGAGCGGAAATTAGAAATGGATATTACATTAAAAGCGGCGAGTTTCAAAACCCAATTAAACTAGGAAATGTTAGTGGCAACGTACTTGAAATGGTAAAAAATTGCTTATATATATCTAAAGAGCGAGAGTTTTCCGAAAATGTTCTCTTCCCATATATGGCGTTTAATAATTTGAATGTTTCTTCTTAATTCTTCTTAAAAACAAAAAAATAAAATTTTTATTATTACTTTTTTTATAATCCCAGCACTTTAGCAGCATTTATTCCAAGAATTTTGTCTTTATCTTCTTCAGTAAAGTCTGTTAATCCCATTAGTTTGAGAGGAGGAGGTATTTTTAATTTTCTAATCCCTTTTACCCAATCCTTAAGAGATAAGAATGAAACAAAAAGAGGCCAATCTGAACCGAAAAGTATCTTATCAATACCACATGCTGATTTCGCTTGAAAAAGAGTTTGAATAAAGGCGGCAGGAACCCTTTTTAAGACAGGCTCCCAAGCAGAGATGTCAAGATAAACGTTAAAATTCTTGCTAGCAATCGATATAGCTTGATTTGTAAAAGGGTCTCCCATATGAGCCATAATTATTTTCATATCGGGAAAATCTATAGCAACTTTATCAACATAAATTGGTTGGCAATATTTTATGTATGTACCTGGTGGTCCTGACCCTGTATGCATCAGAACAGGAATCTCCAATTCTTGTACGCGCTTATAAAAGGAGTAAAAATTTAGATCATCTGGATAAAATCCAGTTAGCGGCCAAAGTTTTAGACCTTTCAATCCCAATTCTTCTATGCACCTTTTAAGTTCTTGAATAGCTTCTTTACCTCTTCTAGGATCAATTCCAGCAAATCCTATAAATTTATCGGGATATTCATTAACGATATTTGCAACATAATCATTGTAATCTTTATAAGTTAAATTAGCTGTAAAAGCAATATGGCCATCTAATGCTAGTAAAACCGTTTTATCAATTCCTGCTTCTTCCATCTCTCTAATCAATCTTTCTATTGATCCATCATATAATGTTGAAGGATCTGATAAACCCATTTGCTTAGCTCCATCATCAATTAACTTCTTAAAACCTCCACTTATGATGGATTTATCCCAAATATGGCAGTGTGCATCTATAATCAATTTATTTTCCCTATTTACTATTTATTATATTTATAGATAAAATCTTTTTTTAAATATATCTTTTTTTTTATAATGAATTATTTATCTTGTCGCAAAAAGTATAAAGAGTAAAACCTTTTCCTATAAATCCAGCTTTTATTTATTTATATGTATAAAATTAAACCATCTTAGTTCTTCGACCTCAGGATCATCAAACTGACGATATTCAATTTCATCTCCGAGTGTTTTGACAAGTTTTCTAGCATCGTTCAAATATTTAGTAAATTCTACATTTCGATCAATCAATTCCTCGTCAAAACAATTTCTTAAATTTGTTTTGAGCACTGATTTAATGTCTGGTTTGTTGTATAAGAGAGTATCTTTGAAATTGAGATGTGTCCATACTCCCGAATTAATGTTAAAAGAATATTCTCTAAGAAATAGATATCCATAATCTGCGACAAATTCAATCGCCTGACAGATAAATTTAAACTCTATATCGGAAAATAAATAATGGAAATTAACACGGCACCATCCTGGACTAATTCCGAGTTTACCTTGTTGACCAATTTTTCGGAACTTTTGAGATTGTTCTTCGTCAATGTTGAGCAATGAGTGTCCATATGGTCCAGCACACATGCAGCCAGCACGACTTTGAATTCCAAACAAATCATTGAGCAGTTTAGTGATGAATTTTGGATGTAAATACTTATCTCCCCGTTTGATCATAAAAGACACAATAGAGATGCGATTTTCTGGGTCGATTGGACCAAGAATTTTGATTTTTGAATGTTTAGATAATCGCTCCAAAGCTCGGGTTGTATACTCTAATTCTTTCGATTCAATATTATCAATTCCAATAGCATCCTTTAGATCAATAACTAATGCGGCTTTAATTGTTTGCAAGACTCCGGGAGTACCCGATTTTTCTCTAGATTCAATATCTTTTAAATAATCCACTGTGGTTGAACTAACAAAATCAACAGTTCCACCTCCGGCAGAGGTTGGAGAGAGCTCAAGATTGTAAACTCGTTCGTTAAAGACTAAGATTCCTGACGATCCTGGACCTCCCACGAATTTGTGAGGCGATATAAAAATTGCATCAAAAAAAGTATCAGAATCATTATTCATATTAATTTTTACATAGGGAGCACTAGCGGCGAAATCAAAACAAACTAAACCACCATATTTATGCATTATACGAGCAATTTCATAAACTGGAGATTTTAAGCCAGTAACATTCGATGCTGCTGAAAAAGACCCGATTTTTAACCTTTTTTTATACTTTGCATCTGAAACTTGACTTTCTAAATCCTTTAAGTCAATATAACCATCGGAAGTAAGTTGAATGGTTACAACTTCCGCAATAGCTTCTCGCCACATTATATCGTTAGAATGGTGTTCATAAGGACCTATAAAAACAACAGGTTTCAATCGATCTATTTCTAGTTCAAGTTTCTTTCTCAAATTTTGATCTATAACATTTTCCTCAGATGAATTGTCTAATATTGATCGAACAAGATTTCTCGTTGCTGGAGGTAGACGTATACCTATAATTTCCTGGAATTTGGATATCGCTCCCGTTTCACCTGTACCCGTGGCTATAATTCTGCAATTTTTCTCTGCATTAAAAGCTTTTTTTATTATAGTTGCCGCTTGATGTAAGATTTCCGTCATATGACGACCAGTTACATCGTCCTCTGTGTGAGTATTGGCATATTCCCGTTGAATTTTGATTAAAAATTGTTCAATAAATTTAAGAGATCTACCAGATGCAGTATAATCAGCATATGTGAGTAAATGCATTCCATAAGGAGTCTGGAAAATAAAATTCTGTCCTATAATAGCATTTCTTACTTCTTCAAGGGTTAAAAATGGTTTCATTATTTCACCTTTAAATTTAACGAGAAAGTTTAAGCATATCCTTAATTTAATTTAACCTAATTAATGATAAAAAAGTTTTTAATTAGGAATTCGTAAATTATTTTTAAGTTTTAATTACCTTTCCGTCAGGGAGAGAAACTCCAGATGATATAATTCCTTCTATTGTCAATGATCTATTAAAAAAATTTTCTGGATTTGCCTTGTAGATTAAAGTCTGCTATTGCACCACTTCTATTTGTAAATTCCCAATTCTTTCCAAAATCGTTGTATTTCCAAGAGTGAGTGTTACAAATCTTAATATCAGAAAACATCATACTAAATAAAGAGTTTTCTATACGTTGCGGATTCTTTCCATCCCCTCCTGGTGCCAACGAGAGATTCATTTCTCCATAGGGCATCTTAATTTTATAAGTATTGCCTTCTTGCTCTAAAGTTATATCGACATATTTAATTCCCAAAACCTTTCTCACTAATAAGCCACCAGGAATATTATTAACAAAAAAAGGTTCTAAATACTTTCTTTGTTCTTCAGATGCATCTTTACTAATGTATATTCCTCCTTCTCCACCTTTCGCCACTAAATCGGCAGCCCTTGGAGAAAATAAATCAACTACATTAATGGCTAATACTCCCCCGACATCAACATCTTGAAATTTACCTTCAATAATCTGAAACAATTGTAATGATTTACAAGGAGATTCCATGTTTCTACCGAAATACATCGAACAATGTCCTTCTGCAGCACACGCTTCGTACCATACTCCTTTTATACTCCAATCTATCCTTTCTTTAGTTTGTTTAGACATATATTTTCACCCATTTGTTATCTGTATTAAATTTAAGATAATTCTATTAAGGATTAAAGTATAGAATGCTTTTTTTAAAAATAAAATTAATTCTTCTTCTTACTTTCTACTTTCACTTCAACTAAATTATAGTCCTTAGAACCTAATCCAATATCCTCTGCTGCTTTCAATTGTAATTCCCAGTGTTTAGATTCTTTCCCATTAAGATTTAAGTCCAATTCTTGTGTTTCCGGATCAAATCTAGGTACATAAGAAAACCATTCATGTGTGTTATCTTTAGATATATTTTTAACATCACCTAAAATTGAATGAGGGTTCATTAAAGAAGAATGAATTAAATCAATGGCAACTTGATCTATAGCAACGGGATCCAGTGAGGATAAAACACCAATATCGCTCACAAATGGAATATCGGAACCACCTGTACAATCGCATTGCCACGTTACATCTATAACATAATTGATATAAAATATTTTATCCTTTCCAAAATAATCAACAACACCCGCAGCGTTATCTACCATCTGAGTTATAAACTCCTCCCGCGTTGATGCTCCAGTATCTATTACATTATTTTTACAAACTGATTTACACATATAACAGTATCTACATTTATTCTCATCGCGCTTTAATTTACCATCTGTTCTTTCAGTTAAAGCATTTGTGGGACAAATTTTCAAACAATCTTCGTAATCAGAAATTGGTGCGTCGTAATTAAATTCAAATTTTTTGCCAACATGCGCTTGAACTTTACCTCCTTTGCTTACGCACCCAATTCCTAAATTCTTTATAGCACCACCAAACCCAGCTCCAGCGTGCCCTTTAAAGTGTGTAGCTAATATCATGTGGTCAAATTCTCTCAATCTACCCGCAACTAGTATTTCTTTAAATCGCTTACCATTAATTCTTTGTATCGCTATATCGGTACCAACGCTACCATCTAGCATTAAAACTTTTGCTCCCATGGTTTCATCGGTAAAACCATGCATTTTAGCTATTTCTAAATATTCCTTTTCTGTTGCACGACCACTGTATTCCGTATGAGACCCTGTAAACGCCTCTGGAGCTCCCCAACCGCACGATTCTGCTACAGATGGAACTGCTTTTAAACCCTTTACATAATCGCATAGAAATCTAATATAACTAGGACGTAAATATCTAACGTTCTCTAAAGCTCCGAAGTGCGTTTTGATTACAACTTTATCTCCTTTATTCACTTTGTTCTTAAATCCGATTTTATCTAGTGCTAAAGGACCTTTAACTTTACTTAAACTCTCTTCATGAGTGTGTGTTCGTGCTGTAAAGTAATAGACATCTGATTTCAAAAATACCACTTTTATGCTAATTAATGACTAATTTAATGATTTTTATTAGATTAATACAACATTTAAAATAAATTTGGAGTTTAAGGTTAACAATAATTATTTTAACGGTGTTTAATTCTAATATTACAAGAGAAAAAAAAAAAGAAAGAAAAGAACATGGCTCGTTGCCCAGAATGCGCTGGTAACATGAAATACAATCCAGACAATCGTCTTATGGTATGTAGTTCATGTGGATTGTCATTATCTCGTTACGAATTAGATCAATTTTGGCATAAGATACGAAATGAACGGGGATTAGAAACTGATGAAGTACAGAAAGCAAAAAACCGACGCAAGGATTGGTTGGATTGGTACTCAAAGTCAAAGGAAGAAAAAAAAAACTATTAATTAATTGATTAATTTAACACATATAAAAAATCCTTTGAGTTAGTTCAAATTCTCCAAGATGAAAATTTCTTATTTTTAATAAATTCTTGAGTATATTTTTAAGCTCAAAAAAGCGAAAAGATTTATCCAACTTTTACAAATAAAAAGATTTTTTATTCAAACTTTCTGTTAAAAATATCTATTAAAAATTCTTCTAATTTAACTGCTGGAATATCTAACAAAGTAATTTCAAGATGTCGACCTCTCTCTGCTTCCTCAATTCTTACAGTTTTCGTAGAAATAATTTCTAATTGATTTAGTTGTCGTATATATTTCCTAAAACTCATTTTTACATGTGGTTCTAATGAATAAGTTTCGCATATTATTTGATATTCTTCGAAAGCATCATCAACTAAAGTGAATGGTTCCTTATGGTTAATTAAAGACCTAGCTATCCCATATAGTGCCAGAAGCTCTTGATCGTTTAATTGATCAATAATATCTGCTCTAAAAGTGGGGTAAACTTCATTTGAAGCTTCTCTAATAATCTCAGCATTTACGCTAGATAAGTTATTTTTATCCGCGTAGAGCCCACTTTTTCTCAAAATCTCAATTCCATGACGCATATTCTCGTGATCAGCAACGATTTGACTAACCATATTTAAAATGTCATCACTGATAACGTACTCTTTAAACGCCTCCTCGCTTCTATATTCTAAAATTTGTTTTGCATCGTCAAAATTGTAGGGTTTAAGAGTAATCTTTTCGTTTAATCGACTTAAAATCCTTTCCGTCTCAATCCTCATCCAGTCTCTGTTGCGAGATATTAATAAAATCGAGAGTTTAGCATTTTGATGTCCATATGTTTCGGAAATATCTAAAAAAGCTAAAATTTCGTCGGATTTTAATAGGTGAATTTCGTCGATAACTAATAACATATAACCTTTTTCTCTTATTAACTGTGTTAATATTAATTTGAGCGCTTCGTCGTCGCTAAAACCGCGCCCAGATCCGTGAGTATATTTAGCCAAAAGTTCTCGTACAATTTTACTTTTTGAGCGAAAATTTATACAATTAAAATATTCAACAAAGATATTAACATCTTTTTCTAAGGCAATACTCTTAAAATTTCTACCGAAGTATCTTGCTGTAACAGTTTTTCCAACCCCACCTTTTCCTAAAATCAAGCAACTGATCGTAGGTTGCTCTTTTTCTTCAAGAATTCTTCTAAAGTTATATATTAAGCTTTTAATCGTCTCGTCTCGACAATATAACTTTTCTGGTACATAACTCATATCAAGCGAGCTTGCTTTCTTAAACACTGATTTCGTCATGAATTGTTTTCGAAATTCATCCTCGTCCATGATTAACTATCCTCGTCTATGATTAACTATTAATAATGTATAAGTAAATATAGAACAAATTAAGTTTAAACTTTCTTATACTTTTAAGTTTTTATTAAAAGAATATTAGATAATCACGTCTATGATAAAAAAATAAATTATTAAAAACTTGGTTTTTATAGTTTCAAATCATTATTATTTAATGGATGCATCGTTGAATACGATTGCTTTAATTTAGTAATATCGTTCTTAGCATAGATTCTGGTTGTATTTGGAGAGCTATGGCCTAAAATGTCCTGCAATTCACTAATATCCATCCCAGAACGCCTAAGATGTGTCGCTCCAGTATGTCTAAATATGTGAGGCGTTATAATTTTCGAATCTGGAAATCCACACTTCTCTTTTATCGATTTTATATCAGCCTGAACAACGCGAGGATTTAATTTTTGATTTCTTGTATTAACCAATAAATAATCTTCAGAACTATAAGATATCCGATTTCTCAAGTGTTCCTTAAAAAGCTCTAAAGTCTTTTGATCGATGGGAACAATCCTTTCTTTACCCCCTTTCCCTTTTAACCTTATATATCCATTCTTAAAATCGATATCTTTAATTTTAATGTCACACAATTCGCTTACACGAGCCATAGTGGAATATAACAATCTCACAGTTAAGTAATATCTTAGACTCTTTCTTGAATTAAATAGCTTCCAATCATTCAGCTTGTTAAAAATAACTTCAATATCAGAAACATCTAGAAATTTAGGGAGACTCTCTTCTAGTTTGATCTTTGGGGATTTAATTGTTACCATAGGATTTTTAGTAATAAATTCATTTAAAGTTAAAAACTTAAAAAACGATCTTAATGAAGCGATTTTTCTACTTATACCCTTTTTTGAATAATCTAAATCTTTCAGTTTTTTTAAAAAGAGCCTTATCCTTTGTCTCAAAACTGGCGATTCAAGGTCCACATCTTCTACAAGGTTAATGAACTTTTCAAGATCGTATCGATACGCTTTAATGGTAGATGGCGCACACCCTTCTTCTACTTCTTTTGAAATTAAAAAATCTTCGATAAAATCTGAAACCTTATAATTAACCATAATAAAAGAAATAGCATCGTGATATTACATAATATGGTGTAATATCTCTGTATTACCAAAGTTTTAAAAGTGGTCCCAAAAAATAAGAATTATGCTAAGCAAACTTTAAAAATTATAAGCAAATTTAAATTCTTTACTTTCTATGTGTAACACATGACAATAGTTAATATTAGCAATCATGGAAGAATCACAATCCCATCAGAAATGCGGAAAAAATACGGATGGAAAGATGGTGATAAAGTGATAATTATTGATCACCCTTTAGAAGGAATAAAAATATTACCATATCTCTCAGAAAAGAAACTACAATCAATATTAGATATGGAAACGAGTATCAAGATAATTGAAGAAATTTCTAAAGAACGCAAACAAGAGATAGAAAATGAAAAAGAAAAACTATACCAAAGGCAGTTTTAATGAAAAATACAATTTTTCTTGATACAGGCGTAATTATTTTGTATCAAAGTAATCATGAAGAAATACTCAAAGAGATCCAAACTAAAATGAAAAATAAATACAGTTTCATATCATCGGAATTGAATTATATTGAGTTTTTCAATCATTTATGCAGAGAAAAAGGAAAAATTAACGCTCAAATTATAATGGAAAATCTACGGAAAGGAGACATAATTGATTTTATACCCGTTAGCGAGAATATATCAATATTGGCTGGAGAACTTAAATGTAAATATAATTTCCTCTCAATGGTAGATGCAATTATAATTGCTGAAGCTCTAACCCGGAAAATATTTATCTATACTACAGAGACTCACTTTGAAGATATAGATAATCTTAAAGTTAAAAAAATTAATTATTAAGGATATATCTTCGTATTATTAAGAAGAATTAGTTTATGAAGGTTAAAAAATAGATTTTATTTATTCTTTCTCCGTATTACAATACTTTTGTGGTCTCTTCTCACTATAATGTCAAATATTTCTTATAAAATCAGATATATCTGTTGGCTTTAGCATTTTTATTTACTGGAATACTATTATTCTGTTTTATGTAGTTTACCTGACTTAAGCATTTTATTGAGATATGGAATGTCATCTTTAGGATTTCCAGACATTTTACTTGATTCTACTTCAGTTTTTTTTCTTGGATGGAAATGGTGCGGACGAGAATCAACATCCCTATGATCATCATAGTTATCAAATCTACATCTATCTAAATCAAGCTTGGAAAATAGGATATTATAACCATATTCACCATGATCATTATAAATGACATAAATTTCAATACCATCGGATAATACGATATGAAGCTTCCTAGAATCTAGATTTAAAGTCAAAGTATTAATCTCCTTATCAAAAAGTTGCTCGAGAATTGCTTTTGCTTCTAATAATTTAGAAATTGCAGACATTACTCCCCAATAAAGCTCGCTTTTTCTCCTAACAATCGTTCACGTTCGTCATTGAGATTTTTCATTTCAATAGCATCCATTTCTGCTTCTGAGAGTGTTCCATCTTTAGCGTGTTTTAAAAATTCAGTAGAAGACATATAATTCCACTTACTTAATATTCGATCTATCTCTTCTTTAAGATGGTTTAATTTAAAATCAAGTAAACTCATTAAAAGTTCCTCATCAACCGATACACGTGCCATTATTATCTCCACACTTAATGTGTAATTTTTCCTATAAATATCTAATGCTTTTTCAAATTATTCCTTATTTTTTATATCATTAATAGAATTACATTAAATTTAATACAGATAACAAATGAGTGAAATTTTATTCTTTCTTTGTTTTTCGTAGGTATTTACAAGCGTTTATCCCGGCACGCGCGCCTTCTGCCGCAGCAAAAACTACTTGAAATAGCCCTCCAGTTACATCTCCGGCCGCATATACTCCTTGAATATTTGTTTGTTGATTCTCGTTAGCAGCGACATTACCATTTTCATCCAATTCCACTCCCGCTTTTTTGAATATCGAATTAGAAGGTACGTGTGATAAGATGAATAGACAAGCTAATTCGTACTCTTTTATTTCTTGGTCTTCTTGCTCTGGTTTTATTGTTTTACATAGAATTTTCTGGATTATACCATCGGAATCCGAGATAGCTTCAACGATTTCCATATTGTCAATAATTTCGATTCCTTTTTCTTTAACTTCAGTAGCTAAATCAGGTAAATCTTTAAATCCTACGTTAGTAATGATATGTGTTATACAACCCATTTGATCAAGAGCAAGCGCGTCTTCCAAAACTTCTTCGTCCGAACCATATAAATAGACATTTCTCTCTTTAAATAATGGACCATCACATAACGCACAATAAGACACGCCAAAACCAATTAATCCACTTTCTCCTTTAATTACTTCTTTCCTTACTCCCGTGCCAGTGGCGATTAATACCACATCAGCAGTAATATTTGAATTTCTAGTTGAGACCATATTCATGCCCATACCTAACATTAGTGCGATGACATCTCCTTTTATAATTTCGACATTATCGAAGCTTTCAGCGTGTTTCCTAAACTTTTTTAGAAGCTCTAACCCTCCAATATCTGCCTCTCCCAACCAATTTTTTATTTCTTTCGTTTTCTCTAAAGCAGAAGGCTCTTTTCCGTCTAATATAATAGTGCTCCTGTTTGCTCTACCACAATAAACTCCCGCACTTAATCCCGCTGGGCCTGCACCTATTATTAAAACCTCACATTTATACTCTTTTAATTCCATTTGACAAAACCTAATACCTTTCTTATATTTTAATGATTTGTAATTTAATTAAAACTTTTTTTTATTTTATATTAGAACAGAAAATTTCAATCTTAAATTTAAAATAAATATTACATTCTTTGGAGTCTTAATGATATTTGTGTAAAATAAATTAATAAATTTATTGAAATTACTAAAGGAAATTAAAAATAACCTAAATTGAAATGTGTAAGATATAATTTAAATGCCCTCTTATATGAAATAACTTGAAAATTTATAATTGAGTTTGAATTAACTTTAAACAAGGATTACCGAAAAGTTAAACTTAACATTTTTTAATTATAAAAAATTCTAAAGAGCCATCAAAAATGAGTGATCTAGATAATAAATCCAAAGTTAAGAAAGAAGGGCCAAAATATCATATAGCTGAACCTCATCATTTATCTCCAAGGTCAAAGTGGTTAAGAGACTATTACTTTAAGGGTGTTGAGCGCGAATGGAACAATCAATACATGCCGTTTACTACAGGGACTGATTGGGATATGATATGGAACGAAACAGATTATTATGTCGCCCCCGAACTTCACTTCTACATTGGTAATAAGGGAAAGGGAGTTTTTGAGGGGTCTTTAAGATCCATGGCATTACCTGTTAAATTACCCGATAATTTCTGGGAGTTATCCTTACCCGAGCGTAGAATACGCTTTTTTGAAGAGGTTATACTTAATTATGTTCCTCAAGAAATTATTTCTGAGAACGATTTAATTGCAGGTGGTCGATTTAACACTCAACTAAGTAACTGTTTAACAAAAAAAGAAACTAAAAAATACTGGAAAAAGAATTTAAGTGTCCGACATAAATTTTATAAATTCCATAAGTCTGGATTCGGAAATTTGGGGGCTACGAGTGGTCATCTCATCCCAGATCACGAAACAATAATTAACAAAGGCTTTAAGTACATTTACGAAAAAGCAGAAACACAATACGACCAATTAAACGAACGCGAGAAAAAGGGTCCTAAAGGTCAAGAATTACGAGCAATGATGAAAGCTGCGGAAGTCCCAAGAAAATTAGCGATGAAGTACGCCGAAGAATGTAGAGGGCTTAAAGAAACTGCGTCATCGTCAGAGAGAGTAGAAGAACTCGAACAAATGGCAAAAAATCTTGAAAAAGTCCCTTGGGAACCGGCAGAAACATTTTGGCAGGGAGTTCAAGCAATTTGGTTAACCCATATGTTAATCATGGCGGAAGAATCATATCCTGGGCCAGGTACCTCTTTTGGTCGGACAGATCTGCATCTTTGGCATTTGTATAAAAAAGATGTTGTTGATGAGAAAACTATTTCAAAGGAGTTTGCGAAAGACATTTTAGGAAGTTTCTGGTTTCATTGCAACTCTGCGTACGATGCCCAAATCATAGTAGGAAAGCAAGGTATAACTTCGTCCTTTGGACAATTGATGACGCTTAGTGGGTGCGGACCTAACGGGGAAGACTTAACCAACGAATTAACTTATACTATTTTGGAAGTCGTAGACGAATGGTCACCTATTTTAGAACCAAAACCTAATGTTCGACTGCATCGAAATTCACCAGAGAAGTTATTGAATATTATAGTTGATATGGTGTCTCGATCGCAAGGAGCACCATTCCTCATAAATTTCGACGAAAGGAGCATTGCTGGAATGATAACAGAAGGAATCTCGCCCGAAGATGCTTGGGATTACGCTTGTGTTGGATGCTTAGAAAATACGATGCAAGGAAACGATCGATCCGGTACTGTAAACTGCAACCCAAATTTAACAAAAAGCATTGAATTGACTCTTTGGAACGGAAAGAATATGCCTGGCAATGATGTAGTTACTAAAACTGGACAACAGATAGGACCAAAAACGGGAAACCCTGATATCCTTCAGACTTGGGAAGATTTTTGGAACGCTTGGAAAAAACAAATTGAATTTCTTATTAAATATAGTGTAGATACATATAATTTAACCGAAGAACTTAGAGCTGAATTCTTTCCCACGCCATATTTATCCACTTTAGTTCGAGGGTGTATTGAAAAAGGATTAGATATTAGAAGAGGCGGTCCTGAATTGAGGTTTATAACAGTCGAGGGTGTTGGATTCGCAACAACAGTCGATTCTTTACTAGCAATTAAGAAATTTGTCTACGATGATAATAAATACACAATTACTCAAATTAAGGATGCTCTCATTGACGACTTCGAGGGGAAAGAATTTGCTGTTATCCAAACGATGTTAAAAAATAGAGCACCTAAATACGGAAATGATGTCGACGATGCTGACGAGCTGGCAAGAAAGATAATGAAAGTATGGTCTGACGAAACTTGGAAGTATAAAACGCCTACGAATTTTCAATTTAGACCTGGTATGTTATCTTGGAATTATTGGGCGGGTGCTGACGCTAGTTTTACAGTTGCTACCCCAAACGGCCGAAATAAGGGGACATTTCTGTCTAACGCAATTTGTCCTTCAAATGGAGCAGATCTTAAAGGACCAACCGCCGTAACAAATTCTGTAGGTGTGGTTCTGGGGGGTAAAACGGAAAGTGGAGAATATATTAATTACTTACCTAACGGAAGTAGTCATACGATTACTTTTAATCCAACAATACTGAAAAGCCCAGAACATAAAGAAAAATTTAAATCTTATTTGAAAGGTTATGTTGAAAATGGTGGTACATGCTTGCAAGTAAACATGCTTGATGTAGAAATGCTAAAAGACGCTCAAAAACATCCAGAAAATTATAATAATCTCTTAGTTCGAATTACGGGTTATAATGCTTACTTCAATGCTATAGGGAAAGAATTACAAAACGAAATAATCGCTCGAGAATCACATCAGATTTAAACATGCTTTTAAAAAATCTTTTAACCTTTATTTTATAGAATAAAAACTATGTTTTCAATAAAATTTTTTTAATTAAAATTTTAAAAATAAATTTTATTTAAACTTCTAAGTTTTCTATTATTGTTGCTACGCCTTGTCCACCACCAACACAAGCATTAGCAATACCATAATGAGCTTTTTTATCTTTTAAAATTCTCGCTAATGTTCCTGTTAATCGTACCATTGTTGATCCTAATGGGTGACCAATAGCCGTTGACCCTCCCATTATGTTAACTTTATCTTCGGGAATATTAAATTTATCTATACAATTTAAAGCAACGATGCAAAAAGCCTCGTTAATTTCCCAGTATTCAATATCGTCAGCAGACAATCCCGCATATTTTAACGCTTTTTGAGTTGCTGGAACTGGACCTCGCCCCATTACTGTAGGATCAACGCCCGCCCATCCAATTGATACAATTCTTGCCATTGGTTCAATTCCTCTTTTCTTAGCCTCTTCAGCTTCCATAAGAACTGCTGCCGTTGCTCCCGCATTTAAGGGTGAAGAATTTCCAGCAGTAATAACGCCTTCCTCGGTGCCTTCTCTTTTTATATATCCTTGTTTTCCCCCATTTTTCTCTAAGAAAAAAGGTTGCGATATACGACGTAATTGAGATACTGCTTCTAACGTAGATTTTCTTGCGTTCATATCTCTATCTATAATCATTTTCTCTTCAACATTGCCAGGAGCGTGCCCTTCAATTGGAATAATCTCACCTTTAAACCATCCTTCTTCGTGATTCTTGACAGCTAAATTATGGCTTCTTACGCCAAACTTATCTAAATGTTCTTTAGTAAATATAGGAACTTCTTCTTCGTATAGTTTTTGGGCTGTTTGGAGCATGTTAAATGATGTTTGTAGATCTAAATCGGGTCTATAAAACATACTTTCCTTATCTTCTGTTGAATAATTACGATCTATCCCTATCCCGCGAACGCGAGTCATGTGTTCAAACCCTGTGGTCAATACGCAATTACTATTTCCCGTCATGATTTCCATAATTCCGACATGCATCCCGGATCCTGCTGAAGCGCACTGTCTATCAATAAAAAACGACGGAACTTCATAAGGAAATCCTGCTAAGAACAGAGGACCACGGCCTCCATACGTCCAATTTTCCAATACTCCCGAAGCAACTCCTATTGATACTTCCTCTATGTCTTTTTTCTCTATTCCTTTTTCTGCTAATTTACCATCAAAAAATTTCATTAGTAATTCAGCGAGGAGTTCATCTCCTCTAATTTCACCAAAAACATCCCTTTCAGGTTGAGTTGGTCTTGAACGAGAAAATGCAGTACGGGCATAATCAATTAACCAAACTTCTTTCAATTTCAATTCACCATTCAATTTTCAATAATATTTTATAATATAGAATTTTCAATAATATTTTATAATATAGAAGAAATATTTTAATTTTTATTAGGATAAAACTAATTAAATAAAAAGTGAAATTAAAATTGGGAATGTTAAGTGGTAAAGTCGCCATTATAACCGGCGCTGGTCGGGGTGTTGGTCGAGAAGAAGCTTTAGCTATGGCTAAGGAAGGATGTAATTTGATCTTAAATGATCTCGGAGCAGGAGCCGCTGATTTAGATAAAGAGATGAAAATTGCTGATGAGATTGTGGAAGAATGTAGAAAGATTGGGGTAAAAGCGATTGCAAATTACGATTCTGTGGTCGATTACAACAAAACTAAAAGTATGATCGACCAGGCGATCTCAGAATTTGGTAAATTAGATATTGTTGTGAATAACGCAGGGATTTTACGCGATAGAATGATTTTTAACACGACGGAAGCTGAATTTGACGATGTTATCGCAGTTCATTTAAAAGGAACTTTTAACTTAACCCGACATGCGGCAGTTTATTTTAGAAAAATGGGAAAAGAAAATCCTAAACTAAAGAATTTTGGCAGAATTATTAACACATCATCCGATTCTGGATTGTATGGGAATGTAGGGCAATCGAACTATGGTGCTGCTAAATCCGGAATTGCTACTTTCTCAGTAATAGTAGCACGTGAGTTAGTTAAATATGCTACTGTAAATTGTGTCGTTCCAAGCGCCAGAACTCGCATGACTACTGATTTAGCTCCAAATTTAGCTGAAAAGATGAAAACTCAAACTAAAAAAGGTTTTGACATTTTTAACCCGTCTCATTTTGCACCTTTAGTTGTATACCTTGCATCCGATGCTGCTAAAAATATTAACGGAGAAGTTTTTAAAGCCATAGGTGATAGTGTTTGGGTCTATCGTGGATGGCGCGCTGTTAAAATGATAAATAACAATGGGATTCCTTTTACACCTCAAGAATTGGACGATCGAGTTAAATCAGAACTAATGAAAGATTTGCCATCAAAAATCGAGGGTGCTGTATCTCATGACACCTTACTAAGTTAATATTTTAAAATTTGATAAAATTTTATTAACACTTTGAAATAACATTTAATAAAATTAAATTAGCTCCAATAATTTTTTTATTTAAAATTAAGCTTAAAATCAATATATTATGGCAGAATCTAAAGCTCTAATTTTCCAGATTCAAAAAATGTCCACTGAAGATGGACCTGGTATTAGAACAACGGTTTTTTTTAAACAGTGTCCATTAAATTGTATATGGTGCCACAATCCCGAATCTATTCTAAAAAATAAGCAATTAGAGTGGTTCAAACATAAATGTATAGGTTGTAAGATCTGCATTGAAACATGCCAGAAGGGAGCATTAACCCTCGATGAGGACGGGATGCATATCGACAGAGATAAATGTGATAGTTGTGGATTGTGCTCAGAAGAATGCCCTAGTACTGCGTTACATATGTTTGGAGAATTATGGGATTTAGAGGATTTATATTACGAAATTCAAAAAGATAAAGTATATTACACCCAATCTCATGGCGGTATTACTGTTTCAGGTGGCGAACCTACGCTCCAACTTGATTTTTTATTAGACTTTTTGAAGAAGTGTAAAGAAAACGGGATTTCAACGGCATTAGACACGTGTGGATACGCTTCCAAGAATATATATGAAAAATTATTGCTCTTTGTTGACTTAATACTCCT
>NJBI01000024.1 GCA_005222975.1 Promethearchaeota archaeon Loki_b31
CCACCGCTTAATTCTGAAGGAGCGTGATGCGAACGTTCTTCTAAACCAACAAGACTTAATAAATCCAAAGCTTTTTTTCTCTTTCCTCGTTTACTTAATTTTCCTGAAAAATGTAAAGGAACCATTACATTTTCTAAAGATGTCATTTGAGGTAATAAATTATAAAATTGAAAGACAAATCCTATTCGTTCTCTTCTTATTTCTGCTAAAGCATTATCATTTAGCATAGAAATATTACGACCTTCTAAAAAGATTTTTCCTCTCGTAGGAGTGTCAAGACCACCAACTAGATTCAAGAGCGTTGTCTTACCACTTCCAGAAGGACCCATAATATCAATGAAATCGCCTTTATCAATTGTTAAATCAACACCACGGAGAGCTGCAACGGCAGTTGTCCCTAACAAATAAGTCTTGTGTAAATTTTCAACAACAATTAGATGCTCGTAATCTTTCCCTACTTCTTTTTGTTGTTTCAATTCTGTTTTTACTTGTTTTCTTTCTTGACGAGATAACGAGAGCGTTTCTATTTTTTGTTTTTTAATAGAATCTTTTTGCTTCTTTATTTGCCACTTCTTAAAATCTTTATTTACCTTACCTTTCCATATTGCTAATTTTCCCGTTTCTTCTTCATAATTTTCCATTTCAGGAGTTTTTTTTATGATTCTTGATTCAGACATAAAGGTTAACCCGTCAAAATTAAAAAATTTAGATTTGATAATTATAACTTAAAATTATCTAATATGTGATTAAATAAATTTTAATGCTGTAAGAAAAGAAAGTATAAAAAGGCTTTAAACCTTAAGGTTCTAATTTATTCGAACATTAAGACGTCTTTCATTTCTTTTTAAAAAAATATAATTTCGAGGACAGGAGTCAATTCGATTGTAAATATTTTAATAGTTTTAAACTAAGATCTTTTTCAGCATCTTTTATTCTTCTAAATTTTTCTGATCTCAAATTATCGGGAAGATTTAATAATCTATTTTGTTTTTCATCTAAAATCTCAGGATTTTTCACAATCCAACGAGCGTCATTGTCTGGGCCTAACTTTTCATATTCAAATTTAATTGTGGGCGTTATTTTGAATATGTCTTGTAAGTATTCTAAGAGTTGGTTTTTGTATAAATTGGATGATTCCTTTATTAAAGCATCCCAATCATAGAAATAGATGTTAATTATTTTTTGCTCAACAATTTCGAGGTTATTTCCAGAATCAACATAAATAGCACCGCATATTGACTCAATAACATCGGCTAAAATTGAAGTGCTCCTAACTTTCTGTTTTTTTGATGAGATAATATATTTCCATAATTCCATTTCGGTAGCTACCTTTAAAAAGGTCTGGTTATCTTCTAAACATTGTTTTGTTTTCGTTAATCTGCCGGGATCATTTTCACCTGAATTATATATTTTTAAGCTAAAGATTAATTTTATCACCGCATCTCCGAGAGTTTCTAATATTTCATAATGACCTAAATTATTTTCATTCCCATATTGAGGTGTTGTTAAGGCTTCGAGTAGTATTTCGGGGTTTTGAAATTGATAATTTATAAACTCTTGAAACAGTTTCAATTTGTCTCCTATAATAAGTTTATCCATACCAATAAAATAAGTAAGGAAAAATTTAAAAATTTAGACAAGTCTAGTTTATATATGAAACAGGAAAAAGTAAACAAAACGCTTTTGATGATTAAGGATATTGAGAAAAAAAACAGAGAAATGGAAGAATTTCTTTCAAACTTAACAATTTCCTCACGAAATGATCTTCTCAAAGAGATAACCAGCGATATTATTGAAAAAAATAGTTTTATTAAAGAACATGGCTTTTCTAAAGAAAATATTTGTGTTTCTGAATCGGTAAGCTCAGAACTTATTTCGATCAGTTCCATAATTGATAATCTCGTTTCCAATATCCAGAAAAATCCATCAAAAAAAGTTCTCTACTTGAGACTCTTTCTTGATAGATTTCATGATATCTCTGACCAAGATAAAAATGTACTTATTCAATCTGTCAAAGATGAGCCCTCTGAAGGATTAAAAGAAAAAATGTTATCATTAATTAATGTATTCAAATTAGAAATTTAAAATTAGAAAAAAAAAGAAAAAATCAAATTCTTATCTTTAATTTTGATCTTATGAAATTCTAACAAAAGTTTATTCATATTCAAATAATTTCAGTAGAGTTAGAACGTTTTTAATTCCCTTAATTTTGATTCGGAAGGTAAGAATTTTCCAAATTATAGAGCCCGTCGAAATGTCGCCTCCACCTAGAAGCTCTACAAAAAGCTGCATTTTTGCTTCTAGAAAACCATCCCATCCAGCATTCTTCTTTTTGATGTTTTCCTTTGGTTTGTTTTCAATACTCTCTACATAAACTTTGCCTTTATCGATTACTAACAAGGCGGCATATTTTCCATCTTTGGCGTTTAAGAGAATTTTTAATTCAGAATCTTTAAAATCTTCCTTGAACTGCTCAATAGTATTTAAAACTTCGACCTCTTTAGCTACGACTTTAGCAAACCCTTTTAACCGTTTCGTTTTTTCTTCAGCCATTTTAATCAACTTTCAGCATTATTATAATCGAAATCGTTTTAAAAAAAGATTTCACTTAAATTAAATCTAATATGAAAGTTAAAAATATCTTTTTTCAATGAAATCTAAAATTTAAAACAAGGAAGATGGAATGAATAGAGTATAATAGTTTCTCTTCGCAAAACTAATACCCGTTAGCATCGCCCATATCGAAGAATTCTTCAAAAGCTTTCCTATCTTGAGCAGAAATTTTCGACTTCGCAAGAACTTTCTTTATCACTATAGGAGCTGCTTCTTTATCGTCGTGTTTTATCGTTTTAACTATATTATAATCGTTATTATTTGGATCTATCTCGAATTCTTTATCACACGCTTTGCAGTATAGTTTTTTGTTTTTAGGTATCAGGATGTTATCGCAATCTGGGCAAAACCTCATAATTTCGTTGACCACCAAATTTTTATTTTTAAAAATTTTACGCTTTTTATTACTTGTTAGTATTATACAATAATCTTCTATCAATTAATTATTAAAATATTCTATATTTATAAATTTAATGGCGACCAATACTTGTTGCCGTATTTGAGTATTTAAATTTTTCTTTTACAATCTTATTGTATAACTAATAATTGGTTACGAGAAATTTGTTTGTGAAAGTATAAATTATCAGAAGGCGTATTTTTCTGAGTTAATAGTTTTTAATTTGCTAAAATAAAAATTTAATTAAAAAGTAATATTAAATTTCCTCAGCAATAACAAGTTTTAAGTGAGATTTATAAGATGATTGAAAGCGAAAATAAAATTCTAATAGTAGGGCATCGTGGTGCAAGCTCGGATTCACCCGAAAATACACTAAAAGCGTTTCAAAAAGCTATTGAATTAAAAGCCGATTATGTGGAGTTTGATGTCCAAGAAACTCGAGATGGAAACATAGTAGTTACGCATGACGAAGACATTAAAAGAATAACCGGTAAAGATGGATTAATAAAAGATATGACGCTGAACGAATTGAGAAAACTGAACTTTGGAGAGGGGGAAAAAATTCCAATTTTGCAAGAATTAGTTGAACTGACAAAAAATAAGATTGGTTTAAATTGCGAAATTAAAGTAGAAGGAATTACAGAAAAAGTTATTCATATTTTTAGAGAATATGATATTATAGACACAACATTGGTGAGTTCCTTTATACACGATGAGCTATTAAAAATTCAAAAGCTAGAGCCATCCCTAAAATTAGCTTCACTAGAACCAACTCCAGGCACTATAAAGATTGATTGGGATAAAAAAAAAGAGATGATTCACTATTGTATAGATAATAACCTTTACGCGATTAATCCTTTAGTAATGATGGTAGATCAGCAGTTTGTGGATTTTGCTCACGCTAATAATGTAAAAGTTTTTCCGTGGACGGTTGATTCTAAGGTATCTATTAAGAAACTTATAAGACTAGGCGTTGACGGCATAATTACTAATGATATTTCTCGGGCGAAAGATATCTTAAAATCATTTTCTTAAATTCTAAGGGATTTTACTAATGACATTAAAAAAAAAAGATGTTTTAATAATTGGACATAAAGGCGCAAGCGCGATCGCCCCTGAAAACACATTAAAGGCTTTTAAGAAAGCAATTGAATTAAAAGCCGATCTGGTAGAATTTGACATACATAAAACTAAAGATGGCGAAATTGTCATAATTCACGATCCAGATACCTTAAGCACTACAGGCGTTCAAGGATTGATTAAAGATATGACTTTGGAAGAAATTAAAAAATTGGATGCTGGCGAAGGTGAAAAAATCCCTACTTTATTAGAGTTAATTAAAGTTGCAAAAGAGAAAGTGGGTTTGCAAATAGAAATTAAATCTAGTGGTCTACTTGAGAAGTTGATTAAACTTTTGAAAGAAGAAAATTTCGTAAATACTTCAATTGTTAGCTGTTTTGCATTTGACGAGTTAGTGAAGTTGAAAAATCTAGAGCCTAAAATAAAGCTAGGCTTTTTGTTACCCGCAGATCTTGTGCGAGCTCGCCAAATTAAAAGAAAGATTTTAAAAGTAGTTGATAAAAAATTTTATGCAATTCATCCACATTATAATATAACTGACAAAGAAATCGTTGATTTTGCTCATGATAACGATCTTAAAGTTAATGTTTGGACCATAAACGATAAGGATATAATGGAGCGTTTAATAGAAATTGGGGTCGATGGAATTATTACTGATGATATTTCAATGGCCAATGAATTACTAGGAAGAGTTGTCTAATAATTTTTTAAGAAAGATAGTTTCCCCATTAAACCATAATAAAATATTTTAGTCAAGTTCTATTTTATTCATTAATCTTTTAAACCGATTTTAGTTATTTTCTTCATGTCTACATTACAAGAATCAAAAATTGATTTTAATAGATTATTCTTTCCAAGATCTATTGGAATTATTGGAGCAAGCTGGGATCCAGCAGGTGGGGGCTTTTTCGTCCGGGCAATGAAAGATAAGTTTCGAGGGCCGATGTATTTATTTAATCCTCGATTAGCTGGAAAAGAGCTCTTAGGTCATAAAGTCTATAACTCTATTTTAGATATTTCGGAACCCATCGATTACGTCATATTAGCTGTCCCTTCACGTCTGGTTCCTAAATTATTGGAGGAGATCGGTCAGAGAAATGTCCCTTTTTGCACAATTTTTTCTTCTGGTTTCCGCGAGGTAGGAAACGAATCCCTGGAAAACCAAACAATACAAGTTGCTCGAAAATATAACATCCGAATTATAGGACCTAACTGTATCGGCGTATATAATCCAAAAGGAGGTCTCTATTTTGCTTTTGAGCAATCCAGAAAATCAGGTAACTTTGGTGGAATATTTCAATCTGGTGGAATTGCTCAAAATATCTCTCAGCTTATCGTTTCATATGGATTATATACCTCAAAATCGATTTCAATTGGTAATTCATTAGATTTATCTCCAGTAGAATTTTTAGAATATTTCTTAACTGACGAACACACTAAAATAATTGGTTTGTACATTGAGAACCTGAGGTCAATCGAACAGGGACGGAAATTTATGGAAATAGTTAAGAAGTGTAATTTAAATAGGAAACCCGTAATTCTTTGGAGGGCAGGATATGGAGAAGCAACAAAGAAAGCAATCTTATCTCACACTGGAGGTTTAGCCGGGAACAATGAAATTTGGAAGGCAGTAGGGAAGCAAACAGGTAGTTGTTTAGCAAGTAATTCAAACGAGCTTGCCGCGCTAGCTTCAGCCTTCAATTTAACTCGCTTACCAAACACGCGCAATGTAGGGGTGATTGGAATTGGTGGTGGTTCCACGATTGAGGCAATAGACATATTAGAAAAATATAATTTAAAAATACCCCAATTATCAGAGAAGTCAATGAATAAAATGAAAAGATTCATCCCAGATGTAAATACTAACTTATCAAATCCAATAGATCTAGGCGGAATGGGAATCCAACCAAACACCTATTATCGTACAATTTTAACGCTAGATAAAGACCCTAACATTTCTTCTATTATCTTCGTTAAAGATCCCGAAAGATTTGGAGGGTTTGAAGAAATTTTGGATGAATTGGGGTATAAAGGGCTCGATTTAAACAGAGAATTTATAAGATATATTTCTAAAGCAAAAAGCGTGTGTACAAAACCAATGTATTGCGTTATGTTAAAAATAAACGAAGGATTCGAAGCGTATAAAAGTAGATACAAATTTAAGCTAAAATTGTTAAATCGCAATGTTCCAGTTTTCGAATCGTTAGAACTTGCGGGTTCTGTTTTAGATAAGGTGAATTATTATCGAGAATTCTTGCAAAAGCATGGAAAATTCCCAAAAATTGAAACTATACAAACTTTTTAATTTAAAATAAAATTATAAGAAAGCTTTTAACTTTTTTCTAAATGCTTGATTTCTATGGGTCTACCGGGACTTCCTTGGTAATAGTATTTATCTGGCTTCCCTCTCCAATTTTTATGTAATACCGTATTTGGAAATATAACGTTATTATCCTTGGTTAAAGCGTTGGGACCGGCAATTATTCCAGGATAGAATGTCGTGTTTTTTCCAAGTTTAATTTCCATCATACTTATCTTTCCAAAGATTGTATTGACGGCGTGACTCGACAATGCAGCCGTAGGGTAGAAGAAGACGTTATCTCCTAAATCTGTGAATTCTAAACCTACATAGGAATCGCAATAAATTACATTTTTTCCGATTTTATTATGACTGATCCTTCTTAGTGTGCGATTCACGAGCCAAGGAAAAGGCGATTTGGACGTCAACCACATCGGATATTTTATTATGAATCCTCTTTTGTGGTAATACTTCATCATCTTTCCTTCTTCGCTATTAACATCGTCTAAAACCCGTTTGAAAACTCCTTCTTTGGGAGGTGATTTTTTACTCCATCGTCGAGCCCATAATGCTGTGAACTCAATTAATAAAATAAGATAAACAAAATAAAGAAATAATAGGAAACCAGGGAGTATTAAAAAGTGAATTATTTGTGGAATTGAAAAATAGATAATAAAACCGTATTCAAATAGTAAAAAAAGCCCCAAACATGCATAAAGAGGAACCAAGAAGCTAATAAAATTAATTTTGAGGAAGTCTAAAATGGGAAGTTCCACAACTTGCCCTTTCTTCTGCTCAAATTCGGAATTTACTTTTCCTACTACTTTGTTCTCTTTCATAGTATAATTATTGCTATAGTCTTATAAAAAATTATTTAACCAGATTATTCAGACAAAAAAAAAAGTAAAAAATTCCCTTTTGACGATTTTAAAAACGAGTTATATGTCTAGTAAATGGTTAGATTTAAACAACATAATCTTTTTTTATGACAAAAATTTTTCCTTTATATAGTTCTTTTACACAGATATTACGCAAATTTAAATAATTGTTAATAATAATTATAAAACAGTCATCAAATAATTTTTGGGATAATGAATTGTTCTTAAAAAACAAGGCTATTTCTAAAGAAGATATTGAAAAACCAATAGTTACTATTAGAGAATTTCTTAACAAACATAGTAAATACAAAAACTTGGATCTCTATAAAGGTATCTCTATTAAAAAGAAGACCTATTCAAAAACTCAGAAACTTAGCCCTTCTATTCAAATAGCAAAGCCAGAAGAAGCAAAAGATATTTCAGAAATTATTAAACAAGCCTATAATGGTACTTATCCGTACAAAGAAATGGAGAGCGAATTAGAAGTACGGAAAATGATTGAAAATCCAACTTTTTATTGGCTCGTTTTTAAGGTAAATAATAACCACATAATTGGTTGTATCGGCTTTGATATTAATCTTAAAACCAAAAGTGCTACCTTCCACGGATTAGCTGTTAAGAAAGGATTTCAAGGTGTTACAGCTCTTTTTGAACTTTTACTAGCAGGATACTATTCAATATTGAATAATTATGAGAAAAAAATTCTATCATGGTCCTGCGAGATTCGTTCGGCTCATAATAAAACTCAGTTTTTAAGTATTTTTATAGATTTACTACCAATTGCTTTTTTTCCTAAGAAAGACATCTTCTTTAATCGTGAGGAATCAGAGTTTTTATTCATAATATATGATAGCGACGCATTGTATAAATACAGGTCTAAAGAAAAACCTAAAATAATCTATCAAATTTTAAATTGTTATGCTTATACTGCTAAAAAATTGCAAATTGGGCTTCCTCAAGTTAAAAAGTATAAAAAATTAAATTTTAACAAAAAAGAAATTAATTATATTAAAAATAATTTAATTGAAAAAGCAGAGAGTGATAGTATTGGAAATGAAAAATTTATCATTTCCATTAAAAATAGGGATTCTAACATCACATTTTTACATAATCCTATTAACAAAATTTTTGAAAAAACGGAATATCAAGTTTCAAATAAAGAAGAATTGTTAATTTTTGTTCAAAAAGTTAAGCAATTAATTAAAGATTATAATATTCGCTATTTTGAATGCTTCGTGTCAGCTTATCACCCCTCTCATCAAACTATTTTATGTGATGCTAATTTAACTCCATTCGGATATATTCCTAGTTTTAAATATAATGAGAAGAATGGTGTCTTCGAAGATCAAATTGTTTTTGTTTATTATGAAGGTAAAGTTAATAATCATTTAAAACTAATCCCAGAAACTGAAGATTTTCTAAGAACGATTAGACCATTATGGGATTTCTGATCAATAAAACTTAGCTTTTAAATTTGTTAATAATATTAAAAAAGAAGAATTTAGTAATGAATAGTAAGATAAAATTAACTTTAGGGGAAGGAATAGAAATAGAAGCTGAAGAATTACCTTTTTCTCAAGAGATTAAAATTGTTAAGAATCCTAGAGATATTTTAAAGCTTCTTTGTATCGGTACGAATATACCTCATTGGCCAGAATTTGATAAATATATATTACATGATCTTATCCATTTTCATGCCAATTCAATTGTTTTAGTTGAGACAGCTAATATTGTTGCTCATGTATTAGTGTATCATTATAAAAAGGATACATTATATTTTGGTTTTTTCGGAGTCATAGGCGATAAAACAGCTAAAATAGAATTTATGATTGATAAACTAATAGAATATGCAAAAAAAACCAAGTATAAATTCATTCGGGGTCCTATTAATATCCCAACAATCATTTATGGGTGGGGTTTTATGGAAAAGGGAAGTTCTACAAAGCTTTCTATTCATAAACCTGTAAATCTACCAATTTATAATGAAATTTTTAGCCGAAAAGGTTTTTCTGTAATCTTAAAGGAGTTTTCATATGAAGGTGAATTTCAACCAATACCCTTACATTTTATTGAGAACTACGATTTCAGCGATTATGAACTAATTCATTTTAATAATTGGGATGATTTTGCTAAGATAAAGCATGAATTTTTACTATTAAACTCTAAAAATTTACCTCCTAAATCTGTGGTGACTCCAGATTCAGGGGGAATCTTCGATAATTATTTTGACTTTATAAAACAGTATGGCAACCCGTTCATGCTCGTCTTTCTAAAATATATAAAAACTAATAAGTTAATCGGATGTTTTATTGGCACTCCAGATCCTTTTAATAAAGATTCTTTTGTTCTATTAACGATTGTAATTGATAAAGAACATAGAAATAAAGGTTTAGGATGGTTAATGGCTAAAGATCTTCTTGATAACGCATTAAAACATAATATTCGATATTGTACAACTTTTGTCGGGAGCCATGTAGTTAGAACTAAAGAGATGAGCGAAAAAGACGGGCTTCCGCTTAAGCGAACGCATATAATTTTTTTGTATTCAATATAAATTACATATACGAAGTTTTTGGATCTTATATTGAAAGTTAATAATGGCTAAAAATAGGAAGCATGTAAATTGGTCAAAGTTTTACACGAATTTTATAAATAGGAACATTGGTTTAGTATCTGTTTTAGAACAGGAAAAAATTCGAGATACGACTGTAGCGATTTTTGGAGTTGGAGGGCTAGGTGGACCGCTCGCAGAAAATTTAGTAAGATCGGGATGCGAACATATTATTATTTGCGATCACGGAAAATTTGAAGAATCAAATCTTAATAGACAACTATGTTTTAGAGAGGATATCGGAAAGCAAAAGATCGATGTTACTGAAGAAATTTTGAAAAAAATTAATCCAGACATAGAAGTATGTAAATCCCTTGAAGTAAACGAAGATAATATATCAATAATGTTAAAACATGTATCTATTGCAGTTTTAACCCTTGACGATCCTGTTACATCAATTTATATTGCCCGTAAGTGTTTAGAAGCGAAAATTCCATTATTAGAGTCGTGGGGTATTCCTTATCTTTGGGCTTGGTGGTTTACTTATGAAAGTATCGATTATGAAACATGCTATAAATTTAACACAAAAAAATTGAGTATTAGTGAAATTAGAAATTCTGAAGATATTATAATTGACATGAAAATAAAAATTTTAGATAAGTTACAAAAATTCCCCGAAGTTCGGAAAAGGTACGATCGGGAAAAAGGTACAGTTAAAGGTTTATTATCCGGAAAACTACCGCTAGTGTCTTTTGCTCCAGTAGTAAGGATGACGGCTTCTTATCTTGCGTTTGAAGTAATATTCTCTGGAATTATAAAAGCAAAAAAAATGATTTTAGCACCTAAAGTTTTAGGATATGATTATATCAATATGAATCCGCTAATTTTGGAATTATAACTATTATCTACTTTTATGAAAAAATTGCATGACAAGTTAATATCAAAGGGTCTTAATATCTAAGTTTGTAAGGTTTTATATAGTTATAATGATATTCATAACCTAATAAATAAAAAATATAATAAGGTATAATGATATTTCAAAGTGTAGATTGGACACGAATAATAATTGTTTTTATATCTCAAGCTTTCATAATAGTTCTGTTTTTTATTCTGGCATTTAAGATTTTGAAAAGAAAAAGGAATAGATCTACTATTACTCTATCTGCATTTTATATTCTTATGGCTATTGGGCTTATGTTTAATATTCTATTTATCATAATTACACCTTTAGGCAATAAAAATATTTTATTTATTATTTATATCTTAGCTTCTTACTTAATTTTATTTTCTTTCATTTTTATCGTTATGTTTATTAATATAATTTTAAAACTGGAAGAAATTTTTACAATTAAAAAAATAATTGGTATCATAGTAATTTATGGCGTTTTATGTTCGTTATTGTATTTTCTACCTGGAGGAATAAGTTTTACTTTAAATTGGATTCCAATATATAGCCTACCTTTATTTATTATTATATCTATTTTTTTTACCTGTTTTATTACTGTCCCAACTGTGCATTACTCCATACGATTGTATCGTGTGTTTAAAGCTCGTAATTTAAAAGAAAGATTACGCTTATACTTATTTGGGATTACCCTTATGATGATCGTATTTTACGGGGGTATATATTTTATAACTACATCTAATGAGCTCTTTAAAATGCTTTGGAGCGTCTTTGCTTTTGTTACGGAAATAGTTGCGGGATTATTAGTTTATTACGGGTTAGGGAGAAACTTGTAGCAGCTTTACGATTTTTTTTTAAAATTGAGTTTTAAAAGTTTAAATATTATAATTTTTATATTATCTGTGTATTATCTAATAATTCTCGCAAGGAATGTAGCATTTACGAAACTAGAAATAATATTCCAGATCACATTATAGAGCTTTTAGATACTCTAGAAGAATTGATTAGTCCATTTCATATCAAAATTAAATCTCAAGGAAATACAATTAAAATAACTCTACAAGAAAAGGAACATCCTACTCAAAAAGGATGCTTGCGTTGTATAACATTATCCCTTTTTGACAAACCTAAATCTTACTTACTTAGTTTGTATAAGATACACAATGATGCTGTAAATCACGCGAATAAGGAGAAATTTGAACAAATATACGAAATTAAGGTGGAAGGAGATTACGAACTGAAATCAATTGAAAATGACTTGAAAAAACTAATTAAAGGCAAAAATCTTACCCATTCTCGTAAATATTATCCCTTTTAACAAAACCAATATGGATGAGTTAATCTGATAAGAATTGAAATATAGAATAAAAGTAAAAAAAAAATTTAGTTCTAATATCTGGAAAATATAATATTATATCCTGTAGGATTTAGGATCGCTTTATTATCTATTCTCTCTTTTCTTTTCATTGTTTTTCACTCGTTTTTATTTCTTGGTTGTTTTTTTTGATTTGTTTTTTGTTTTGGTTAAATTTTGAATATTGAATTAAAAAAAAATTTAAGTTATATTAAAACTCTAAACGCTCAGGAAGGTATCCTGCGTTTTTGATTATTATTATTCTTTTCTCGTTTTCTTCCATCTTTTTTTACCTCGCTTTTTTTGGGGTTATGTTTTTTATTTTTGGTTTAAAATTAAAAAAAAAAAATTTATTATTAAAATCTACAAATTAAGTATGCCGGATTAAATCCTTCAACTAATCTTACATCTTCTACTTCCTTTTCTTCTCTTCTCATTTTTCTATACCTCTTTTCTGTTATTTTTGGTTTTTTTTCTTTCTTGTTTTTTATCTTGGTTAAAAAAAAATTATTTTTAATTAGATTTTTAATATGAAATTGCGAACTCCAAGAAGCTTTGCGTCTACTTGCCCATTATACTTGTTTATACAGACTTCCTCTTCCGAAATCCTCGCGTTATACTTGATTTTTGCAAACACTTTCAAGAGTTTTTTCTTAGGTGATTGTAATTTAACTTGATTTTTTTGCGCTGCTTTGACCTGCACCTGAGGCTTTAACACCTCAGGTGCCTGATCTTGGGCAGAAATTGGGTCCGCAATTTCTATGTCGTCCTTGGAAATGGATTTTTTTACTATTGCTTGTGCCATTTTTTTTATCACTTTTTTTTTTAAGTTCTTTTTTTTGTTGTTAATTTTATTAGATTCGCAGTTCTTATATAGTTTAACTTTAGGAAGTTCGAACGAACTTCGAAGTATAGTGCGAATAACAAACCTTAAATAGCTACGAAACCGTTATATAAGTATGAGTATAGTAAAATTTCCACCTGAAGGTATAATTACACCTATGAAAATCAACAAAGATTTTGAGCATATTATACTCTGGATGCTCTATAATAACGACCATTGTTCATGGTCTGATTTTAAATCGGATCCTGTAAATATAAGTCAAGCAACTTTGTCGAAATATCTTACAATCCTAATTAATAATGGTTTTATTGAGAAGGAGAAGAAGGGTAAGTATAAGATTACACCTGAAGGTAGAAAAAAGTATACTGATCTTCAAGTTAAAGGTGCGCTTGAAAAAACATTGAATTATCCACCTGAGACTATAACAATTAAGAGAAATTACGATGATTGGATTCTTTGGATGTTATATAATAACCACCATTGTAAATGGTCAGACTTCCTTGAGGAGCCCCTCAGAATTAATCAATCTTCATTGTCAAAGAATTTGAATTTATTACTTGAAACTGGTTATGTTAAAAAGGATAACCGTGAGTATCAGATTACTAATTCAGGTGAATTAGAATACTTCAATATGTTAAAAAAATACGATTTGGATCGCCAATCGATATTAGACGAAGAGAGCAAGAGAGTTGAGGTAATAACAGACAAGGTAATGGAGTTTTTTAACGATTACGATATCGATGATGATGGGATAAAATACAGATTTTTGAACATGGTGCTTAGGTTGGATTATACTAAGGTTGAAAGCACCTTGTCCGACGAGGTGGATTTTGATAAAATTTTGCTTTATCTCGCTATTAATCACCCGGATCAATACCCTAAGTATATCACGGCTAAAGATTTTGCTTTAGAATACGATATAAAGCTAACAACACTGAACTTCTTCATTGAGAAGATCGTTGAAGATAACATCTATCCGATACACTTCTTTAAATTAAATGTAAGCGATAAATACACTTACTACATTCAGGCAGAAGAGCGGTTAGAAAAAATGCTAAATGTAATTATCGAGGATTATATTAGGAAGTTTACCTATTTGAGTAAATTCCAGAACGCGAGTGGAGTTCAATATCGCATACCCGATATCAACGAGTTACTTGAAGATATAACGAGCGAAATGTGTAGTAATTTATTCCACGACGATTTGAAACCGGCTCTAAAAAAATTCCTTCCTGAGTATATCGAGCATTTGGCGTATAAATTTGAGAGCGAGAAAAGTTTGATAAACCACACAGATAAAATAAAAGGGATCGCTTTCCAAAATGTATTCGAGGTAATTCAAAGTTTTGATACATCTGAAACGGCGAGTACGATGTTCAAATCGGCCGATAGCGAAGCGTATTACTTCTTACACAACAGAATTTTCGATACCTTGGACATATTCTATTTGACTAAAATAAATTTTATTAGAACATCTCAGTTCAAAAAGACATACTTTCCTAAGAATTCGGAATTTTTGATGAAAATTGAACGCAAATTAGCGAGAGGGAAACTATCTAAAGTAAACGATTTGCTAACAGAGAATCTAAAGAATTTAAGTAATATCGAGTTATTGCTTCTGAAAGATTTATTTTACACTTACAATGGGGAGTTAGAAGATTCGCTCGAGCTAACTGAAGAAATCATCAATAAATACCCTGACGAATATATTGGTTATTTGTTTCAATCAATAACCTATTTCTTTATGGGTAAACTCAATAGAGCGTTAGAAACCATCGAATCAGGGTTAAGCAGGACTTACGATGTGTCGCTTATTGCTCAAAAAGCACAAATACTAATAAATCTGGATCACAATAAAGCTTTAGACATTGTTGAAGAAGCATTAGCTGAACATCCTGATAATTTTTTGCTCCAACGAACTAAATTCCTGAGCATCCTAACAGATAAAGAGTGCTGTGTAAAATCAATTGACGAACCTTTGGAACTTATTAATTCACTAATTGAAACAAATCCTAAGGACTTGGAACTCTCAGTAATGAAAGCTCTATTATACACGATCACAAACAATTATAAAGAGGGTAAAAATTGGATTAAACAGGTAGTAGAATTCAATTTACTCAAACATAACCCCCGCGTTGATACGGCAGCGTATTTGATACTATCTTACTCGTATTTAGCACGAGGAAAATTCGAGAAAGCCTTAGAAATCGTCAACAAGGTAAAATTTCATTACGGAAATCACCCGCTTACTCACATTATCACCGGTTTTGTTCACGGATTCAATATAGTCTACAATTTGGATTCGAGTAAAGCAAACAAAGAGCTTTTTAGAGAAGAATTTCAGAAAGCAAAAACAATGGAACAAAGCGAGAAGAAATTGTCCAGGTATTATCAACTGGAAAGTTATATATTAAACGAAACAGATGGTTTTAACGAGGCAATAAAAGCAATTGATAAAGCGATCGAGTTAAGTCCGGAACACTTCGATATTTATAGTACAAAAGCTCACATATATTTAACTTATGACGATAAACAAGACGAAGTATTAGAGTTCTACGATGAATTATTTGAGAAATTTCCTAAAGAAGATAAAAATATTCTCCAGATGAAATCGTTCTCTTATTATGCATCAGGAAACATAACAGAGGGAGTTAAAATTCTTGAAGAAGGTCTTAAAGTTTACCCTGACTCGATAGGTATGCTAAACAACCTATCTATATTTCTAAGTAGTTTAGGAAAATTCGAAGAATCCTTAGACACAATTGAAAAAGCAATCGAACTCGATCCACTTCAGGCAAATTTATATGATACATACGGTGAAATATTAATGTTTGCTAAGGAGTATAAAGCAGCTATAGAAAAATTTTATCAAGCGTTAGAGATGAATCCAACGGGATGGTTTGCGTTTCATACATTCCTAAAACTCTCGAAATGTTATAAAAGTATAGGAATGCTTGAGGAAGCTACAACCTGCTACGATAAAGCAAAGATTTTAACTGAAAAAGTTATACCTGGAAAAAGAAAGGTATATTTAGATCAATTAGAAGAGAGTTTTGAAGAATTAAAAAATTCTTAGATGTAATTAAACATTACAATTAATTTTTTCTTTCTTATTTTTCATTATATTCTTTCACAAGTCGTACTAAGTCTGCTTTTCTATAAGAAGATCGCACTTTAATTTCATTTTTTTGGCAGAATTCCTTTAGTAGTTTTACCGTCCACTTGTTATAGTTAATCTCTTGTTCAGTAACACCTTGAGTGGGCCCGTGTTGAATAAGTTTTATAATATCTGCTTTTTTATACGACGAATGTATTTTTATGTCGTGTTCTTGGCAATATTGCTTCAAATCTTTTACTGTCCGTTTATTATAATCTAATTTGCTATCTTTTTCTTCAATTTGAAGAGCGCCAATTTTTTGAAGTATTTCTAATCCTTTAATTGTCCCATTTTCTCCATTGAAATAAATTCTTAAAGTGCGATTATCTAACTCGACTACATCGTGAGGTAAGGAGTTAACGGGCTCCCAATCGACCTCTTCCACTTCTTTTCCGAAAATTTTTGCTTTCTTGATAACTGCTCCGTAAATTTCGAAGTTTCCCAAAATCAAATTTTGACGCTTAAAATTAGCTGGGACTTCATTTGCTATAATCTTTTCGATTCTTTTCTTAGTATCTAATTCGGGAGGTTTAATAATGTCTTTGCTTTTTGGCGTTATTGCTTTATCGGATTCTTTTACTTGTTTGATAATTGTATTATTAGCTTTTAAAGCAGGAGGAGGTCCCCCCCATTGATAAACTTTCTTTTCTATAGTTTTAGAAGTGATACTCGTAGAAACAAGTTGAATCTGTCCAAATTCGCTTTTATTAGCTTCCAAGATTTCTGGAATTTCTGTTGATTCAAAATCAAACGCTCTCAAAAAATCGCTTGGTTCGTCTCCTTGGTCGACCGAAATTATCTTACACCTATGAAAGTGACCATTAACGACTAAATCGTTTTGTAATTGTGCTGCGACTTGCGACGCAATAAATTTTTTTCTAACGGGGGACTTAACGCCCTTCCAAATATATATTCTCCTCAACCCTTCTTTTACGATAACTAGTACTTGGTAAGGATTTAATATGTTCGTTCCATTATTAGCGCGAAAATCTTCTTCTGTTATATCTAACTTTATTTTTTCGCCAGTACTTTCTAATCCATAAATCATAAAGTTCTCATAAGTTTCAGACATCATTAATTACGATTCTTTTTTTTTTCTTAAAAACAAAATAACTCTAATGAATTTTAAAATTAACCTCTTTTTGAAGGACGATAAATAACTTTTAACTTTTTTTTGCTAGATTAATCATCTAGTATTAACATATAAAATTATTCAAATAGAGAGTCTTATAATTGAACTACCACTACCTAAATGTAGTGGATTCGTAATTCATCGAGAATTGCTGACTCAACATCAGTCTTATATCCTCTCCAAACGCAGAAACGGTAGTCCCTACCGCCTTATCATTATTATAAATGATCGCAATATTGTTTTCTTCTAAAATCTTTAATCCTTCAGTCTTTATATTAATGGAAGCATTAATATCTCTGTAGTGATGTCTATTACACTTAGGACACGTCCATTCTTTATCACTTAGTTTCAGTTCTAAGTTTTTAAACCCACATTGAGAACAGAGCTTAGAAAATAACGACCTATCAATATCAAATGTTTTCCTTTTGATTCCATTTTATATCTTAATATAGAGACGAATTGATACCAAGAAAAGTCTAAAGTTATTGATTTAGAGACACTTGAATTAAATCGTTTCATCCCTTCAATATTTAGATTCTCTAAAACAACACATTCAAAATGTTTACTGAGAAGATGAGTGATCTTATGAATCCAGTCCCTTTTTCTATTAGCTATTTTTTTATACTCTTTAGCCAATTCAATCCTTGTCCGATTTCGATTTTTAGATCCCTTCTTCTTTTTGCTAACTTCTCTATGGTATCTCTTTAGCTTGGACTCCTTTTTCCTATAAAACCGGGGACTTGAGAGCTCAAATTCTTTTGTTATCAGAAACTTAGAAGCACTCATATCAAACCCAATAATTTTATTCTCTTCTAGAATTTGCTTAGGAGATATAGTATTATCAATCTCTATTAGGATTGAAGCAAAATACTTACCTGATCTGGACTTAGAAACTGTTATATGCCTTATCTTTTCATTAAAAACTCTGTCATCCTTATACTTGATCCAAGTCCTGATCTTGGGTAATTTTAATATCTTTTTTTTAAAATCTATCTTACAATTATTATTTATGTTATATGTGGTATAAGATTGCCTATTTTTTTTAGATTTAAATTTAGGATATCCGACATATCGTATAGTCTTCTTTTGTCTTCTCTCTTTTATATTTTTAAAGAAATTTTCATAGGCGGAGTTTAAATGCCTCCATTCAGATTGCAATGCCTTCGCATCTACTTCTTTTAGAAAAGGACTTTCTTCCTTAAATTCTTTCTCAGTTTTATATTTATAGTTATAGAGTTCTTCTTTATTTTCCTTTAATTCTTGATAAATCGTCTTTCTTTCTTCTAACATTTTGTTATACACAAATCTACAACAGCCAAAAGTCTTATCTAAAAGCTCTTTCTGTTCTTTGTTAGGATACAACCTAAATTTATAAGCTCTATTCACATTAAAAAATAAATTAAGAATGTTTTTAAAAAATATGCCTTAATAGATTTAGTAATTGAGGTGTAAAACTCATCCAATCTATAAGGGAAGTGGCTTTCTTTTGCTTAAATGGTAAAATTACTTAAGCTAAAATCTCATCTATATAAAAAATACAAAATATTTTTAAGTATAATTTAATAGTCATCATCTATTTTACTTGATAAGTTTAGGGAATATTAAGTGCATTCTTGTCTTATTCTTCTTAAAAATAATTTAGGACTTTTAAAATATGACCGAAAATAGCAATAGAAAATTATTCAAATATCGAACATTAACGCCCTTATGGATTGCTATTTTCATTGATGTACTGGGGTTCACAATTTTCTTTCCTATGGTAGGTTTTTTCAGTGATCTCTTTAATACCTCTATGACGATGATCGGTTTAATATTCTCTGTTAATGCAATGTTCGGCTTTGTTTTTGGGCCAATTTTAGCAAAACTCAGCGATAAATATGGGAGAAGACCATTACTTTTGGTTTCTCAATTCGGTACATGTTTAGCGTTTATATTAACCGCTTTTTCAAACTCAATATGGATGTTATTTTTAGCGCGCATGATTGATGGAATGTTTGGAGGAAATTTTCCAATTGCTAAAGCTATCATTAGCGATAAAGTTCCACCAAAAGATAGAGGTATTCAAATGGCTAATGTTGGGATCGCCCATGTATTAGCATCTCTAATAGGACCGGGAATTGGCGGTGTTCTTTTTACGTGGTTTGGTCTTTTAGGACCAGGATTATTTGCAGCCGGTCTAACAATAATTACAATTATTGTTACGCTAGCTATGTTGGAAGAGACATGGCCGAAGGAAAAAAGAATTCAACCTCATGAAAGCAAAATTGAAGTTTTGCCTAAAATAATAAATAATAAAAGCGCTCTTTATATTTTAGCTCTCTGGGGCTTTCATACAACTTCCTTTACTATTGTAATGTCTACCCTTTCCTTTTTCAGTGTTAGCGTTTTAAATCTTACGCCAATCGACATTTCAATCTTATTTATGGCATCTGGAATATTTCGGGCAGGAATAAGATTTACTCTTTTTAAACCAACTATTAGGAAACTTGGGGAAGATAATGCTATACGCTTGGGTTTGGCTATTTTTCTAGTCTGCTTTTTCTTAGTGGGTTTTTCAACAAATATTTTTGGTATTTTTATTCTTTTCATGTTCATTAGCTTTGCCGCTTCCTTAACCCGGGGCCCTATGAATAGCAAAATTAGTCAAACAGTTTCACCAAAAGAACAAGGTAAAATAAATGGTATTTCTTCTGCTTTAGACAGTATTGCTCAAATTATTGGGCCATTATTAGGACCTTTCATACTTGATTCGCTCCCACCTTATTGGTTAGGGATTATTGTTGCAATTATTGCATTTCCGGCACTTGTTTTATCTTTCCAGAAAATTTTCACACATAAAAACTAAATAAATGAAAAATTAGATTATAAAGTTTAATTCTTTAGAAAGTCTATGATATATTGATTTATTTCTGGTGCTTTCTCTAAAGGAGAACCATGTCCTGCTTTTTCGATTACAATTAATTTACTATTTGGTATTTTTTCATGGATTTTTTCACTCAACATCTTTGGCAAAGTACGATCATGAGTGGCTGTAATTATCAGACTTTCACTCTTAATAGTGTGTAATTTATTTAATACATTATAATGCATAAGGGCATTGGTTTGATTTTCACTATCTTGTGGTGTTGATGGGTCATTAATCATTTCTTTCATCATATCCTCAGCAGAAAATAATCCATGAAATTTCTTTTTAGGATTTTCTTGTAGCATTTTTTTAAAATTACGAGAAAACCCTGAGATACCATATTCCCAAAACGCTTTTTCAGGATCTTTTAAAATGGCATTATATTTAGTAATTTTATTTCTTTTATACATCTCAATTCCGCTTGGATTACTTGGGAAACTAGGAGTTGTATTTATTAAAATTAATTTATTTATTCTATTAGGATAGTTTATTGCAAAAGTTTGTGCGATCATACCTCCTAATGAAGAACCTAATATATGCGCTTTCTCTATTTTAAGATACTCCATTAAAGCATTTGTATCATCTGCGAAAATTTCCATTAGATATGGTTCATTTGGGTGATCGGATTTCCCGGCACCTCTATTATCGAAAATTATTATTTTAAATTTTTCTGATAAAGTATCCACTTGAGCTAATTTCCAATCATTTTTAGTAGTTCCAAATCCATGAATTAAAATAAGAGGATCACCATCCCCCCGAATTTCATAACAAATTTTGACTCCTTTTAAATCAGCATATTCTTCAGTCATAATTTCCACAATAATCTCTATTTAATAATTATTTTATCAAGGGATCAGTTCTATTTAAGATTTTTTGCTAAGAAATATTCATTTAAAAATTAATTTTAAAAATGATTCTACTTTAAAATCATTACTTTTATTATACTTTTTTCATATAATAGGTAATTTCTATGGAAGAAAGAAAAGTATTAATCCCCCGTATGAATGGGAATGATCTTCATGGAGTATATTTTATAGCATCAGAAGAAAACAATTCTACAAAACCTCCCATCCTTATAATGTGTCATGGTTTTACAGGTGATAAATACGAGTGGGGGCGCTTTCCTGAAACAGCTAAAGCTTTAAATAAAGAAGGTTATGATGCACTTATCTTTGATTTCTCGGGCTCTGGTGAAAATAAAAGAGAGACTATTAATTTATCAAAACAAGCCTCTGATCTAGAAAAGGTTTATGAATGGATCAGAAATCAAGGATATTCAAGAATTGCTGTATTAGGTCTTTCATTTGGCGGTCAGACGGTATTAAAAGCAAGTTTACCTGGAATTATAACATACATATTTTGGGCTCCTTTCTTTTTACTTCACACAGGAGGGGATCAAGCTGAGTGGTTTAAGGATTTAGATAAGGGTCCCGTAGAAATTCCATCATCTGGAGAAGGAGAACCTGTCATAATAGATATGAGTTTTATGACGGAGATTGCTAAATTTCGAGTAAGACCTGCTTTAAAGAAATTAGATCTCCCAACTCTTATAGTCCAAGGCACTAAGGACGAAAAAGTCCCTTTGGAATTGACAAAGAAAGCATTCAGTTTGATGCCTCAAGATAACAATCATAAGTTAGTAGAAGTTCAAAACGCAACTCATGATTTTGAAAAAAAACACTTACAAGAATTTATTAAGGAAACAGTAAGTTGGTTGAAAAAGTATCTATGAGTTATGAAATAAATTATTAATCTTTCTTTCAATTATTTTAAAAAAATTTTAAAATCTTTGTTTGATTTCTCTACCATTTTCATTTATTGTTAACCTTTATCTATAAAACTCTTTTACGATTATTTGGCAAAATTTCAGCATTTTGTTGCCTAACTCTAATTCGTTTCGAGAACTTGTTAGTATCCAATCTTTCCCATACATTTTGTTCAAATATTCACCTTGGGAATCTATAGAAAACGCAAATATTTTGAAGCGTTTTCTAACATCATGAATATCGGGTATCGCATCAAACAAGCTATATCCCCCATTTGCCGAGGGTTGCCCATCTGATACGACTATTATAATATCTTTCTTTTCCAATCTTTCAGACTCGTGTTTTATTGAAATTCCATCTAAATTTTGACGAGAAGTATAGTGAAAACCAAACTTATCAAAGTAATTAAGTTTAAGAGGCTCGTTAAAATCCTTCACCAAAATATTTAAAGCGTCATATCCACCTGTAAACAAAACTATTCTAATTTTCGCCAAATCTTCAAGTGCTTCATACAACATTACCATTGCTATTTTTGCTGCTCGAATTTTAACACCTTTCATACTCCCACTAATATCTACTATTAGTAGCAACCTCAATTCTTTCTTTATTATTTTTCTTGTAAAGCATTGCTTAAATTGATAATCACTGGTAATTGCCTTTATAAATTTGTTATTTAGCCTCCCTTTCTTTTGAAATGTATCAACTGCAGCTTTATTTTTCAAATCAGCAAAAATTGATTTCATTTTTTTGATTATCCCATGATATTTAGCTTTAATTTGGACATAAGTCATAGTATCAGGACACATTTTCTGACTTTCAATTGTAACATCGATTACTTTTCTTTCACGTTCACACTTACTTGGACTAATAAAATATTTACCGCCCCCTAAAATCAATAGTCGTTCTTTCATAGCATCATCCGCGTTCTTAACAAGTTTTCTAATTTCTTTTATGAATTTATCTTTTTTTCTTTCATTGTTAATGGAGATATGGTCTTCTTTCTTTGGTTTTAAATCATCCAAATTAAATTTTTTTTTAATGAGATCATTAAGTTCATCATCTTGAGAACTATTTTTAATTTTTTTATTAGATTCCTTTAGATCTTCACTTTTATTGCTTTTACCATGTTCCTTATCTATTTTTTCATCTCCTTTTCCGTTCTTTTTCTTTTTACCTTTATTTTGATTCTTATATTTTCCTTTACTGCTTTTTTCTCCATTAGGATTTAATTCTTCAGTAAGGTCCTCTAAATCGTACAAATCCTCGGGACATAACTTAGTGTTTTTTAGCTTTTCTATGAGATTTTCGCTTATTTTATCTAAGTCTGTTTTTTCTTTTTTTTTTTTATTTCGAGCATTTATTTCCATGTAGTTGATAGTATTCATTTGAGGATGGGGGTTCATATTAGGATTAGGTTTAATATTAGGATTGGGATTACCTCTCTTTTGTGTCGAACTCGAATTTTTTTCAGGGAAATACTTTTTGAGAATGTTGCATAACACATCACACGAAATAATAGATGCACTAGGGTTTAACGACTTTAAAAGAAATTTTTTAACCTTCAAAATTCCTTTCCAATCTTTTTCACTTAGATTAAACATTCCTAAAGATGGTTTTTTTTGGAACTCGTCGAAATCTTCCATATACAAATTGATATATAATAATATGTCATTGTTCGATTTATTCGATGATTTAATTCGTGGTAACATCTTACATGTTAACTCCCTCAAATTTCTATAAAAACCAGGGAATTTTTTATCATTTATACCATTAATTCTTACATCTTCAACGACGTTAATTAAATTTTTAATAAAGAGCGGTGGTAATTTATATTTTTTAGCAAGGCCATCAATCAATTTTATCAATCCTAGTTCAAATGAACCGTATCCTATGTGACCGCTTTCGTGAGCAACAAGTCCTTGGGCCGCTTTTATATCCTCTTTAAATTTGTTAGGTAAATATATAAATTTGCAATCAGTATAAACCGCAGGAATATTGCCTATATACTGTATCATTATATCCTTGTTTCCACTAATTCTTTTTCCAATATTAGTTAAAGCTAATACATCGGAAGTAAAATCCCTTTCAAATAGGTCTATTAATTCAGTCAAATCGATTACGCAGCTTTTTAATTTGATTTTAGGTAATTTACATATGTTTTAAGTTATAAAACAGGATATATATTTTTCATAAACTTCTTTAAATCTTCGGGTTTTTGTTGATATATCCACTTTATATAACTTAAAGTTATATTTCCGTTGTAAATGTAGTCTTTTCCTGTTTGTTGTTTGTATTGTGTATGTAAGCTTAGAATCTCTGTCAGTTGAAAATAATTTTGTAAAGTTTCCCTTTTATTTAACCACATCCATTGAATCAATTTCCACATTATATTTCCGTTATGTCTAAACGCATTTGATCGACCATATTTACTAATATAATTAGTAAAACATGCTTTAGTATTAGTAAGTAGTTGGTCGAGTGAATCTTTATCTAACTTACATTCCCAGCTCATTAATGTTGTCTTTTTTCTAATTAATTCTTCCTTTAACTTGGTCTCGAACATCTTTCCATCAAGAATCATGGCGATACTTTTCTTTTCTTCAGTATTAGTTCCGAGTTTATTGATAATTACATTTTCGATGTTATGTTTTAAGTATTTAGGGGGCATCAGAGAAATTACCATGCAGAAATTTACTACTAAGCGAGTTGAGAATATTTTTGTTATCGAATAATCCTGAATCGCCTGTTTCCTAATTTGGCGGGCAGCATCTACAACAATCTCTGCAATCTTTTTCTTACATCCCGAGATTTTGCTCGCAATATCAATTTCTTTGTTTTTTAACGGATAAGATATTTCAGGGGATATGATAAAGCGGTCTTCAAAAGCCTCTTGTAATTTATTAATACCAATAACTCCTTTATTCATAGTTCCTATAATGATTAATTTACTTTCAGAATTTAATTCGTGTTTTTCAAAGCCTTTTGAAATTAAGTTGATATGATTTTCAGATAAATGAGAATTTAGCGATATTTGTTCATTTTCGCGAATAGCGTTAATTTCATTAATAATAATAAAAGCTATTCCCTCATTATTTGCATCCTTAATGGCTAAAGTAAGAGGCCCATAATTAAATTTAGTATCGCCCTTTAAAAGTTCCCAATTACCTTCGATATCTCTTCTATCAAGGTCAGGTGACCCGTCAATAATATAGTAAGAAGCTTTATATGCCTTAGCAAGCGAGATTGCTAATAGGGTCTTTCTTGTACCCGGTGGACCTTGTAGTAAAATTCCGACGCAATTGCCCTTTTCGAGAGAGTCGATTAAGCTTTTTAAATAATCAAATTCGTCTTTTTGTTGGATATATTCAATTTTTTTTTTTGAAATAGAATCAGATATAATTTTCCCCCTCCTTTTTATGTTATTAGATGTAATTTTTTAATTGATTATTAGATTTCTTTAGAATTATGTTATAAAGCATAATTTTAGCTGTGAATAACTAAAATTTACCGATTTTCGGTCTTTTGTAATTAAATTATATTTTTAGTCCATATATAAATGGTATCTCTACCCAGAATTTCATTAAAAAAACCTTTATAAAGGAATTTTTTTTAAAAACCCTTAGTTTCATTTGGAAATATTTCTTCCACAAAATTTACAATTTCCATGAGAATTCAAAAAATCTCTATTAATTTCAAATCCAGATCGTTCAATAACTAAGCTTGAACATTTAGGACAATATGTGTTTTCATATTTCGAATTAGGCAAATTTCCTAAATAAACAAATTCTAAACCGACTTTTTTTGCGATATCATATGCTTTATATAAAGATTTTATTGGAGTTGGATTAATAAGACCGTGTTCATGAGATTTGTAATGCGGAAAAAAACGAGTAATATGAAATGGAGTTTCTTTTCCCAGATCAGTTATTATCCTTTCTGAAATTGATTTGATTATTTTTTCATCGGTGTTAAAATCTTCGATAAGAAGCGTTGTTATTTCTATGTGTACACCATGATTTTTCGCTAATTTTCCATTTCTCCATACATTTTCTATGTCGCTATCACAATATCTTTTGACCATAAAACTATCACCTTTTATATCTATATTCATGGCATCTAATCCGCTTTTCACCAATTCTTTTAATACTTCCTCAGTCATATATCCATTAGTAACATATGTATTGTATAGCCCTTCCTTTTTTGCTAATTTAAAAACATCCAAGGAATATTCAAATAGTAGTGTAGGCTCATTAAATGAGATTGATGTACCTTGACAATCATTTTTAATAGCAAGCTCAATAATTTTTTCTGGAGAAAGGTAATCCTTTGATTTTCTGACTAAATCAATTAAAACTTCGCCTGGATGTGAAAGATGGTGGTTTTGACACCAAAAACAACTGAAATTACATCCATAGGTGCCAACAGTTACAGCCGTAGTCCCTGGATGAAAATGGAATAGCGGTTTCTTCTCGATGGGATTGAATGATAACGCAGGAATTAATCCATAAACAATTGTATAGATGATCCCACCATTATTAATTCGAGTCTGACAATAGCCAGTCTTTCCTTTTGCTATTTTACATTTTCTCTCACAAGTTAAACATCGAGAGAACTTATCATCGATTTTTTCGTAAAATCTTGCTTCTTTTAAGAAGTTAGGATTTATTAAATCCATTGAAACACTATTTAAACTTTAATTAAATAATATACTTCAGGTAATTTTAATACCCACTCATCAAAAGGATCGTCCTTTACAGCGTCTATCATGGTAGGTCTTGCGGCTAACCAATTTTCCTTAGAATCCCATATTGCTAAACCAATAAGCCGATTTGTATCTTCATCTTTAGTTGTATGCGCCATAATTAATCCTTTTTGACCTTCCATAGATTTACCAAATCTATGCATGGATTCTATCAATAGGTTTTCTTTTCCTGGTTTAGGATAATGAATTGAAATATGAATATAGACTTTACATCACCAAAGGTTTGTTATCTTTATCTTGTTTTCATAATCGGCATTATTGAACAAAATAATTTAGCGTAAACGATTCTAACTAACTTAAAATCAAACAGATACCTTATCAACCTTAATAGTAAATACTTCTTCGGTTTATATGTGCTTAAATCTTTGTCGTATGTAATACTTTTTATGTAAAAGTTTTTCTTAAAAGTCGATATTAGCAAAGAGTAAGTTATAATCGCAATGACATCCCAAGCTCGTTTAATGTGGTCTTTAGGGTAATTCAATTCTTCGCCCATTGACATTCTGACTATTTCAATGATATGATATAAATCGATTTTGCTCCTCAACAACTCTTTGGTAGCCCACATTAAATAAAGACATCCTCCACAGTAAGTTATAAGAGCTTTTGCGCCGGTCTCTTCTGCTTCATTAAATTTTTTTACCCCTTCAGAGATCATATCAAAAGGTAGCGACATATTCTTAACCCACGATGCCCCGGCTCCAAACCCGCAACATAACGAATCTTTTTTAATATGTTTCATCTCAAGTATTTTACAACCACATTTCTCCAATATTGTTCTTGGCACATCCCAATATCCTCCTAGTGCTTTAGAAAAGCAGTTATCGTGAACGGTAACCGTTAGATTAAGTTGGTTTTGAAGATTGACTTCTCTGGAGCTAATATTATCCAATAACCAGCGATGAAAATTTATAAAATTCCGATCATGTTTCACCCCCATTTCCTTTGGATGGACTTCCTTGAAGATATACTCAACAGCATCTAAAGTGGCAACTATATTTTTGACGCCCCAACTGTCAAAATCTCTTTTTGTCCTCTCAGCTATCTTTTGTACAAGATCTAAGTATCCTAGTTGGTATAAGTAAGCACCTCCTTCCCATTGATCGATCCGATCAATAGGCTTGAAGTAATCAAGCAGTTTACTACCCCCAATGATAAATGGGAATAAATGTGTATAATTTCCAATTAACAAAACAGTATCCTCGCTTTTAGGAACATAATGCATCCACTTATATATCCATCTTCTTTCTCGATTAGATAAAAACAAATTTAGAAGTTGCCAAACGTTACGATCTTCAGTGGGACAAACAAAATAGTAAAGGGGAGGCGCACCTCTCTCTTTATACAAAGCATTCCATCTCTTGAGTATCAATTGATATGGATTAGCATTTTGTGGGCAGTATAGATTGCAAGATAAACAAGTATTGCATTTTTCAAGTACATATTTTGACTTTCGACCTTTGATTAAATTTTGCATTTCTTCTTTTGCATCATCCAAAGGTAATTGTAGAACAGGACATAGATGAAAACAAAGTCCACACAAATCACATAAGTCTTCTCTGAAAGCAGGAGTTCTTTTTATTCTCACCATTTTTAATACGCCTCGCTATACGGTGGTGGATCTTCTGGTAGATCCGCTATTTTAAATGTTTTTTTCGAAGGTAATTTCGGGAGTTGCTTTTTCATTATGCCCCAAAAGAAGTGTTTGGCTCTCTTTTTTTTCTCTTTATTGGACATAGGTTTTTCTCCCATTGCCATCTGAAGCAGTTCGATAATATGGTACACTTTAAATTTCCCGAAGTATAATTTTTTGGCAGTGCTGTAAGTAGCTAAACACCCAGCGCAATAAACACAAACAGCGTCTACTTTCGCTTTATTAAATTCTTTTACGTTCCTTATCGTTGCTGATCTTATTTTCATTGTGTGATACGCTGAATCCATAGAAAATCCGCCCCCAATTCCACAACACCTCATATTTTCGCGACATGCTTCGATTTCGATTACTTTTACCCCAATTGCTTCTAAAATTTTTCGAGGTAAATCCATGTAGTCATCTCCAAACATTTTTGAATAACAGGAATCTTGAATCGAAACCGTCATATCTAATTTATTTGTAATTTGAATTTTACCAGTCTCAATTTTTTCCCATAAATATTGGATATAAGATTTAATAGAATCAAATTTATAGGTTAATCCATATTGAGGTAGTACATTTTTGAAAACATTAGTTCCTGCTGTACACAAAACTAGCAAATTTTTGGGTTTTAATATATTAAACCATTTATCTAACCTCTTAGTAACTTGAAATAACTCGTCTTCGTATCCCGTTCGAAATAATGTTTCTCCACAACAATATTCAAGCCTACCCCTAATATCTAGATCCTTAAAAAAGCTTGCTTGCGTTAACTCGGCAAAGGTAATTATGTTACATCCTGGATACGTAAGCGTGTCACCTTTTAAAGGAGATAAATCTGCCCATGATTTAACAAGTTCTTGTGTTTTTTTAGGCATGTGGTCCATAACATAAGATCGGAAGTTGGGGTAGTGCGGATAAAGCGTCATGTAATATTTCCCACGGATTCTTAACCCCTCTTTTTTGTACTTTTCATTCCATCTCTGCAAAATCAACTCTGCTGGATGAGCATTTTCAGGGCAATAAAAATTACATGAATGACAACTTTGACATTCTATTAACACTCGTTTTGTTTCATTCCCAGCTATTAATTTTTTCATTTCCTCAATAGATTCTTCAATAGAAAGTCCCATTATGGGGCAATTATGAAAACATTCTCCACAAAGAGTGCAAGCTTCTTTATTAAACGGAGAAAAAAAATCTCTATCAATGGGTTCAATTTTAGTCATTTCAAACTCAATTTTTTTGTTCTTTATCTCTTCTTGATTTTAATAATTCATTTATTTATTATTAGCTTAAAAGTATATAATCTTTTAAAATCGTTATTAAGAATGGTTTTTTTAAGGTGCTATGATCAAAATTATAATATAAACGAAAGTAAGATTTCCTAATATGATTCCTATATCTTTTAACGAGCTTCTACCGGCTAAATCCGTTCTAGGTTTCCTAAAAATATATATAATTCCAAAAGGAAAGAAGACTACTGGTAGAAATATAATGTATTGAGTAATAACTAACGAAAATATAGCGATTGTCAGCGATATTATAGATGCTATCCAGATTATTAATCGAGAAACCTTTGGAGATAATTTTGATAACGAATCTCCATCAATCATTTCGTGAAGCATTTGACCGGAAAATGCCACAGAAGCTATAGTAAGTATTATTAAAAACTCAAATAAAGTTAGATCAGGAAAGTAATTCATAGAAATATCGCCAGCGTTGATTTTTATCATAAAATATGGTAAAAAAATATGCGATATTCCTAAAATAATATGGTTTATAATAACCAGCGATTTAAATAGGCAATAGAAAATTACAGAAATAACGATAATAGCTAAATAAACGCCTAAGAGTAGGTTTGCTATGATACTATTCATGAAACATACGGTCCCTAATAAAAAACTTGCTAAAGAAATTGTGAATATTTCTTTTCGTCTATAACCCTGTACTCTTTCTAGCGTTTCCTTTTCGTTTGGATCTTTCATATCGATTACGTCATTAAGCGTATTTCCCGTAATGGCGTAAAACCCAAATCCAGCTAATATCCAAATGTGAGGAAAAACATCGTAATCGTTTAAATATATGCTCAATAAACAAGGAACGAACACAGAAAAAAGATATTCAACCCTTAGAAGTCTAAATCCCTTACTCATCGAAAGAATCACTTTAAGTTACGCGATATTAAATTAATATATATTATTCTAAAAAGGATTTAAGATTTATAGAAATTATTTTAAGCGAATTTTTGTACTATTATTAATTTCCAATAAAATTAGGATCCTTTTTGTCGTTTAGAGCAAATACGCCAATCTTATAATCTTCAGATTCAGCCGATTTTACTTGCATTTGGCGCTCAATTTCAAGGTGTTCTTCTAATGGAGTACTGAGGGCTTCAAAGAATAATTTTTTGGTCCTTGCATATGTTAATGTTGGTCCCTTGGCGAGTCGCTCAGCCCATTGTAAAGAAGTCTCCTCTAAATCTTCATGAGGTACGATTTCGTTGATAAAACCAAGTTTTTTCATCTCTTCAGCTGTATAAGTATCTCCGAAAAACGCCATTTGTGTTGCTTGTTGCCATGTGAGCTGACGGCTTAACAAAATAGTTCCTGCGAATCCAGGAATTAGAGCGAGTTTGGAAAAAGATTGCCTAAATCTCGCTTTTTCTGAGGCAATTATAAAATCACACGAGAGAGCGAGGTTCATTCCAGCTCCTACAGCCCAGCCATTTACAGACGCGATAACAGGTTTTGGATAAAGACGCAGAGTTAACGCAATTTTATAAAGGTCTCGCGTTAAATCGTCCATAACTTGACCTGATGTGTCATTTTCAATACTCGCCTTAAATTGTTTTATGTCTCCACCTGCTGAAAAAGCCTTTCCGGAGCCAGTTATTATTAAACATCTTACAGCGCTATTATTTCGAATAGATTCTATAGTTTCTAATAGTTTTTTCCCGGTGTATTTATTTAAAGGGTTAAAATTCTCTGGATCCATTAGTCTTATAATCGCAATATTATCCTTAATTACTAATTCAATTTTTTCGTTCATTTTTTATCTTCATTTATTTTATTTTTCTTACATCATAATTCGTTTACATATAATATTATCAGTTTTCCATTATATTTTTTTCATATTAACTCTAAAAAAACATTCTAATTGCTAAAACTAGTAAGATTACTGCCACAAAAAATTTTAAATATGTTTTCGATATTTTTCTTGATATTTTTGCACCAAATATCGAACCTAAAATAGCGCCAGTGGTTATTAGAAGGCCAACTAGATAATCTATTTGCCCTAAGAGACATTTAATGATTGTATTATATATAGCTGTGAAAAAAATTATTGAAGTTGAAATTGCTGTAGCATTATGGATAGGAAATCCAAATATTATATTGAGGGAAGGAGTATTTATAATCCCTCCGCCAATTCCTAGTAGATTGGCAACAAAACCTGCTAATATAAATAATGGAATAGCTTTTTTTAAATTGGTTTTATAATCGTAATCGTGCAATGAGAATTCTCCCTTTTCCAGGTCTTTACTCGTTAATCCTCCTTTTGTTTTAATAGCTTTATGGATCATATTTAATCCTGCCACGAGTAATGTCAATGCAAATAGAATCTTTAAAATTGAATTATCGATTTGAATAAATGAAAATAAAATAGTGGCTAAAACGCTTCCTAAAATAGAAAAAACACCAAATGTCAAAGCTAATTTGAAATTTGTTCTTTCTTGTTTTAGATAAGTTATAAATCCCGCACAAGAAGACGTTAAAATTATGAATGTAGATGTATCTATGGCAATATTAATCGGCAACGAAAACAAAAGAACCATTATGGATACAAAAAATACTCCGCCTCCAATTCCCGCAATAACTGAAAGAGTTCCCGTTAAAAAACCTAATAATATTAATAAAAATATTGTTGTAAGATATAAATCCATAAAAAAAAATATGTAAAATTTATCATAAACTTTCTTGATAATGAGATACTATCAAAAAAATCAAGAATTAAATTATAAAAAAGTTATTAAATTAATAATTTAAAATTTAAAAAAATTTAAACTTTAATTAGTTATCTTTTATGCCCGAACCTAACGATAAATTAATTGTTGCGCTCGTTGAATGCTCTAGATGTGGAAATCCTTTTATGATTAAAAAAGGGCAAAATAAATCGGGGGAATTAATATGTGATAACTGCATTAAGTTAGAACAGAGAAAAAAGCAGTTAGCAGATTCAGTAATCGAATCACAAAAAAATTTAGAAAACTCGATTAAGGGTTATAAAAGTTCTCTAAGAGTTGCTAAATCTCAACAAATTAAGCAACTATTTTTTGATAAAATCAAAAAAACTTCAACTGTATTAAATAATTCAGTAGAACTTCTTAAGAAAATAGAGGAAACTAATGACGAGAAATACATAGAACAATATAAAAAGTTATTTGAAAAAATGAAAAAAGAATACGCTGAAAACAAATAAGATTATAATTTTAGAAATATAAATGCCATATTCATCATTCGTTTCGGAGAATAATACTTCGCATCTATTTTCATTAATGTCGAACTAAGTTTGACAAAAAGGTTCCAAATTTTTCTGAAAATTAAATTTGAGCGATATTTATTGCGTAAATTTATTAAATTTTTTTCTGTTTTTTTCGGATTAATCGATTGTAGTAAGGACATTTTCATTAATATCCCATAAACTCCAAAATGTTTTAAATATTTAAAATTATAGCGTTGGAATAATCCTAAAATTTGCTCAATTTCATATCTACGATAATGACCGATTATCTTATCTTGTTTTGAATAGTATTTCATCTTGTGTGGAACTGTTATTACAGCAAATCCTCCCTGTGTTAATATTCTTTTTATTTCAGAGATAGCTAAATCATCATTTTTTACGTGTTCTAACACATCTAAAGCAAGTACCAGATCAAAAGTATTGTTTTTATACGGTAATTTTACAATATCTCCACATAAAGGGTTCTGTTTAGAATATTGCTTTAAAGGTAGAGCAGATATATCGTAATATGATTTGTTTTGTACATTTTCTAAGATGTAAAGAAGAGAGTTTCCTGAACAACCTAAATCTATCGCGTTTTTAAATGTCCTACTATTACCAATTATTTTTATTAATAAATCGAATTTACATCTAATTCCGGGAGAAAGATCGTATTCAGAAAGATTTCTAGCTGAAAAATTTTTATGGTGGTCGTAAAACTCTTTTAAACTCATTAGCTTTTATCAATTCTTTAAATCTTCTTAAGGTAATAACCAAATATTGGGATAAATAAAAAATATTTATTACTTTCTATACTTTGTATAATCAAAACTGAATTAAATTTTTTAGTATTTAAATTTTTTATGTAAAGATCTAAATCCTTGAGTAAACTAGCTTTATTTACGCTTGGAATCCATGGAAAACTTGAACAAAAATGTTCCACGAGTCTAAATTTATTTGAAAAGTATTGAGGTATTTTCCTTCCTATTTCGGGGTCTGCTCCTGAATTTTTAAGGCTATTATATAACTCTTTCTTTAAACCCGTGTCAGGATACTCAATAATTCCTCCAAAATCGGGCTCGCCAAAAATCAAAAAAACTCCGTTATGTTTCAAAATTCTATGAATTTCTGCTAAAATATAATTAAATTCCATTTCCCATAAGAAATAACAAGAAGTAATAACAACATCAAAAAAGTTATCTTCAAAGTTATTATTTAATATATTCATCGTTATGAGCTTTGCATCGATAAGATTTTTCTCTAAGTTGGCACTTGCGTATTCGATTTTATTTTTATCCATATCTATACCGAATAAATTTAAATTATATTTTATTCCAATTTCTTTCAGTAATTCGCCAGTTCTGCAACCTAATTCTAATAAATTTTTTTTATGAGAGAATTCTGCTTTTTCATATAAACGATCTCTTAATTCAGCAGTCCATGTTAATTGCTCATTAAATTTTTTCTCCCAATTAATCATAATTACCACTTTTATCCAAATTTAAACTATTAAGATTAAAAATAAATGAAATTTCGCATTATAAATTCAGAAGTAAATTACATTTAAAAAATTAAGTGAGATCTTTAAAAATTTTCAATTTTCGCTATTTCAGTATTATTTTTAAACGTAATTTAATTAAGTACAATTATCATTTAAGATAATATTTCGAATAAAAATTAATATAATTTGATTAAAAAATGAAACTCAAACAAATTTCTGTGTTTCTCCCTAACGAACCAAGACAACTAGCCAATTTCTTCGAATTCCTTATGGAAAACAAAATATATATCAAATCTATAACTGTTGCCGAAACAGAAGACTATGGATTATTATTGCTGTTAGTTAAACCATTTGAGAAATGCGTTGAGTTATTAGAAGATAACGATTATATGCATTCAGTTACAGAAGTTATAGCAGTAAGGCTTACTGATAACATTTCTCAATTGTATAACATTGCTAAAACACTTGGAGATAACAAAGTTAACATTGAATATTTATATACATTTGCCGAAAAATCGTCAGAAACTAGAACTATGACAGTATTAAGATTAGACGATAATGAAAATGGAGCTGAAGTGTTAAAAAAGAATGGCTTTGATGTAGTAGAAGATTTTGAACAATAGTCTATTAAAAAAATTACTTTTTTTAAGAATTCCACTTTAAATTTTCAGTTTAAATCGTTCTACTAAAATTTTTATAGCGTATGCCGCTTCACGAGGAGTATAAAAAATTGGAGCTTTTTCTTTTTTAGCAAATTTCTTTAGATCTTCAAAATCTTCTCCAAAAAAAATTAAAGGTATAATAGGTTTTAACCTCCCAGTTTCGTTCCAAGCTTTTAATATTCCACGATAATGCTCGTCAGATTTCATTTCTAAGAAAGGGGGAACTACCAAACATGGAACAACTATATCTATTTCTGAATCTTCTAACATAGCTTTGGTTATTTCGTAATACTGTTCCTCACCAGCAACACCTATCATATCAAGTGGGTTCTCTATCTTTACTAAAGATATCAAGTGAGGCGATACTCTTTCTTTAAGTGTATCAGAAAATTCTACTAGTTTTAAATTAAATTCTTCCGCTTTATCACTGAATAAAACAGAGCTCCCTCCACTATTAGTTAACACTCCTATCTTTTCACCTTTAGGAACTGGTAAAAAAGAGAATGTTTTTAAAGCGGTAATAAAATCGGAAGCATTTTCGCATAATGTTGCACCAGCTTGTTTAATGGATGTTTTCAACATTTTATAATTTGTTGCTATCGAACCTGTGTGGCTACTTGCCGCCTTCATTCCAGATGAAGTTCTTCCTCCTTTTAAGACAATAATTGGTTTAATAGGAACAATAGATTTTAAAGATTTTAAAAATTTTCTTCCATCTTCAATCGTTTCCATGTAAATACAAATGATTCGGCTGTTAGGATCTTCCCTAAAAAATTCAAGAACTTCGACAAAAGAAATGTCAATGTTATTTCCAATATTAGCGAATTTTGAACATCCAAGATTTTCTCTTTCCATCGCATAAAAACTGGCACATCCGAACGAACCAGATTGGCTAATCATGCTAATAATTCCTGGGGGCGCTGCTTGAATAAACGATGCGTTAAGCCCTATATCTATATTTTGTATCCCTACACAATTAGGTCCCATAACTCGAATGCCCACTTTTGTACATTTTTCTGCGATTCGTTTTTCGGCTTTTTTACCTTCTTGATTAATTTCCCCAAAACCAGCGGTAACTATTATTATACATTTTACTTGTTTTTCTATGCATTGATCTATTACGCCATCAACTGCTTTTGCAGGGACTAAAATTATCGCGATATCCACATCTTTTGGGACATCTAATATACTTTTATAACACTTTAATCCTAAAATTTCGTTGCTTTTTTGAGTTACAAGAAATAATTCGCTTTCTAAAATTTTATTCTTTAAAATATTAATCGTAACTGCGTTTCCGAACTTTCTAGGATTTGCGGTTGCACCTATTACTGCTATACTTTTAGGAAAAAAAAAATTATGCATTTAAGATTCAATCTCCTCATAAATTGCATTTTGAGGGCAAACATCGATACATACTTTGCACCCCCTACAAGTAGCTTGATCGATTATTACTTTTTCACTATCATCAAAATTTAGTGCAGAACATCCAAATTTATTAACACATATAAGACACCCAACGCATTTGTCTTGATCTACTTTTACTATGGGTGGTTTTATATGTTGTACCCGAAGTTGATTAGCTTCTACTAAAGAACATAAGTGTCTAGAGATGAAAACTCGAACACCTTCAGCCTTAACAGCTATTTCTAGCTTTTCTATAGTTTTATTTAGATTGTTGGAATCTTCTACCCAAATCTTATCCGGAGATACGCCACATCCCTTTACGAGATCTTCTATAATTACGCGAATTCCCTGTTCTTTTGTGATCGTAATACCTGTACCTGGATTGTCTTGAAATCCCGTCATACTAGTTGACCTATTATCTAAAATAACAACTAAAATGTTATTTTTGTTATAAACAGCGTTTATTAAAGCGGGTATACCAGAATGGAAGAATGTGGAATCGCCTAATATTGCTAACACGGGATTTTTCTCCGGTTGTATTTTAGCAATTCCGTTTGCTAAACCAATAGAGCCCCCCATACAAACTTCAGTGTCTATTCCTTCAAGGGGTTTGTACACTGCGAGCGTGTAACAACCAATATCCGAAGAATTAACGAACTTAGTTTTCATCTTCTTTTCTACTTGTTTAATTGCGTAAAAAGTTGCTCTATGACCACATCCAGGACATAAAATGGGAAGTCTTGGAGGTATAATCATCATATTTTCTGGCACAAGTACTTTTTCGTAGGGCAATCCAACCAAACTAGCAACATTTTCTAAATAAATTTCTGCAGAGAATTCACCATTTTGAGGAAACAAGTCTTTACCATGAATTTTGAGTTCTTTTGAGATGCCTTCTTCTAATGCTAGTTGCTTTAAGATATTTTCAATAAATGGCTCTAGCTCCTCAACAACTACAATTTCATCCGTAGAATCGAATAATTTTTTGATTAGTTTTTTAGGTGGAGGATAAACTAACCCGAGTTTTAAAATTGATACTTTATTAGTAATACCGAAAAAATTAAGAGCATCTAGCAATTGAGAGTATGGTATGCCAGCAGCAACAAATCCATATCTAACACCGTTAATTTTCTCTTTTGATAATTTTAACGAGTTAAAAGGAAATTCATCTGCAAATTCAGAGATGTCCTCTAACCTTTCTAACAATCTAACACGCAAAACTCGTGAGTGTGATGGCAAACAAACCCATCTGGAACGATCCCAATCAAAACCGTAATCACGATTAATTTCTTTAACTTCTCCAAGAATAATGTCTCCTCTCCCGTGGTTCAACCTGGTTGTAGTCCGAAATAATACTAAAGAGTGATATTCTTCCGAAAAATCAAAAGCGTATTTTATCATATCTTTTGCTTCTTGTGGTGTCGCAGGTTCAAACACTGGTACTAAAGCGTGAAGCCCAAAATATCGATTATCTTGTTCATTTTGAGAAGAATAGCAATTAGGATCATCTGCCGAGATTACAACCATTCCACCTCGAGCTCCAGCATAGCAAGCCGTCATGAACGCATCTGATGCGACATTTAACCCAACATGCTTCATTACCGCAACTGAGCGTACATTTGACATAGATCCGCCGTATGCTACTTCAAAACCTACTTTTTCATTAATACTCCATTCTAATTTGAGATGTGGAAAATATTTTTGCATTTCAGCTAAGGTTGGCAATATCTCGGACGATGGAGTGCCAGGATATCCCGCACCAATGACAACGCCTGCTTCCAAAATTCCGCGAGCAATTGCTTCATTACCTAACATAACGATTTTTTTTCCGGGATTGTCTTCTGCATAGTATGGTTTACTCATTAAAATCCCTCCGTATGTTTTTTCCTTTTTCAATTCCAATTTCAAATGCTTTTTTATTTACATTGTGTACTTTTGTTGGGAGATAGCTCAAAATAGCTTGTACAAGAGACTCCCTTTTAAGGGGAATAGCTTCTGAACCTAATAGAACGCCTAGCATTACAACATTCATAGTTCTAGGATTCCCCAAATTCATTGCCATCTCGTCAGCATTTATAAAATATATGTTTTGAGAAACATTCTTCAAAAATTCGCTTATTTGTTTTATATCTGGATAGTCCATACCCATTTGATGAATCATAGGAGGGATAATGATATTCTCATTTATTAAAAAGACAGTTTTTGGTCCAGCATAATTAAAAATCCTAACCGCCTCACTTGCTTCAAAAGCCAAAATAGTGTCGGTTTTTCCTCGTGGAACAAGTGGTCCTTCCACCTTAGTACCAAATCGAAGATATGACGCAACTGAACCACCTCTCTGGGCCATACCATGCGTTTCTGCAGTCCTAACCTTATAGTCTTCCAATAAAGCCGCATATGAAAGAATTTGCGCTGCTCGAATCACGCCTTGGCCACCCACCCCTACATTCAATAAATTATACCTTTCAATTTCCATGATTAAATTTCATCAAAAATTAAGAGATTTACTATCTTTAATAATTTTAATTAGGCTCTTAAATTTAATTAAATTATTCGTTATTTACGATAATGGGAACATTTTCCCCCTCTCATTTCTATTTGTAAGTTAAAAAATATGGTTAAAAATCAAATAGAGAACAAATAAAAAGTTAAACAAATTAGTATTTGAGTACGATGTATTAATCTCACATTTTATGACGCCTTTTTCCTTATTAAGTTCTTAATAAAATCGTACATTTTACAATTTTATTCTTAGCGATCAAAAATTTTGTACACTAATTTGGATAATATTTTTGAAATAAATTGATTTTTGTCCCATGGAATTAGAGAAAAATATTTTTTTTTAATTAAAATTATGAGTTATCTTAGCAATTATATTTAATTCTAAGATTATATAGTTAAAATAATAGAGATATTATTTCAAACCAACTTATAACATGTAATTTTATTGAATATTCAAATAGAGCGTTTGTAAAATTAGCGAATTTTTCGAAATATTTTTATATCTGAATGATCTTTATTATGATAGAAAATTTCGATTTTCTATTTGTAGTGGAATGTTTCTATTTTAGCCCATAATTTATTCCTCCACGAATGAGTTTTTCCCGCTAAATATATTCGCATTCCATTACTAAATCTTTTTTTTCTTACGCCTTGTAATTCCTTTTTAATCGTAATTGAAAAGAAAATAGTAGCAAAAATATTATTATATTCATCGATCTAAAATATAGTACAAGTCAAAATAAAAGTTAGCGATATAATTATAGAAAGTAATCTAGATCCAAATGTACTATCTTAAATAATAAAAATTTTAAATTCTTATTATTCTTCAAATTTATAATGAACAGTAAATTAAATAACAAAAAGTATAAAAAAAACTAAAACTCGAGGTCGAATAAAATGGGAAAATTTGATGGTAAAGTAGCCTTTCTCACGGGTGGAGCTTCTGGTTTAGCAGAAAGAGCCGCTAAGGATTTCGCAGCTGAAGGAGCAAAAGTGGTAATTCTTGATTTTGACAAAGAGAATGGGCTGCGGGTTGAGAAAGAAATTAAAGACGCAGGCGGAGAGGTCCTATTTATTGAGGGAGACGTACGAAAATCTGATTCGGTCGAAGCAGGGGTAAATAAAACATTTGAGAAATATGGAACGATTGATTTTCTAATTCATTCTGCCGGTATTTTAAAAGACGGAATGATACATAAATTATCAGAAGAGTATTGGGACGATGTGATAAATACGCATCTTAAAGGGTTTTACCTAACTTTACAAGCGTGTGCTAAGCGATGGATTGCCTATTGCAAGGAAAATCCAAAAGAAAGAATCGCTGATTATCCTGATAGGCGAGTAATTACAATCAGTAGTCAAGCTGCTGAGGGAAATATTGGTCAATTGAATTACGCTGCAGCCAAATCTGGGATGATTGGAATGGTTAAAACTGCAGGATTAGAATTAATTCGATACAATATACGATCCCACGCAATCATGCCTACACTTATCGAAACTCCGATTCTTGGTGAATTATTAAGTAAACAAGAAGGAAAATGGAGAAAATACTACTCAGGAAGAATTCCTTTAGGAATAGGTGAATCTAAATATGTTTCTCAAGTAATCTTATTCTTATGCAGCGATGCTGCGTGGTTTATGAATGGAGAGGTCATAGGAATAAACGGTGGCCGTCTAGATAAAGTCTAAAAACGAAAATATTTTATTTTTATTTTTTTATAATTTTACTCAGACTTAGTTTTTTTAAGTTCTTCAATCAAAGCAGGTACAACTTTATGCAAATCGCCAATGATTCCATAGTGAGCTACTTGAAAAATCGGAGCAAGTGGATCTTTGTTAATTGCAACGATAATTTCTGAATTTTGCATTCCTACTAAATGTTGGATCGCTCCCGAAATTCCGCATGCAACATAGAGTTTTGGAGAAACAGTTTTCCCGGTTTGTCCAATTTGTCTATCTTCGCCCAGCCAATTTAGTTCTACGGGAACTCTTGAACCTCCCAGTTCTGCTCCTAAGACATTAGCTAATTCCTCAATAATTTTAAAACCTTCCATTGAACCAACGCCTCTCCCTCCAGTAACAATTATTTCGGCGTCTTCTAGATTGACTTTCTCCTTTTGTCTTGCTATGATCTTTATGATTTTAGTTACTGTATCTTTTTCTTTAAATTCTTTTTCGATTTTAATAATTCTTACTTTTTTTTTAGCGGTTTTATCTGCTTTAAAAGTACCCGGTCTCACAGTTGCCATTTGTGGTCTGCTCGAAGGCGTACGAATGGTTGCCATGATATTTCCCCCAAATGTAGGTCTCGTTTGCATCAAATTACCCGTTTCCTCTTCGATATCTAACCCAGTACAATCTGCTGTCAATCCGGCATTTAATCGCTTGGCAACTCGTGGAGCAAAATCTCTTCCTGTTGGAGTAGCCCCGATTAATATAATCTCCGGCTTATATTCGGTAATTAAATCGGTTAATGTGTTTACATACAAGTCCGAATAATAGTCTTTTAATATAGCAGATTTAACGTATATAACTTCGTCCACACCGTATTCACCAACCTCTTCCAATTTATCGTCAAATTTATCTCCTAATATGACAAGAGTTAAATTCACATTTAATGTGTTTGATAACTCTCGTCCCTTCCCCAAGAGCTGAAACGCAACTTTATGAATTTCGTTTTTATAATGTTCTGCTATTATCCAAACTCCTTTATACTGTGATTTATCCACCCTTTCGATTCGTTCTCCCCGTACCAATGTAATGGCATCTACAGGGCATGATTCTATACACGCCCCACATAAATTACAGTCTTCAGTAAAAACAGCAATGTCATCGATAATTTCAACGCCTCCATAAGGACATGAAGTTAAACAAGCACCACAGCCTTCACATAAATCAGTATCTACAATAATACTCATCCTCAAACCTCCTTTCACAAAATTTTATCGTCTTTTAGATTGTTAACTAATTCAGAAACCATTTCTTCTATAGTGCCATCCAATATGAGACGATCTCCTTTTCTTTGCGGAATAAATATTTTCCAAACTTCCGTCATCGACCCGTTTAATCCTACATCTGCTTTATTAGCGCTTAAATCTTCAGAATTTAAAAAATGAACTTCCTTTTCCTGATATGCTTTTACAATTCCTCCCATACTTGGAGTTCGCGGCTTATTTATATTTTTTAATACAGAAATTAATACTGGTAACTTTGTTTCAATAACAACTACCTCTTCAGTTCTAAACACCCGCTCTACAACAACAAGATCTTCGCTTTTTAACTGAAACTTTAATACATATGTTATTTGAGGGATTCCTAACTCTTCTGCCAATTCTGGTCCTACTTGAGCAGTGTCTCCATCAATTGCTTGAGTTCCACAGATCACAATGTATTTATCGCCTTTATCTACTTCTCTCAATATTTTTTTAATCGCCAAGGCTAGCGTGTGCGATGTAGCTAACGTATCTGCCCCAGCAAAAGCTCTATCAGTTAAAAGGTACGCTTTATCGACGCCCATTGATAATACTTCTCGTAAAGCTTGCTCCGTCTGGGGAGGTCCCATGCTTATTGCGATTACTTCACCACCGTAGCCTTCCTTAATTGAAAGCCCTAATTCGATCGCATGCTTGTCGTGTGGATTAATAATTGAAGGTATTCCTTCTCTTACTAATGTATTGGTTTTTGGGTCTATTTTGACCTCAGAAATACCCGGTACTTGTTTAATACAAACAAAGATTTTCATAGTTTCAAATATCCATTTTTTAATGTAGTTAGATAGAATTAAATCGTCATTATGTTATATCAAATTATTAAAAGCCATTATAAAATCTTATTAAATTCATCAAAGTTATAGATTTTTTTAAGCTTATTGAAATAAATCTAAAAAAATTAGAAAATTGAAAAAATTAATTATTTTTTCCTTAGCATATGATTAGCGATAACCAATCTTTGTATCTCAGATGTACCCTCATAGATTTCTCCCATCTTTGCATCCCGAAAGTATCTCTCAACAGCATACGCTTTCATTAAACCATAACCGCCGTGGATTTGAACAGCTTGGTGAGCTGCCATCATCGCAGCTTCAGAAGCTACAAGCTTAGCCATAGACCCAGACAATCCATAATCCATTCCTTGATCGCACATCCACGCAGCTCTATAAGTTAATAACCGGGCTGATTCTATAGCAGTTGTCATATCAGCAATTTTCCATTGAATTCCTTGAAAACGCGATATTTTTTGTCCAAATTGTTCCCGCTCGTTGGCGTATTTAACGGCTGCTTCTAAACACGCTTGACCTAGCCCTACGCATTGAGAAGCTATGCTAATTCTACCGTAATCTAAGATTTGAAGGCCAATCCTAAAGCCATTTCCAAGTTCGCCTAATATATTTACTTCGGGAACTCTAACGTCTTGAAATACTAACTCTGAAGTGTTAGATGCTCGAACACCTAACTTATCTTCTTTCACACCTACTGAATAGCCAGGTGTGTCGGTATCTACTATAAAAATAGTTAATTGTTTTCTTTTATCTTTTTCGCCTGTTTTAGCAACTACTAAGAGCGTTTTTGATATCCCACCATTCGTTGCGAAAATTTTGCTACCATTTAGTATGTATTCATCTCCATCTTTCTCTGCGGTTAATTGAACGCCTCCAGCGTCAGAGCCCGCGTTCGCTTCAGTTAAACAGAAAGCGCCTATCTTATTACCTTTCGCAAGGTCAATTAGAAAATTTTGCTTTTGTTCTTCAGTTCCAAACCTATAAATAGGATAAGCACACACACTTGCGTGAACTCCCGTAGTTATGGCCCAAGACGCATCTACTCGTCCTATCTCTTCAGTTAAAATCGCAAAACTTATAGTATCGTTATGCAATCCAGCACCTCCATACTCTTCTGGAATACAAGAACCGAAGTATTTTAATTCTTTCATCTTCTCTAAAACAGTTGGGTCCAATTCAGATTTTTGATCGCTCTCTTGTGCCACTGGAGCAATATATTCTTCCGCAAATTCACGAGTTATTTTTTTGATCATTTTTTGCTTTTCAGTTAACGAAAAATCCATATAAATCCTCTACTCTTTATTTATTTCGTATTTCATTACTTTAAATTATACTATCTTAAACGATTATATATTTTAGTAAGTAATTCTAATTAAATTTAGTAGATCAAATGATATAATAGTCTTCTTTATTTTTTTTCTAAGAACGCCTTTAATTTTTCTTTAGGTTCTCCAGAAGTAAAAAGCTCGTGAAAAGCTTCTCCTTCCATTTGAAACCCCAGTTCATTATTATATATTCCCTTTTGAATCAATCGCTTACAAAGTGCAATTGCTCTACCTGAATTTTGTACCATCATTCTTGCCATTTCTTTGACTCGATTCTCAAGCTCCATCAACGGGACAACATCATTAACCAAACCCATTTTCAAAGCTTCTTGGGCGTCGATGATCCTTGAAGTGTATATAATATCTCTTGCTTTTAAAGGCCCTACTAAACGAATTAATCTTTGAGTTGCTCCTGCAGCAGGCGTCATACCCCATTTTGTCTCAACTTGCCCAAATCTTGCGTTATCGGCAGCAATGATAATATCTGCACACAGCATAAGTTCAAATCCCGCCGTAAGATTCAAACCTTTTATAGCCATTATAACGGGGATTGAAATGCTTTCAAACTTACCAAAAATTTTCTGTAACTTCCTTGTCATATCTTTTGCTTTAGATTCGTCCAGATTTACGAGCCATTTGATATCAAGCCCTACGGTAAAAATATCGTCCATAGAAGTAGTGCAAACTAATACGCGAATTATGTTTAAATTTTGCTTTATTTCTTCTTCTAATATTTGGTCCAATTCATTAACGACCTTAATATCAAATGCGTTTTTTTTATCCGGGTTATTAAGATAGAGCCAAAAGATGCCATCTTCGATTTTAGTCAGCCAGAATTTATAGTCTGCCATGATTATTATGATATTTTTTAATTATTATTAAAACTAATTAATCATTAATTAAAGTATGAGTAGTGAACAACAGCATTTTAAAGTTTCTAAACATAAAGAGCATTTATATGTAATTAAAGAAAACATCTCTATTGTCCATCCCGTTTATACAAATGATCCTTTGAATATGTACTTGATTTTAGGGTCTCATTCTGCCCTTTTAGTTGATACAGGGTGTGGTCTTTTTCCCTTAAAACCTTTAGTAGAGAGTTTGATCCAGAACAGAAAATTAATAGTTATAAATACACATACTCATTGGGACCATATTTTGGGTAATGAAGAATTTGGAGAGGTTTATGTTCATGAAAATGAAGCAAAAATGATTTCTAAGCATTATAATGTATCTTATTTTAAAGATTCTCCTAATGATATTGTAAAGATATATGAAGAACAAAATTTTTTAATTCCTCCCGCAAAAGTAATTAAAACTTTAAAAGATGGAGACCTTTTTACCTTAGGTGAAATAGATGTAAAAGTTCTGCATTGTCCCGGACATTCTCCGGGATCTATTTGTCTTTTAACATCTAAAGGCGAACTTTTTACTAGTGATGTAGCTTATTATGGGGATCAATTCCTACCTAGACTAGATAAATTCCCCCAAGTTCTTGATACTCTTTCAAAATTGATAAAGCTATGCAAAAATCAAGGAATTGTTGAGATATATCCTTCACATAGACAATATCCTTGTGATAAAACTCTTTTAACAGATCTTTATAATGGTATTGAAAATATAGAAAATCTATGGGATACTAAGAAGGTATTTGATTTTTTTGAAGCGTGGCAGATTGATGACGATAAATTTAGATACTATATTTCTAGAGAATAAAACATTTAAAATGACATAAAGCTAAAAGCTTAACATTTTCTATAGATTATTTTCTAATTTTCTAAATATGATGATATTTTCTCAAACCTAAACTTATAAATTCTAATCCAAGTATTTAGTTCTTCTTGAGTTAATAAATGAAATTCAAACGGGTGACTAAGCGGTAATCCGGCATTTTCTTCAATTTCTGCGATTAATTCTGCTCGTTTCAAGTGCTTTTTAGGGACATCTGCAATTATCAATATATCTATATCACTCCCAGCAACTAGATCTCCTTTAAGTATACTCCCAAATAAATAAATTTGAGAATCATTTAATATAGTCTTTATACTGCTTTCAATTTTTTTTAAATATTTTTTGTTATTTTTAATCATATCATTCGTTCTTATCATCATCTCTAACATTTTCGACAAGTTCTTTTACCTCTACTGCAATTTTTAAAGCTTCTTTAGCATCTTCTTTCTCATAAACAAAGCTAAAATATCTAGAGTTTAAATATGCACTTTCGAGAAATATTAAGGCTTTTCTATCGTATTTGAATACCTTATCTTTAGTCAATTGATACAATAATCCAAATAACTTCCTGATTGAATGTGTTTTGGGAACTTCACCACCTTTTTCTAGAATTATAGCTTTTATAAAAAGTTGAACAGATTGCTCTGCCATGAAACAAGTTAAATCCCAATCTTCTTTCTGAAATCTCTCTTTAGCTCCATCCAAAAAATTTCTAGCTCGTTTTAGAAAAAGCTCGATTTCTTCCTTATGCATATATAATAATTTTGTTTTTTTAACTATATATGTTTACTTCATATTGAGGTTTATTATTACTAATTTCAATGATTAAAAAAAAAGGTGTTTTAGTGTCCGTCTTGGACTCCTAAAACGACTAAGTTTTCAAGACATTTTATGCCTCTTATTTCATCAGCTTCTATAAAGATAAAATCATTCTTTTTCAGTTTAAATTCTCCTGCCTTGTTTGTAAATATTCCCGAACCATCCAAAACTAGAAAGAAAACAGCGTAAGGTTCTGGGTGGGGTTCTATTTCCAGTCCTTTTTCTAAACAAATGCGAACTATGTTAAACTTCTTTTTTGATTTAACGATTCTCTTTAAAGCCGGCTTTTCTAATAAAAATTCTAAATTTTTTAAAAAATCTGCCATAATTACAACACCTTTGATGCTTCTATATTTTTTTTCATCATTCTCATTTTTTTCTTTGTTTTTCCCGTTTCTGCCAACCTCTTAGGCATGGTTATTTTATGTAACATATAACCTGCAATAAATAATACAACAACCCACATGGTTAACAAGACGATATCAAATTGATACGCAAAGAAATTGCTTCCGTCTACGCAAAATCTTAATAAGTCCGTTAGAAAGGTTATTGGTGAAATAAAGGATAAAAATAATAAATAAGGGGGCAAACCATGAAGAGGAATAAAAATGCCGCTCACAAATAGTATAGGAAACTTAATAAGATTCATAATAATCATCACATTAGAAGTCATATCTGTAGGATATGCTGCAACTAATACCCCCAATAGCGATCCTAAGATTGACATTAAACCAATCCCTAAAAACATTAAAAAGATCGTTGCAATTGAATTAAACACAATTGAAAACAATAGGATAAAGATAATGGTTATTATTGATGTAATTATTAGCGTGTATAGAGTCGAAGCGATGACTATCCCTAATAAAATTTCGTTTAATGAAATCGGAGAGACTAAAATTCTTTCTAACGATTTTTCACGAGTTTCAATTGGTAAAACAACGGGACTAATTGCTGTTGCTGTGAAAAAAGAAGTCATAGATACAATTCCAATAAATACGTGATTTATAGGGATGGCTCTACCAATAGCCCAAGAAAGCGTCATGAAGAAAGGAAATAACAAGCCAAAAATTAAAACTGGACCTCTTTTTATGTAGAGCAAGATGTTTTTCTTACTTAATATCCAAATTCTATTAAGACTATCGTTTATCATTTTTCTAATCCTCGAATAGAAATTGAATCTTCTTTTATTAAATGGATAAACACTTCTTCTAACGACGTTTCTTTCACTTTAAAATCAGAAATCTCTAAGTTATTTTCTTTAGAATAATTATATAACTTAGATATATCTTTTAAAACATCGTAGCTAGATATAGAGTAATATTCGTTTTTTTCCTTAATGCTATCGAATGTACCCATCAAGGAAGTTTTTTGATCGTTAGATAAAATTCCATCAATTTTAAATAGGATCGTAGAAGTAGATTTAAATCGTTCGCGAATATTATCAGGACTTTCATCAGCAATGATCTTTCCTCTATTCATAATTAAAATTCTATCGCAAATGGTTTCTGCTTCTTGCATATCGTGAGTAGTAATTAAGATCGTTTTACCTTCCTTTTTCAATTGAAGAATGCGGTTTCTCATTAATTTAACGGAAATTGGATCTAAACCACTTGTAGGCTCGTCAAGAATTAGAATAGATGGCTCGTGAAGTAACGCTAAACAAAAATTAAGACGCTGTTTTAGCCCTTTTGATAGCGCTTTTGTTTTAGAATGCATTTTATCGATTAAACCAAATTGTTCTAGTAGTTTTTTTGAGCGTTTTTCAATTTTTTCCTTCGGAAAACAATATATACCACCTGAGAACTTAAGGTTTTGCCT
>NJBI01000025.1 GCA_005222975.1 Promethearchaeota archaeon Loki_b31
AAAATCTTTAAGAAAATTGGATTATAGAAGCGACGAAATTTAAATCTGTATAGAAAAGGTATAAAACGAGTGAATTCTTTAAGAAAATTAAAAATGAGTAAAATCAAAAAAAATTAAAATTTACTCAAATAGTTATTTAAAAATCATTTGATTTTAAGTTGATTAGAACTTTTGTAAATAAGTTATTTACAATCTTAAATCAGAATTTAATTGTTTTAGTTACACGATCTATCTATTTAAAACTTTTTTTATGTAATCACGAAGTTCATTGCCCGAAAACGGTTTTGTAATGTATCCATCTGCGCCTAATTCTTTACCTTTTTCAATATCTTCCTTAAAACTCTTAACTGTGAAAAGGACAACTCGGATATCCTTATAGTCTTCCTTCGTTCTTATATGTCGGAGAACCTCAAATCCTGACAGCCCTGGCATCATTAGATCAAGGAGTATTAGGACGATCTCCTCGTGTTTTTCTTCAAGACCCTTTAAGCATTCTTTCCCATTGCTACAAGTAAGTGTCTTAAAACTATCAAGTTTTAAAAATCTTTCAGTAAGATTGACGATATCTGGCTCATCGTCACAAATTAGAATAGTATTTTTATCTGACATGTTAAACCTCGATTGTTTTTAATAAAACTTTATTTTTTTTTAATTTGGCATTTAACTTATTCTTATGACTACATATATATTTTATCTACTTATTTAATAATTTATATATATACTTTTTAGCATTTTTAAATACTGCAAATTTATGTCAAATCGCGAAGGTACGCCCAAGTTTCCAGATTCCTACATCGGTGATAAATCAATAGAATACGATAATTCAACATGGATGGAAAGAAATCAAAAAAAGACAACTTTATTATGTTTACAATATTTACGCGATGATAAGTTGGATAATCTCGGTAATTATAACGTTTTAGATGGTAATCATTACATTATTGTGGATTTGGGTTGTGGCTCAGGCTTTTCTTCGGAAATCTTAGTGGATAGCGGCCATCGAGTTATTGGTATCGATATTCTAATCGATATGCTCTCGAAAGCAAAAACTAAAAAAAAAAACTTAGAAAATAAAAAAAATCTAGAGCTAATATTAGCTGATATTAATTATTTACCTTTAAGAAAGGCTTCAATTAACCATATTATTTCAATTTCTGCTTACAATTTTATAATTTATGGAACAGAAACAATTCGAGACAAATTTAAAACTGTTAATAATACAGCAATATATTTGAAAAAAATTTTGAAACCAAAAGGAAGAATAATAATCGAATTTTACCCAAAAGACGAAAAGGAATTAGAAATCTTTATATCTTCCTTTAATAATAACGGTTTTGATGGATTTATGATTAAAAAGAATCCTGCTCAAAAAGCGGGTCAGACTTACTTATTATTAAAAAAACGGTGAGAAAATATAGGAACTTGCATATTTTGTGGAAAAACAGGCAAGTTTATCTCCGATGTGCTACAAGTATGTCGAGATTGCATTCTAAACAAAAATTGGGAAGTCGTTGAACCACATATTTTAGCTGTTCATAAACAAGTTAGAAATTTAGTAGATTTGCCGTCCAAACCTCCAAAAGCAGATGATATGGATGCTGAATTAAAATGTAACCTTTGCATTAACGAATGTATTCTTTCTAAAACTGACATAAGCTATTGTGGGCTGCGAAATATACCGAAAAGTCAAAGTGGGGAGTTACCATTACCTTCTAGATCAAGAGGTTATATTCATGGGTACCTTGATCGAATACCAACTAATTGTTGTAATGCATGGTTTTGTAGCGCAGAATATGATACATACTCTTACGCCGCGTTTCTTTATGGTTGCACATTTTCGTGCCTTTTCTGCCAGAATAGTAGCCATAAGCAATTTCAGAAGCGATATCTATTTGATAGTGAAACTTTAGCAAATCAAATAGTAAAAAATGAAAAAATTACTTGTCTATGTTACTTCGGGGGAACTCCCGAATCCCAATTACCTTTTTCTATTAATTTAGCAGAACTAATTTTAGAAAAAATAGAAAATAAAGATGAAAAGAGAAAATTTAGGATATGTTGGGAATGGAATGGAAGTGGAAGACAAGATTTAGTAGAAAAATGCATGAGACTCGCAATAAAAACGGGCGGAAATATTAAATTTGATTTAAAAAGTTTTAACGAGAAATTAAATTTAGCAATGTGTGGTGTCAGTAATCGTAGAACACTTGATAATTTCAAATATCTCGCAGAAAACTATTTTAGTACTCGGGAAAAAGAAATGCCAGAACTGAGTGGTTGTACTTTAATGGTTCCAGGTTATGTCAACCATGAGGAAGTGGAACTGATTTCTAAGTTTATTAGTGAAATCAACGATAAGATACCTTATAGCTTGCTGGTTTTCCACGGAGACTATCAAATGAAGGATTTAGGTATTACTCCAAGGAAACAAGCAGTAAAATGCCTAGAGATAGCTAAGGAATATCTTAAGAATGTGAACTTAGGAAATAAGTTCCTTTTGGGGCTTTCCTAATCTTCTTTACAAGCATTTCTTGGTTTGAGTTAATACATATTTTCTAACGATCTTGTGAAACTATCATTATCTTTTTTTCCATAATAGTTATTAAATAGGAAAAACTAGGATAACCTTATTATTAATTTTAAAAAAAAGTTGCTTAAGAATGAAAAGAATTAAGAGTGTTGATACAATTCGCGGATTATGCATACTTCTCATGATTCTTGGACACCTAATGGATTGGTGGATTATACCCGACGATAGATGGTTAATATTTATATTGTTTGCATTTTTAGCGCCTATAGCTGCTACAGGATTTATGTTTATTTCAGGATTCAGTGCTATTTTATCTTATAAAAGGAAAGTTACAAATATAGAAGGTTCAAATGGACTTACTATACGCAAAGTTAAAAGCATATACATTATTAGAGCTTTGTTATTATTAATAGTAGCTTTGCTCTATAATACAGCAATAGCTTTTGGTATTCCCGATCCTACTTGGATTTGGGCGTGGAATATTTTACAAACAATCGCGATTTCGCTCTTATTGGGGTGGCTTTTCTTAAATACTTCAAAAACATTTAGGGTTTTGGTTGGAATTGTATTACTAGTTAGCAATCAATTTATTTCACCCTTTTTGCTACTCTATGAGGGACAAACTAATATTTATGGGCTGTTATTCTATATTTTATTCCATCCTTTAGAGCAATTTACAATCTTGTCTTATTTTTCAATTTTTCTCATTGGAACTGTAGTGGGAGATTTATTTTTTGATGTTAACAAAATTAGCGATCAAGAGGAAAGGAAACATGCGATAAAATATGTGTTTATAACGCCTTTATTGTTAATTGGGATAATTTCAGTGTCGTTTAGTTTCATTTTTCGTTTTCCAGATATTTTATTTCGTAGAACCTTTTCTTCGCTGGTTTTTTCTATTGGTTTTATTCTAATTTTTCTTTCAATACTTTTATATATTGAAGAATTCGAAGTTATTAAAACAAAAAAAAGTTATAGATTTTTCTTTTATTACTCTTTTTACTCTTTTACTATTTATTTGGCGCATGATCCTTTGTATTTTATATTTTTTCAACAATTAAACGCTTTGACTATTTGGATAGGACTCGTAGGAACTACATTTTTGATAACGCTATTACTCAAAGGCGTTTATAAAAAATGGGGGAGAAAAGCCTCTTTAAAAACTCAATTAAGCATCCTAAGTTTAGTAATACTAAAGATAATAGAAAAAAAAGAAAGTAAAAATAATTAATTTGGCAATATTTTTTTTTCAATAAAAGTTAAGTTCCTAGTTTTAAGCTATGAATGATAAAATTTATTTAATTTTAATAATTTCTAACTCTAATTACTTCAATTAAAAAATGTTAAAAAAATGCAACGAGCAAGAATTAGACTTTCTTCTACGAAGCTTCCAGCGTTAAAAGCCGTATGCGATCAAATAGAAAGTGTATGTAAAAATCAAGGCATTAGAAAACTTGGACCAATCCCCTTACCTACAAAGAGATTACGCGTACCCGTATTAAAAGCACCTTCTGGTCAAGGAACTGCGACTTGGGCGAAATTTGAAATGAGAATCCACAAACGCCTTTTTGAAATAATTGCGAACGAGCGCTCGATGCATCTTATTATGAAGATCCAGATTCCAGAAACAGTTTTAGTCGAAATTGAGTTAATATAATCAAACTTCTTTTTATAATCTAGATATATTCCATTATAAGAAATTAATATTAAAGGAATAAATTATTATTGTATGCCTTTAACATCATATCATTTAGGCCCAGGGTTAATGATAGGATTGTTGTTTCTTAATTTCATCGATTTTCCTACATTCTTAATTGCTAGCATAATTGTTGATATAGAACCCTTTATAGTCTTATTTTTTAACTTAGATTATCCGCTTCATGGTTTTTTCCACAGTTTCTTAGGAGGAACTATTGTTGCACTTCTCTTGACGGTGATAATGAGCAAAATATTCTAAAAAGATACAGGCGATTGATTAGTTTACAATGTGGGCACATACAAACATTAATCCGAATTGATCTAAGAAAACACATAAAATGCTCAACATTGCAGAACGCTTTAAAACTGCAAAAATTGTTCAATTAAGATTTTTAATATGAATTTAAATCCCTAGATCTTTCTTCTAATTTATTCGCTAATTTTGAACTTAAAATGCTTATTAACACTTTTAAAGAGGCATTTTTTCCCCATTTTTTATAAATGCCTTTGAGTAATAGCGCTATCAAAATTATAGTTCCTACGAAGGCTATCCAGATAGTAAAAACGTTTAATTGAAGAAAAAATATAAAATATAACGGATTATGTGCCAAATAAATAGTAAAAGAGTAAAAAGAGAAATAATAGAAAAATCTATAACTTTTTTTTGTTTTAACAACTTCGAATTCTTCAATATATAAAAGTATTGAAAGCAAAACTAGAACTGTACCTATTGAATATACCATCGAAGAGAATGTTCCATGGTATAAAAAATCAGGAAAGGAAAAAATTGCACCAAATATCATTAAGATTATTCCAATTAACAATGAAAATTTTATAAAATCATATTTTATCGCATGTTTCCTTTCCTCTTGATCGTTAATTTTATTAATTTCAAAAATAACATCTCCTACTACAGTTCCTATAAGAAATACAGAAAAAAAAGACAAGATAATATATTGCTCTAAAGGATTGAATAAAATATGATAAAATACCCCATACATATTAGGTTGACCCATATATGAGGTTAATAATATTAAAATACATTGATCAGCAACTAATAAAACAATTCCAAGAACAATCCTAAATGTTTTTGAAGTTTTAAGTAGAGGCCACATCAGAAGAAGAGAGACAGCAATCGTTTGTAAAACATTCCAAGACCAAATCCAAGTAAGATTATTTATCGCAAAAGCTATTACAGTATTATAAATTAAAGCTATTATTAATAATAATAAAGCTCTAATAATGTATTCATTTTTAATTTTACGCATAGTGAATTCATTTAAATTTTCAGCTTTTATAACCCTCCTTTTATATGATAATGTAGTGCTGAATCCTGAAATAAACAAAAATCCCGAAGCTGCTAATGGAGCTAAAAGTTCAAAAAGTATTACTTTCAACCATTTATCTTCATATTTTAACCACCAATCGAACAGATGTCCCATAATCATCAGGAAAATACAAAATCCGCGAATAGCATCAATACTTTTAATTCTCTTCATAATTTATGAAAAACATAATTTTTTTATGAAAATGATTAAAGTTATACTATTTTTCTATTTAATAATTTTTATTAAATAACTTTCTTTCTTCTTTTTTCTATTATCTTTACTAAACTGGAGCTTAATTTTCTTAATTTAATTGTTTAATATCTCCCCTTTTTTTATTAAAAGAAGTCCAAATAGAAAAAAAGTTAATAGAAAAGCGATATAGATTTTGATATAATTAAAACTATAATTTTTAAATGTTTTAATCAGATTTAAATCGTTAGACACTCTTATTTTTAATAGTGGTACATTTGAAACAAAAACAAAAGAAGGAAGTATTGATGAAGAAGGCAAATATGGAGTATTTTCTGAGCATATAACATTGTTGAAACCACTGAATTTGGAGTTTCAATAGAAACTATTGAAATTAAAGCAAAAGTAAAAGCTGAAAGTCCAAAAGCTCTTTTATTGATATTAGATTCCGGTGAAGAATTTTGGATTCCTAGGAGTACGATATATAGTAGCTATGATTTGAAGAATAAAAAAAAGTTGCAAAAATTTATTGTAGATAAATGGATAATTGAAAAACATAAAATACTCAAATGATTAACTCTAATAACAGTAAAAAATTTTACGCTAGACCGATTTTCGTGAATTCTGTATTATTAGTTGTAAATATAGGTCTATTTATTTTTAAGTTAATATTTGCTGATTTAAGCGGTAGTTTGGCGCTTAAAGCGGATGCTTTTGATAATCTTACAGATATAATTATGGTGTTTGCTGCTTTAGTTGGAATCACTTACGCAAAAAGAAAACCAAATGAAAAATTTCCTTATGGATATTACAAAATAGAAAATATAATCAGCTTAATTATATCACTAGTCATCTTTTATACAGCGTATAATGTAATTCTTATTTCGTTCTCCGAAATTTACGCTCACTTTGTTGGACTTCCAAAACAAATAATAACTTCTCCTGTTATTTTTATTTTCTTAATCATTTCATTAATTATTTCCTTCTCAACAACCTTATATTTAAGGGTAATAGGAAAACAGACAAACTCACCCATAATTCAATCTCAAGCAAGCGAAAAGTTCTACGATAACCTTATCTCGTCTTCAGTGATAATCGGTTTTATAGGCGCTTTATTCGGCGTAAATTTTTTAGATTCAATAATTAGTCTACTTATTGCTTTACTAATTATTAAAGGTGGATACGATATTTTCTTAACTTCTACTAAAATATTATTAGACGCTATAATTGATTTTGACCAAAGAAATGAACTATATAATGTGATTAAAAACTTTCCAAATGTTAAAGAAATTGAAAACTTTGAAATTAGATCTTATGGGCGATATATTTTTTTGGAAGTAGTAGTAATTTTAAATAAAGAACTTCATTTGCATCAAATTCAGTCGTTGAAAAATGCGCTGTCAGATAAAATCAAAGCAGAATTCCCTAAAATCTTTAAAATCATTATTATATCTCAAACTCTGCCAAAAGAAGTTATAAAAATCGCTGTGCCTTTAGCGAACAACGAAGGTTTAAGTTCTAAAATCTCCGAGCACTTTGGAGAAACGTCTTTCTTTGCTATCTTGGAAATGCAAGAAGAAAATAATTTTCTTGAATTAAAGAACTATAACATTCTACCAAACAAGTTTGCAGACGAAGAAAAAAGAAAAGGTATACTAATTTCTGAATGGCTACTTTTAGAAAAAATCGATAAGCTTTATTTAAAAAATGAGTTGAAAAAGGGTCCACATTTACTTTTGGAAAAAGGTTTTGTTCAAATGGTTGTAACTGAGTTAAGTAGCATAAAAGACATTTTGGAACAAGAAAGACATATCCAATCCTCTTAATAAAAGATATTTACCTAGTTGTATTTTATTATTTAATTAATCAAACTTTTAATTGGTTATTATGGAACTTAGTCTCGATCTATTGAAGCAAATTGCTATAAATGTATTTGATGCCATACATCCTATCTTAGGCACTAAAAAGGCGGCAGAAAAGTCTCAGAGGGGCGCAGGTGGGGATATTTCAATGCAAATAGACCTTATTGCGGAAAATGTCGTTATTGACACTTTAGAAAATAAGAATGTAAATCTATTGTTAATTAGCGAAGAATTAGGCGAACAATATATAGGAAATAAAGAAAAAGCAATTAAAAGCCAAAATGTTTTAATTATCGATCCTGTTGATGGTTCTAATAACGCAGTAAGAGGAATCCCATACTGTTCTATATCAATAGCCTATGCTATAGGTAGAACGATTAATGACATAAAGAAAGCAGTAATTCTTGATTTAAACACGAAAGATATTTATTGGGCAATTAAAGGCGAGGGTGCTTACTTAAATAATAAAAAAATTCATGTTTCTGATTTAGACATTACTGATAAGTGCTTTTTTGAGTTAAATCTCCCGATGAAAAACTTTTTTAAACACATAGATAATTTAAGACCAATATTTAGAAGATTTTTTCGTATACGAGTATTAGGGAGTAGTGCTTTAACATTATGCGAACTTGCGAAAGGTAGCATGGAAGCTTTTGTTAATTTAAGAGAAACAAATCGATTGGTTGATGTTGCAGCGGGATTGCTAATCTTAAAAGAAGCTGGAGGAGAGATTTTTTCCCTTACTGGAAGTAAAATTGAAGGAGATTTATCTATTTATTTGAAATTCCCTTTCATAGCTTCGAATGACAAGTTGGTTTCATTCTTGAAAAAAGAATTAAGTTCGTATTATTAATAGCTTATTTAGATGTATTAATCAGGAATATTTATAGGGTAAGTCCCGTATTTTCTCTTAATATTTTGCATAGCTTCAAATCTATCAACCGTAACTGCTGGGTTTATGCTATGTCCTGAACTAAAGATATATCCACCACCCGGTGCTAATTCTCGTATTAATTTTTTGGCGTAATCTTCAATTTCAGAAATCTCTCCCATTGCTAGCATGATAGGACTTAAATTGCCAACGAAGGTAATCTTATCGCCATACTTTTCGTTTAATTTAAATATATCGTAATCTGGGTTAGCAGTAGTAGATTCGATGGGATTGAGCGCATCAACTCCGCATTTTATAATGTCCTCAAAAATTTCCATTAAATCTCCATCTGAGTGTAATAATATTTTACAATCACGCTTATGAGCAGCATCGCATATCCGACTTATCCATGGAAATATATATTTTCGGTATAAACGGGGGCTCATGAATAAGCCATTTTTAAATCCGTAATCATCCCAAAGTAACACGATTTGCGCATCGTTTTCAGCCAAGATTTTTACTACCTCGAGCGTAAACGATCCTCGGTCGTCGAATATTCTTTTGATTTGCTTATCGTGCCCCAGTATTCTTGAAAAGGTTTCAATTCCAAAACCCTCCCAAGTACATTCCATAAGTGATCCTGTAGATGGAATAGAAAAAACTACATCGTTCATTTCTTTTTGAATTTTTCTTCCACTTTGAAATTGTACTAATCTCGATTTCAAGTTTGGATCTGGCTGTTCCCAACTTTCATAATCTTCAAAACTTTTAAAATGACCCCCGTGATAAGCGAGGATTTGAGTACCATCTTCATACTGTTCAAATCTCATTATTCGGCCGTATTCATCGATAAAACCTTTTCCCCCTTTAAGAAACGTTCGAGGGAAAAGACTCACGATGCTAAGGACTAAATCTATGCCAGCTTTATAGGAAAATTCATAGGAACCTTTGTATCCACCAGTTTTTCTTGGATCAATTCCATAATATTTTATGATTGTGTTATTTGTAAACGCACTTTCAAAAGCGGGAACCCTATCTGGTTCTTCGTGCTCGATTGTTTTTAGTATTCTTTCTGGAGCGTTCATTTTATCTTAAGTTAATAACATTTTATTAAAATCTTTTATTAATTATTCATAATCTTTTAAATATATAAATTTTTAATTTTACAAGTTTGTAATAGAATTGATTTTGAATTGAACGAGTTAAGAAGGTTAACAAGGGAATTTTTTTCGAGAGATACGGTGTTAGTGGGCAAGGACCTCTTAGGAAAATATATCGTAAGAAAAACAGCGAAAGGAAGAATGATTGGAAAGGTAATTGAGGTAGAAGCCTATTTAGGCCCAAAGGATAAAGCGTGTCACTGTTATAATTATAAAAAAACTGAGAAAACAAAAATAATGTATATGAAACCCGGTACTCTTTACGTTTATTATATCTATGGCACCTATTTCTGCCTTAATGTTATCACTGAACCAGAGGGGTTTCCGTGTTCTATATTCATAAGAAATTTGTATCCAATTGATGGAATTGAATTAATGAAAGATAATCGGAATGTTAAAGTTGGTAAGAATTATAAAAATTTAGCGGATGGTCCAAGCAAGCTTTGTATGGCTATGAAAATAACTAAGGAGAAGTTTAATGGCAAAGATTCTTGCGCTGAAAACTCAGTACTCTTTTTTACCGAAGGAGAGAAGATCGATGATAAACAAATCTTATTGGGAAAAAGAATTGGAATTGATTATGCTGAAGAAGATAAAGATAGACTTTTGCGTTTTATTTTGAATGAGGAGTAATAATTACAAACATGCTTAAATTTATATACGATTTATTTGACTTTTTATTTAGAGTTAAGGTTTGTTTGACCTCAATTTTAGTAAATAATTAGGAAAAGTCAATTAGGTTGATTTAAGTGGTAAAAGATGCTTTAAAATTTTTTCACGCATATGTAAACGAGATGATTGAAGTTGGCGGAGAAAACCTCCCACGGGCCGTTAGCACAAAATTGGGAGCAAAATTAGCCGCTTTATACAAAGAAAAAGGTATTAACAATTTAACAACTGCTTTAGAAACTGCTTATAAAGCGTTAGGTGCCTCAACTTCAATTAAAAAAATAGATGAGAACACATATCTTATTCAATTAAAACATTCTAAGAAATTTTGTCCAATTGGCGGAAAAAGGAACCCAACAAGCGCAAAAACTATTCAAGATAGCATATGTTTTCCTTATACGAGGAGTTTTCTGACGAGTCTTTTTCCTGAGTTTCAATTTGAGACTGAAATTAAGGAGTGTATTGTTGATAATAGTAATTCTCACTGTAAATATAAGCTGAAAGTAAAGAAGAGATCGTATTAATCTTAGGAAATGTTTTTTAGGAAGGAATAGAATAAAAGACCTGAACCTCGATTCCAATCCTGCTACTATGACCAGATAATATGCTCCTCCACGACCTTACCATAAAGCGTGAACGCCTAAACTTACGATTGCTCCATCCCTGGCCTGATCGGGTTTGTTACTACGAGCTCGAGCCTTTCCTACAAAAGGCGCTACTCTGGCACCCACCATCATGGGGATACGCTTCGTCGGGACATAAAATTGGATAATAATTCTCATGAAACCTGAATCCAGGCAATTTCCACTAATGAGGATTTTGCGGTCCGTCCAACAAAGGGACTTCAGACTACCCCAAACAGTCCATACAAATAAAATGAATGGAAAAATAAAAATTTATTGATGCATTTATTTTTCTAAGATTAACTCTTTATTTATTTTTCTCTTTAATATCGATAAAAATTCGCTCGTATCAGGAAAAACATAAGTTATATATTTACCATCGTCGTCAACAGTTACTTCTTTGAAAAATTTTCCTTCTACTTTAACTTTCATGTCATTCAATATCATAAGTAAAATAAATTGAAAAAGGATTCAAAAAATCACATAACATGGAAATAATATTTTATCAAACTTTTTGTAAAATCGTAAATAAGATAGCTTAAATTTAGTTAAATAAGTGTTAATAAAAGTTTTTAAAAAACAATTGATGATTAATATGTCTGGGAACATATTTATAGCTATATTCATAGTTTGTGTCACCACATTTGGCATTGCTATGATAGTGGTTTATATAACTAAGTACAAAAGACTTCCCATCGATGTTTGGAAACCAGGTGCAGCTTGGATTCGAGCTTTAATCTATTTTTCTTTTTGCAATATTGTTACGGCTGTTTCTGGCACGCTTGAACAGATACTAAACCAGCCCATATTCACTACGGCGCAAATTTCAAACCCCTTTTGGATAGCCTACTTTTCTTTCTGTGTTATTTATGTTTTCATTGCATATTGGATTCTATGGTCTCGCATGACGCTCACTTTCAACCGTAAATACCATCTCGGTTTTGAGATCGTGTTTGGTGTTATATGGGGTTTCAGCACTGGAGGTCTGCTTCTTTCGTTTTATCACCTTTGGAGTCTAACCGTCGTACCTGGTTGGGCTAATTACCTACTTGGTTTCGCCTCCATGGGTTTATGGCAATATTTCATTCAAAATTACTTCTGGGACATCTATGTTAGCCCAGAGCACGACACTCCAAGGTCGATTATCGTCAAAACTGCCGTTTGTCACATACCCAATGTGGTTATTTGTTTGGGTTTTCTCACTATTTGGAACAACTATGCCATATACATCGCGATTCAAACGTTTGCTTTGCTCGCATCGACCATTTTTCAAAAGTTCCCCGCTCCTTGGGCTAAAGGTCACTTCCACGCTCCTATGGTCAAACCTGGAATTGGTAGTTATCCACGCGGTACAGGATATATAGGCGAAATCGACAAAACCACTGGTAAACTGGTTGAATCCAATCCCACTTAGGTTTTCACTTCTCACATCATGGCGTTTAGACCAAACACAGTGACTAATCCTATTATGATAAAATGTCTTTTGTTTAGAGCTAAATTTTTAGCTTTTTAAGTATGAACTTGACTGGCTCTGTTGCTTTCTTTCATTACTTTCTAATTGCCATTCTTGTTGCTATTCACAACTAATGCGTTTACAATATGAGGTATGGCTTCACGAGGGAAACTATGCCCCATTCCATCCAAAATCAATAATTCTGCTCCGGGTATTGCTGTTGCGATGTCTTTGCCCGCTTCAACATGGTTAAGTGGATCTTCCCTCCCATGAATAACAAGCGTAGGCGCTCTTATTGCAGCAAGTTTGGGTTTTAGATTACCGGGAACAGCCATTGCTGCTAATTGGCGAGTTATCCCTTCGGGATAATAACTACGATCGTACTCTTTTGCTCTATACTCTCTTGATTGATCCTCATCATAGGCAAAAGTGCCGTGAATGAGACGACCGCGCTTGACCATTTCTTCAATAAATCCCTCGCGTTCGGAAGGAACGGGTGCAAAGAATTGCGCCAAGATTTCTGGCTTCGGTTGCGGTAGATCGGGGTTTCCAGTCGTGCTCATGATTAATGTGAGAGATAGCACCCGAGATGGATGTCTATATGTTAGAACCTGTGCGATCATTCCACCCATGGAAGCACCGCAGACATGTGCTTTATCTATATTCAGAGCGTCCAAGACACCAACGGCATCACCAGCCATGTCCTCTAAAGTGTATGGTACTTCGGGTATTTCTCCACGAGAATAGGCCGCATTAATCTCCAAAAAGTTCGGCAAACCGGCATCTCCAAATTTTGTTGACAAACCTATATCTCGGTTGTCGAATCTGATGACAAAAAAGCCACGATTTGCAAGACTTTCGCACATCTCATCCGACCAAGCAAGCATCTGGCTTCCCAGTCCCGCTATCAATAACAACGGTTTTGAAATCGGGTCCCCGATTGTCTCATATTCAATCTCTGTATTATTTACAATCGCTTTTGGCATTGTAGATCTTCCTCAGTTTTATCATTAATCAACTTAAATATGAAATGTAATTAATGATTAAAAAATATAAACTTTATGTAAAACCAAAAATAAGCTAGAATATAGTTCAATTATCATAAAATAATGAAATATGAGTAAATTTTAATGGATTACTATGTCTGAAAATATTATATATCTCGACGCAAAAACACTTGAAAGTTTCATGAGAGATGTTTTTATTGGGCTTGGGGTTCCTAAAGACGATGCCCACATTATAGCTGAAGTATTAATTGCTTCTGATATTAGAGGAATTGATACCCATGGAATACAACGTTGTAAAATGTATTTCGATCGTATCAAAGCTGGAATGTACGAAGTAATTACAAAGATTGACATCGTTAAGGATGGACCTACTACGGCTCTTTGGGACGGAAATTGCGGAATGGGTCACGTTATTGCTTATAAGGCGATGAAAACTGCGATTGAAAAAGCGAAAAAGTATGGGCTTGGTTCTGTTGCTGTTCGAAATTCGACCCACTTTGGAATTGCGGGTTACTATTCCCTCATGGCTACAAAGGAAGGGATGATTGGCTTCGCAGTTACTAACGCTCGACCCTCAATGCCCCCTACTTTTGGAGTTGAGCCAATGTTAGGAACAAATCCGTTAACAGTAGGCGCTCCAACAGACGAAGAGTTCCCCTTTTTAATTGACTGTGCCACTACAATCGTTCAAAGGGGTAAGGTAGAATTATATAATAGAATAAATAAACCTTTACCAGATGGGGTGGTAATAACAGACGATGGTAAAACAGAAACTGATCCTGCTAAAATATTAGAAGGTATGAGTAAAGGGAAAGCTGCGTTATTACCCTTAGGTGGCAAAGGAGAAGGTACTTCAGGTTATAAAGGTTATGGTTATGCAACCTTAGTTGAAATATTATCTGCGGCTTTACAAGATGGAATATATCTTAAAGATACGATAGGTATCGTTGAAAACGGCCAAAAACGCTTAAAAGTGGGACATTTCTTTCTAGCAATTAATATTGAAAGCTTCTTATCAATTGGTTCTTTTAAAAAAACAGCCGGAAATATCATGAAGGGATTGAGAGAGTCAAAAAAGGCTCCAGGCGAGGAAAAGATTTACACGGCGGGAGAGAAGGAATTTATTGCCGAACAAGAAAGATTAAAAACGGGAATTCCGATTAACAAAAGTTTACAAGAAGATATCAAAATTATGCGAAAGGAACTTCATCTGGATAAATATGAATTTAATTTTTAAAAAAGTATCCTTTATTTTTCTATAAATTTCTAATACTTTTTCTATAAAATTATCAAAAAAATCTCTAAAAATTATTAAAATTAGAGTTACACGAACTTTCAACTTATATTCAATATGATTTTAATTAAATAGAAGGAATTCTAGTAAAATTCTATTGCATTCAAGGTAGTTTAAATGACAAGTACAAAAAGTGACATAGTACCCTTATCTAGTGATATTATTTACATAGATTTTAAGACTCTCAAGAATTTTATTAGAGATGTATTCATTGGTCTTAAGGTAAATAAAGTAGATTCTGAAATAATTGCAGATGTATTAATTACATCCGATTTAAGAGGAATAGATTCGCATGGTATTCAGAGATGTAAGATGTATTACGATAGGATTAAAAAAGGAATTTATAACACAAAAACTAAGATCAAGATCGTTAGAAAAGGTCCTACGACTGCGGTTATTGATGGTGGATGTGGGTTAGGACCGATTATAGGTTATAATGCTATGAAATTAGCGATTCAAAAAGCCAAAAAGTATGGACTCGGAGCTGTTGCAGTTAGGAATTCTACGCATTTTGGAATTGCGGGATATTACTCTCTTATGGCTATAAAAGAAGGAATGATAGGGATTACAACCACTAACGCTAGACCCGCTGTTCCTCCAACATTTGGTGTAGAACCAATGTTAGGTACAAATCCATTGACTGCGGGGGCACCAACAGACGAAAATTTTCCTTTTATGATTGATTGTGCTACCTCAATTATTCAAAGGGGTAAGATAGAAGTTTATAATAGAGCGCAAAAACCGCTTCCTGAAGGAGTAATCATAACCAAGAATGGAAGAACGCAAAACGATCCTCAAGAAACATTAAAAAATTTAGAAGATAGTACTGCAGCTCTTTTACCGCTAGGGGGTGAAGGTGAAAATACATCAGGTTATAAGGGTTTTGGATATGCTACACTTGTAGAAATTTTATCATCAGCATTACAAAATGGAGTATTCCTTAAAGATACAGCAGGAGTTATCGAAGAAGACCAAAAACGCTTAAAAGTTGGACATTTCTTTTTAGCAATAAATGTAAACCACTTTACGCCCTTGAAATTGTTTAAACGAACTACTGGGACAATTATGAGAACTCTTAGAAACTCTAAGAAAGCACCTGGTAAAAATCGAATATATACTGCTGGAGAAAAAGAATATTATTCTGAAAAAGTAAGAAAAAAACAAGGCATTCCAATTAATAAAAGTTTACAAGAAGATATTAAAACAATGCAAGAAGAACTGGGTTTATTTAGCTATAATTTTTCATTTTAGATTAAAAAAAAATTCCATCTGTTCGACCTTCTAAAGGTTCAGAATGGATAATAATTTCTGTTAGATTTTCAATTTTCAGAGTTTCTTCTATTTGTTGCTCTAAATTTGAAACTATATTATGAACTTTCGAAATGTTTAAGGATCCATCAAAAAAAACATGGAGTTCGAGTGTACAAAAATCAAGTGCTGCCCAAAATTCTAAACCATGATATCCTTTAACTTCTGGATTACTTTTTAATAAGCTTTCTAAAGTTATCTGGAGTTCTCTTTTCTTTTGAGGGTCAATAGGAATACAGACTAAGTGATCAGTTACTAATTTTCGTATCATAGCATCTGATTCTATATGAGTAATTATTCGTGATATAGACGGAACTTGTTCCTTTAGTTGATTTTCAAACATAATACTTAATTCATGAGCTTCTTCTAGTGATAAATTCTCGTCAACGACTATTGCTACAGATAAAAAGTATTTATTTTTTATTCTGAAAATGTTTAAATTCCTAAAATCTGAAATCTCATTAAATTCACTTTTCATTGAATGAAGCAAGTTAATTATCTCTTCACCTATTGAAGATTCACTACTTAAAGGATTCATCTCAACTATACATTCTACATTATACGACGAAAAATATTTTTTACTCAATGTATGAATTGCTTTTGTAATTTGATTTGCATGAACGACAGATATATGATCTTCAACAGATAAGCGAACATCTAAAAATAATGTATTTCCACCAATTCTGACTTTTAATTCTTCAACACCATTAACATGATCAAGATTAAAAACCTTTTCTTTGATTTCTTCTATAATAAGATAACTTATGGGGTTTTCATCAATTAAATCTTTAATTCCTTCTTTTGAAAGCTTAAATGCGGTGAATATTATCCATAAAGAGAGACCAATACTAAAAAATGGGTCTAAAAATTGGATACTGAAAAAGAGAGCTAAAATGAAATTAATCATAACTACAATCGCTCTAAGAGAATCTTGGAACAAATTTAGTCCCAGAATTTTAAGTGATAAGCTACTCCGTTTCTTTCCTTGCCACATTAAAATTCTAGAAAAAGCTAAATTAATAATGAATGAAATAATTAACAGTTGAAACCCTAAATCAGGATTCATAATACCATACGCGTTGGTTAATATTGTTTGAACTGCTAAATAAATAATAATACAATATAGATTGATCAATATAATTCCTTGAATTAATCCCCCTATTGAATCAATCTTGGAATGCCCGTACATATGTTGGAAATCTGGGGGCTTTTGACTTATAACCAGAGAATAAATTGTTAGAAAAATAAAAAAAATATCAGTAAGCGTATCAACAGTTTCAGCTAAAAAACTAAGACTTCCCGTTAGGATTACCCCTAGTAGTTTTAAACCTGACTGAATTAGGATTATGAAAAAAGTAATAATTCCTAATTTAATTTTTATGTCCATTTTTTTCCTTTTATTTCTTTAGAAGTTGATTAAAAAACTTAAAGAAATACTGAGAAATAAATATTTGGCAATTAAATAAAATAAAATGAAATAAAATAGAAATATTTATAATATTTTTAGAGGTGTCTTGGAATTTTAATTTCGAGATCTGTAATTGGGTAGGATGCGCATGGATGGAAATAGTCAAATTTCTTATCCCCAGCTTTTCTCCAATCAGAAACGGGACTTATATATACATCACCAGAAATAAGAAGAGAACGACAGAATCCACATTCGCCAGAGCGGCATTTTGATGGTGGATTTAAGTTTGCCCGTTCTAGAGCAACAAGAACTGATTCGGTTGCCTTTGCTGGTATGTCTTTAATCAAACTTCCAATGTGAGTCTTAATCTTAAATACCTTATCGGCTACATCTTGAGGGAAGTCTGGATTACTTAGAATATCTTTAATTTCACCAAATGCCTCTCTACGGACGCGCTTATGATGTAAATTGAACTTTTCTAATTCTTTTTCAACAAAATTATACATAACTTGTGGTCCACAGATAAAAAATGAACTGTTGTTTACATCGCAATATTTTTCTATAATATCAGAAGTTAAAAAACCCAATTCAGATCCTTCAACGGTAACTTCTTCACAACTTAAAACATGCACGACTTTAATTTTATCCGGGTACTTCTTTTCAAGCTCTTTAAATTCGTTGTAATAAATGATATCATCTTCTTCGCTACTTCCATACAGCAAAGTTAATTTTGCATCTAATTTATCATCAACAATTTCTTTAGCGATGGAACGGAATGGCGTAATTCCTGATCCTCCTGCGAGACCGACTATCTGTGTTAAATCCCTAAGAGGCTCGTAAAAAAAGAATCCCTCTGGTCCAGAACTTTCAACATTAGTTCCTACTTTCCAACTATCCCATATGTATCCAGTTAAAAATCCGGGTTCTTCTTTTCTAATCGTAATTTCGTAGAAACCTTTTAAAGCATCCGCAGGAGAAGAAGCTATTGAATAAGGTCTTGTGATTGCAATTCCATTTACTTCAACTTTTAAACTTAAATATTGACCCGCTCTAAAATAAGCCAATTCTTTTGTGTTTGAATCGGGATCGGGTTTGAGCTTAAATGTTTTAGTGGATTTTGTTTCGTCTTTGATTTCACTGATAACTAAGTATTGTCTTATGGGATGAAGTCGCACAGCAAGTTCATTCATTGGATCCTTTGTTATTGGCTCACTAGATGCCTTTTCGAACCTCTTTTTTCGGTTTGGGACTAATTTTGTAAACGCAAATAAATCTCTTGTGTTGCTTTTAATAATTATATCAAATTTCTTTTTTTCTTCGCTCATTTTAACTCACCTTTTTTATGTAAATCTTGTAAAGTTAGTAACGCAGCAGTTTCTCCATCCTTTAAAGCACTACTATATCCGTGACATCTTTTGCCAAAACCTCCACAAAATTCAAGACCCTCAATATGTTTTTCGTCATTCATCGTCATCAAGCGTGGGACAAAAGAATCCCAAGAATCTGGTTCGTATCCATATACAACTCCATTATAACTTCTGGTAAATCTTGAAATGGTTTGAGGCGTAGCAACTTCAATCTCTTCAATATGTTCCTTTATTGGAGCACCAGTGGTTTTTTCCAAAGTGTTAATAAGGTCTTCCGCGATTTTATTTTTTAATGTAAAGTAATCTTCGGGTTTTACATCGTCCCATACTCCCGGTAGAAAAGCAGTTGTAATCGAAATAATACACGTTCCTGGAGGTGAGCAGTCTGGGATTGCATTATTTAAACAAATTGTTGCTTGAACCTTAGGCGTTTCAAGGTTGTTCAAAGATTCATAAAGTTCATCAGTATTCATATTGTTATTAATAAAATAACTATAATCTTTGAGTCCTAATTCATCGGCCGTTGCATCTAAACCCAAATAAACAACAAATGTAGAAACTCCATGCCGTCTAGCATTTATTTCCTTATAAGCAATTTCTGGAACTTCTGATTTAGGATGTATTAATTTGTTATAAGTAAGCGTGGGGGAAGCGTTGCAAACTACATGATTCGTTTTAATCTTATCTCCTTTAGACGTTTCAACTCCGATAACTTTACCGTTTTCAACCAATATCTTTTCTACTGCCGTGTTATATTCGATTTTACCTCCTAATTCTCTAATCCTTGTATCTAGAGCGGTAGTGTAGTCGTGAGATCGAAATTTTGGAATATAAGCACCTTTTAAAATATAACCATAAACCATAGCAGCAAAGATCGTAAAATTCAATCTACTCATTGGAAGTCCTAAATAAACCCAATACGCGTTAAGAATGCTCCTTGCTTTTTCTGGAATATTAAGGGCATTTTGAACATCCTCCACAGAATAAGCTGTAGTTTTAAGGAAATTTGAATGCTCCTTTAATAGTACATTTTGATCTGGGTGTCCTTTTGTCTGCCCTATATAAGACATTGCTCTATTAATGTCTTGAGCTAGGTTAAAAAGTTTTCTTACCGATTCTCTACTTCCCGGGACTTCTTTTTCAATAGTATCAAGATAAGAATCGACACCAAAAGGCATTACTACATCAACACCTTCATCTGGGTCTGTTAAAATTAACCTATACGCTTCAGGGACTTCTACGAACTCTGAATCTAGTTCATATTTTTCTAATAATCTTCTAGTGCCGCCCTTATCCGATGAAGACCCCCAATCATAAAGTTCATGAAGTGAAGTTTCAAATTCAAACCTTCCTCTCACAAAACTAGATGCAAATCCTCCCGGTAAGTTATGTTGTTCTAAAAGCAGTATTTTAACACCTCTCATTGCTAATTCTGCGGCGGCTACTAAACCACCATTACCAGCGCCAATTATTACAACATCATATGTTTCGCTAATTACTTGTCCAATGCTCTCATCACTCATTTTAAAATCTCCTCGTTTTTTAAAAAAAACATAATATTAGTTCAATAAATTTTTGCATCTATTAATATATTATTCTGCTATTATTTAGTCAATTTTTAAAATATATTGATTTTATTGCGGAAAGATCAAACTTTAAAAAAAGAGTCTGCTTAATTATTTGACAAAGAGATAAAATTTTTAATAGAAAACAATAAAAATTAAAATATGAAAAGAAAAGAATTATATTAGTACTAGTTTAAAACAAGAAATTTTTCGAATTTAAAGAGATAATTAATATGAATGAATTAGAAATTGATAAAGAGATTGAAAATTTTAAAGAGCAATTAAATTTACTAGCTATGATATTCGATACACGTAGAAAAATGCGTAGAGAGATATCTAACGAAAAAACTGGATTTGTCTTTAATGCCAAATATCAGTTTACTACTAAAGATGATGAAGTTAATGTTTACGTAATATTTAAAGATGGAAAAATGACAGTCGGCGAGGGAAAAATTGAAGATCCCAACATAACTATTTATTATAAAGATAAAGAGACTTTGGCAAATCTTTATAATAAAAGTGCTGAAGAATCTCTTGATTATCTTTTGACAAATGAAATGGGGTATATAGGGAACATGTCTTACCTTACTAAATTCTCTTATCTTACCTCACTTGTTATGGCACCTAAAAAAAGGGACTATAAGGGTCCAGAAAATCGATTAATATATCCTATCGAAGATATTGATAAGGGAAAAAAGAGCAGAAAACTAAGGAACGAGAGCTTAAATCGTAAGATCGATAATGTTCAAGTTTTAGAAGATCCGTATTTATCAAAATATACCTTAGATGATTTTCCACGCTTAAAATATTTGAAGAATAGACGATTTGCCTTAAAGCCAGTGATATGTGTTGAAAGAGCAAAACATTTGACAGAATATCATAGAGAGAATGGTTTTGAAGTAGATAATTCAGGAAATCCGATAGATCCCGAATTGCGCCAGGCAAGAGCAGTAAATCATATAATGTCAAATAAGAAACCAATAATTCATGATAAACATCTTATAGCAGGTTCAACTACTTCAAAAGAAGTAGGTATCCCCTTGTATCCGGAACTTATCGCGACGGGTATATGGCCTGAACTAAAAACTATTGGTGAACGTGAGCTTAATCCTAATGATATCTCAGATAAAGATGCGGATATATTAAGTTTGGAAGTGTTTCCCTATTGGATGAAGCGGAATGTAAGAGAATATTGTAGAGCAAAAAACAACGATCCATTCTCGCAGCATTTAGAAGAAGGGTGGGTTTTTTATTTCATGATGAAAAATAACGCGATTAGTCATACTGTTCCTGGTTTTCCAATGGTGCTTAATGAAGGGTTAGAAAGCGTAAAGAACAAAGCCAATAAAATGGAACTAAAAGCGGATACAACTGAAAAGCAAAATTTTTATAAGGCAATTCAAATTGCAATCGATGGGGTTCTAGCGTATTCTAAACATTTAAGTGAAGAAGCCCTTAGATCTGCTAATAATTTAGAAGAAAATAATCCAGATCAAGCTACTCGCATAGAGGAATTGAAGGAACTCTCTAGAATATGTGCTAAAGTCCCTGCTAAACCCGCAGAAACAATATATGAAGCAGTTCAATCAATTTGGACTAGTTTTGTTTGTCTTCACTGTGAAAATGCAAATTCGGCTTTATCAATTGGTCGGCTTGATCAGATGTTACAACCTTTCTTTTTAAAAGAAATCGAAAAAGCTGCAAATGATGAAGAAAGAAATCAAATTGTAAAAAAAGCTATAGAACTTGTAGGATCGTTATTTTTGAGGATAAATGATCACGATCCGGTAATGCCGAATGTAGGTTGGAAATTATTCGGGGGGAGCTCCTCTGACGACACAGTAACTATTGGAGGCGTAGATAGAGATGGTAAAAATGCCGTAAACGATATGAGTTTTATTATATTAAAAACAAATGAAATGCTGGGTTTTCAGGATCCTAATATGAATGCCAGGTACTATTCTGGTATTAATTCAAAGGAGTATCTAAGACGATTGTGTGAAGTAAACATCAATATGGGCGCTTCGCCTAGTATTCATAACGATAGAACTATGATTGAAGCGTTGGTCCATGAAGAATTCTCAATTGAAGACGCAAGAGATTGGGCGGCTACAGGTTGTGTAGAGCCCACAATTGTGGGTAAACATTATGGTCATACGAATTGTATGCTTTTAAACTTAGTCGCACCATTAGAAATTACGTTAAACAATGGTTTCATACCTTTAACTGGAGAAAAAGTGGGTCCTGAAACGGGTGATGTTCGAACATCTTTCCCGACATTCGAGGACTTTCTTAATGCATATAAAACTCAACTCAGATATTTAGTAGAAAAATCAATTGAAATAAATAATTATTTAGGAGAAGCCCATTGGTATATACATCCTACACCATTATTATCTGGATTCTTTGAGGGTCCTTTAGAACAAGGCAAAGATCTTATTCAAGGAGGAGCTATTTATAATACATCAGGAGTTGCCTTAGTGGCATTGACAGATGTGGTTGATAGTTTATTAGTTGTAAGAGATCTCATCTACAAGAAAAAAGAATTGAACTTTGCTACATTGATGGATGCCATTGAAAATAACTTTGAGAATGGTTATGAATCAGTTTTACACAATATAGAACAAGTTCCAAAATTTGGGTCTGGTGAAAATGGTACTGTCGAACTTGCTCAAGATTTAATTGACTTCTGCTATGAAGCTTATCATTCTACTGATAATTATAGAGGGGGTAAATACTTAGTGGGATATTGGTCTATTAGTTACCACGCAGGATTTGGAATGCTTACTGGCGCCTTGCCCTCAGGTAGAAAGAAAGGTAAATCATTAACACCTGGATTAACTCCCGCCCCGGGTACAACGGATATCCTATTGCCAAGTATTCAAAGTGTTGCGAGCTTAGATTATTTGAAAATGGCAAATAATGCATCTTATAACGTAAAATTAATACCTCATTCTGGAGATTCCCATGAAGAAACATTAGATCTCTTTACAAGTTATGTGCAAAGCTTTTTTGATTTGAATGGGATGCAGTGGCAATTTAATGTCGTATCCACTGATACATTAAGAGATGCGATGACAAATCCGATTGATTACCGCTGGCTTTTAGTTAGAGTTTCCGGATATAACGCATATTTCACGAAATTAAATAAGAATATGCAATTAGAATTTATTGAGCGGCATGAATATAAATCAAGATAAACCTTATGAAAGATATTTTTTTTATTCATTTTATCTAACTTTTTAATTTTTTTATCTTTACTTTTATTGACGATATTATATTCTCAACAATGACAGATAAAACTCTATTAGTAGATATTAAAAGGAACGCTTTAGATGACGGTCCGGGAATAAGAACATTACTTTTTTTTAAAGGATGCCCACTTTCTTGTGTATGGTGCCAAAATCCTGAGGCTAAATCGCCATTTAAAGAAATCTCTTTTAATAAAGATAGCTGTAGTGAATGTGGAACATGTTTAAAAGTTTGTAATCAAGATGCTATAGATTTTTCAAATAAGTATCGAATAGATCGCTCTTTATGTAATCTCTGTGGTAAATGCATTGAAGTATGCCCAAATTATGCCTTAGAATTTGTAGGACAAGAATATAGCATAAAAGAATTACTTGAAATTATATTAAAAGATAAAATTTTTTATAAAAATTCAGGTGGAGGGGTTACTTTTTCTGGTGGAGAACCACTTTATCATATAGATTACATAAATGAATTAGTAAAAGAACTCAAAAAAGAAGATATTCATGTATGTTTAGAGACCAGTGGATATTATAATCGAGACAAATTTTATGAATTTATTTTACCATATATCGACCTTATTTATTTTGATTTGAAAATTTACAATCCAAAATTACATGCTAGATATTGTAAAGTTTCAAACGAGAGCATATTAGAAAATTTTGAAGATATCATTAAAAACAAATCAATAGAAATATTACCAAGGATTCCTCTTATTCCTAATATAACAGATACAGATGAAAATTTGAGTAACTTAGCTAATTATTTGAAAACCTTTAAAATAAAAAAAATAGGATTATTACCTTATAATCCACTCTGGCTCTCTAAACCAGAAAAGATAGGAATTAAACCATCCTATGACTATACTGCATGGTTAGATAATAAAGATAAAGAGAGAATTAAATCAATTTTTTCTGATTTTGAATTTAACGATTTATAGCTAAGCAATTTAATTTATTTTTTCTAATTTTTATATTTTCAAAATAACCTTGTCATAACATTTAAATAGATGAATCCCTATACATATAACATAAGCATATCTTTTAAAATTAGAAAAGATGTTAGTATAACAATTACTTAAGAAAAAGGTGATATTGTATGACTACTATTGCAGAAAAATTAATAAAAGAATTAAAAACAAAAGCTTTAACAATTCTTCAATTAAGTGAAATAACAGGGATTGAAGAGCCTAAAATAAGGACTACAATTAATAGGTTAAAAGAAAAAACCATAGTACAAGAGTCAGGAATGTTTTTAGACAGATATAAAATATATAAACTATCAGACAAATTGTTTAATGCATCTTTCATAATGAGGATGATAAAGAAGCTTGATGGTGTAAAAGCTGTCATTCTTATAAGTAATGTTGATGGTGCGCCAATAAGTAGTATACTTCCGGAAGGAATTAATGAATCCCGTTATGCCACAATGACTATAACTATGTTTAATTTGATGGAAAGAGCATGTAAAGAAATTAATAAAGGAAAATTTAAATTCTGTCATATTGATGGAGAAGATGGAAAACTTCTTATCATTTCCTTCAATAAAGGGTTAATTTTATCGATTTCATTCGATTCAACAGTAGATAATGACCTGATGTTTACATCCTATATCAAAATTATTGATTTGATAGGTAATTCTTTATCTGATTTAATTCAATAGAGTTTTATTTGATGTTGAAGCTGGTTTTCAAGTTCTGAATGGTTAACTAAACAAAAAGGAAAAAAAAAGATTAAAGAGATATTTTCAGATTTTAAATTTAAAGATTTTTAAATCGGTTTACCTTGAGCATCCCACTTTCTAATTTGGTAATACTTTTCTAATAATCCTTCTAATGGAGGAATATTTCGTTTAGTTCCACCTTTTTCAAGGGGTGTATAAAATCTCTTCCCAAAATTATCGTCTGCTTTAGTGATCCCACATTTAACATTAAAAACTCTTTTCATTTTAATGATCTTTTGTCCTGCTTTCATGAAATCATCAACTGTATATGCTCTTCCAGTGATTGCATTAAGCCCATTTATCCAAGGTGTGAGTTTATGGATGAACCAGAACCCAAATATACATCCACCACAAGCAGAATACGCCTCACTTGCATCCTGAATCTTTATTACAGCTTCAGCAACATCATCCCCCGTTCCAAAACGCTCTACTTGTTCGGTTAAACCGATTTCTTCTTTTTGATTCATATAGGAAGATAAATGCATCGGTTCATAACAATGATATGCACCTCGAGGTGTTGTTGCATAATCTAATGCCGTTAGATTATTTGCTCGTGGTTCATGAGCTGGAACCTCGAGTCCTTTTCCATGCATGGAGAGTTCTTCCGGTAATCCCTTTACTTCACAAAAAGATCTCACTCCTTCAGCTAAATCATCACCAATTCCTTCTCGATAAGCAATTTTTGTGAAGAGTTTTTCTATCGGTCCAATGGCACCCCAAATATTTTCCTCAGTAAATCCAAATTCATCTAAATTAACATCAATTAGCTTTCTTTCAATAGATTCAAGAAAACATCCTATTACTGCCCCAAGACTAATTGAGTCCAGACCAAGATCATTGACTATTAAATTCCATTTGATTAAGGCCTCTAAGTCGTTAACCAATAAATTAGAACCTAGCATTCCTAGGGTTTCATATTCTGGGCGAGTAACCCATTCTCCCTCATATTCCACGAATCCCCTGCAAGCCGTTGGACAATTAAAACAGCCATGCATTTTAACTTCTCCTCTTGCGTTTAATGCTTTTGCTCCAATTTTTTTAATCCCAATCCATCTTCCCACTGTATAGTTCTTAATAATAATATCTCCTACACTAGCCATGGAATCTATGTGGACTGGCGTACCTGAATCTGCCATTACCATTCCTAATGCGGATTTCTTTAATAATTCTCTAAGTTCTTTAGCTGCATCATTTACTTTATCTTTATCTTGAACGGGAACTTTACCCGTGCCACGAACTGCAATAGCTTTTAAGTTCTTGCTACCCATAACAGCCCCCATTCCGCAACGTCCAGCTGCGTGATGCTTATCATTGATTATACACGCATATTTTACTAAATTTTCTCCAGCAGGGCCAATAGTAGCTACTTTTATTTTATCGTTTCCAAGCAGTTCTTTTATTTTTTCATCAGTTTCTTGAGTTCCTTTCCCCCACAATTCAGAAGCGTCCTTTATTTCTACTTGTCCGTCGTTTATCCATAGATAAACAGGACTTTGACTTTTACCCTTAATGATTAATAAGTCATAACCTGCGGATTTAAGCTCCTTACCAAAAAAACCTCCTGAAGATGCTTCCCCGAGGATTTTAGTTAGTGGTGATTTTGCTGTAATAAAGTATCTACCACAGAAAGGAATTGCTGTGCCGCAAAATGGACCAACTGAGAAGATCATAAGATTATTCCCATCAAACGGATCAATTTCGGGGTCTACTTCTCGTGTGAAGATCGCAGTTGCTAAACCCATTCCTCCGATTAAATTCACTTCATCTTCATCAGTGTAATCTTCATAGTCAATGTTTTTCGTTTCTAAATCTATTCTTAAAATTTTTGTGATTTTTATCACCAATTTTTATTTTAATTGTAAATAATTCTGTTTACATGCTATTTATAGGTTTTCTTCGTGATTATGAGTTCATAATTAGGAATTCATAAATATTGGTCTACTGCAATTTAAAGTTATGTAAATTATTCCACTATATCAGAAAACTAAAACTAAAACTAAATCATATAAAATGAGTATAAGAAAAAATATTAAGTTAGTAGACCCAATTATGGCAAAAGTCTTCATACCATGGGTTTTAAGACATCCATCTTATGTAGTTACAACAAGAAAATTAATTAAATCCTTCAAAAATACAGTTGAATTACGTAGAAAAGCTAAAGAAGAAGGTTTAAAAGTTCCACCCTTTCTAATTCTGAGTATTACGAAACAGTGTAATTTACATTGTGCAGGGTGTTATGCTGCTGCCGCTGGAACCTTGAGCATCAAATCTGAAAAGCAATTAAATATAGATGCTTGGAGAAAGATTATAAAGGAAGGAAATGATTTAGGGGTATTTTGCTATGTAATTGCTGGCGGAGAACCATTCATGTTTCCTAATCTACTCGATTTATGTAGCGAGTTCAAGGATAGAGGTTTTTTAATTTTTACAAATGGAACAGCACTCAAAGAAACTGATTATGAGAAATTGAAAAAGTTAAAAAATGTCGCAATCATCGTTAGCATTGAAGGAGATAAAGAAGATACTGATAGCAGGAGAGGAGTGGGGGTTTATGAAAAGGTATTAAAAACTATTAATAGATTTAACAAAATTGGCACAATAAATGGTATATCAGTGACAATCAATGGAATAAATTATAAAAAATGGATGAACCCTTCTATGATTGACTTTCTTATTAAAAAAGGTGTAAGAATAGGATTCTTTTTAGAATATATTCCCACCAAGCATGATATTACGGAATCTTTAATGTTGACAGAAGAAGAAAGAACAGCATTCCGAAAACAAATATTAAATTATAGAGCGAATAAAAAGATTTATTTAATTCATTCACCCGGAGATGAAGAATATATGGGAGGATGCGTTTCAGCGGGAAGAGGTTTCGCTCATGTTACTCCATCTGGAGCTTTAACCCCTTGCCCAGTTTCTAGTATGACTACGCATAATTTAACTAAATCATCATTACGTGAAGGATTAGCTAGCGATTTTTTTAAATATATACGGGAAAATGAACATTTATTGGAAACTGAAGGCTCTCCTTGTGCACTTTTTAGCCATCAGGAAGAATTGGCCTTAATTGCTTCCAAATTTAAAGCAAGTAAGGTAGGTACATTATAGTTTTTTATATAATACTACTTTTTTTTAATAAAATGGTTTTGTAATCATGGTTAACAATTTTAAATTTTCTGTACTTGATGGTCATATCGATACAATTAAAAAAAGCTCAAGAGACAAACGTGACTTTTCAGTCCGTTCTGAAATTGGTCATTATGATTTACCTCGTATGGATGAAGGAAATGTGCAAGCTGCAATTTTTGCAATCTATCCAGCTTCATCGATAAATCGCATTCTTAAAGGTCTTGATTTATGGTTTAAATTTGTCTTTAATCCTCTTAATGGATTAATGCAAATTAAAAGAATAGATGATTTCGCTAAAATACAAGCATCGGGTAAAAGGGGAGCTATCCTACATTTTGAGGGTGCTGGAGGGATCGATAAAACTTTTCGCCTTTTAAGGATTGCATATCGTCTTGGGTTGCGAACAATGGGTTTAAGCTGGTCAAATGTCAATAAATTTGCTACGGGAGTGATGTTTAACGACCCTCAAAAAGAAACTGGTCTAACCAAAGAAGGAATAAAATTTGTTGCTGAAGCTCAGGCTCTTGGTATCACCATAGATGTTTCTCATTTAAACGAACCTTCTTTTTGGGATGTTTATGAAATCACAGAAAAACCGATTTTTGCCTCACATTCAAATGCTCGCGCAATTGTTAATCATCCAAGGAATTTAACTGATGAGCAAATAAAAGCAATTCATGAAAAGCATGGAACCGTAGGAATTAATTTTGTGATGGGTTTTCTAAATGCTAAAGAACCAGGTATGTATAATTATAACCTAAATTTTGATTCAATTAAAAAACATATTGACCATCTCGTCGAAATTGCTAGTATCGATATAGTAGCCATAGGTTCAGATTTTGATGGTGCAGCTACACCAACTTGTGTTAAAGATTGTTCTATGTTTCCCCGATTATGGGATTATCTTCTTGAAAATGGCTACAGTGAACAAGATATTGAAAAGATATCTCATACAAATTTATTACAAGTTTTTAAGAAAACATGGAAATAGGTTTTAATTTATTAAAGAAAAAAAAAAAGATTTGTTTATTTTTAATTTATTCTGGTGGCTTGAGCCCTACAATATCCATTGCTTCGAAAATTGAAGACATAACTTCGATCTGATATTTATAGCCCTCAATACCATTTGCCATAAAAAGTAGGGTTTTATTTAGTAGGGCAATATATTCTTTAAGTTTCCCTTCTTTGATTTCATCTGCGTTTACTACTTTGTATCCTTCTTTGGTTGCAACGACAGCATTATTTAGGAGTTCTTTAGAAAGAGATTTATCTGCTGGATATTTTTTCATAGCTTCAATGAACAATTTCCCTACCTCAGAGGCTTTAGCATGGGGAACCCATGCTGTAGTCATAACTATTACCATCTATATCACCTTAAATAATTAATATTTTATTAGATTCGCATCATTTTTTGACAAAAATGACAATTTTTATTTGTGTTTTATCTGTATAAAAATATTGCTGAAATCTAATTCTTTGCTGGTGATGCATAACAATAAGCACAATTGTGTTTGCAACGAAATATTCCAGTATATCCCCCAATATCTTTAGACTTGAAACACCCGCAACCTTTTCTTTGTCCTGTATCTTTTGCTTTTGAAATCTTCTCCCCTATGATTTGCTCGATTTTATTAGCGTCAACGCAATGAGCTTGTTCAATGCCATTTATTTCAAGTAAATCGGGTTGGCAACATGCTTTCATCTCCATTTCATATTTATTGCAAATTTCTAATAATTTGTTGAGAATATCTTTCTTTTTACTTAAAGGGGGATCAAGAGGGATAAATCCTCTTGCTTTCATTCGATTGTTTACTTTTGTATAAATTGTAGCGAAGGAAAATATCATTTCTTTCAGCCCAAGAGCAGAAACTTTTTCTATTATATATTCAAATTTGTCTAGGTTACTTTTTATTCTATTTTCATCCTTCTTTTTGTAAATGATTATAGGATCAAATCTAAAACTTACAGCGTTGGAACCAAACTCATTGATCAACCATTCTAGTTGAGCAAATCTATCTCCCAAAGAAATCTTAATATTCTTCTCTAATTCAGAAGGTGAGTTAATCGTGAATTGAAAGTAATGTCCCATATACGATTTAAAGATTTGTTTATTTTTTTCATAAGTTTTTATCCATGCTTTAAAGTTTTTAGACCACCACACCCAACATCTTACATCTTCAGATTTCAACGAAACTCGAGACACTTGTTTTCTATTAAATGGATTAACCACATCCACATAACCGATCTGGATTTTATCAATTACCCAATCCATTAAAAAAGCGGGAATATCTGTTCTACGAGAACAAGAAATTATAGGAGATTTTACAATTTTCATTAAATCATTTGAATATTTTTTTTATAATTTTTTTATATATTAGGCGCTATTCTCCCGATAAATATAAAAGCATTGCTGAAACGAATAAATCATTTTTCTCGCTCATAGGTAATTGCTCATCTATGCTCTGCAAACCATCAAGTGAAACTCTGAACTTTCTGAGGAGTAATTCATCAAAGATCATTAAATGAGGATTTAAAAATGCTGCGCCGTTTTTTGTTTCTTTTCGTAACAATTTTCTAAATTCCGGTTCTAGCCAGATTCTAAAAGGGCCAGGGCTATGTTCTGCTTTATGTTTTATGTTGAATTTATTTTTAAGATTAATAATAACCTCAAAGACAGTTTCGCATATTAGTTTTAAATTTTTTTCATTTTCTTTGTAGAAATATTGAATTGGGACTGGTAGGCGCATATGTAATAGTAATCCTTGACCCTTCCGAAAGTTTATATGACCGTACCCAAAAATTACTTTATGGAACCCATGCTTTACAAATAGTTCATTTATAGTTTCAATGATATCTGGTAAGTTTTTTGGTTCGCTTAAGATATCTTCAAACCCTGGAAAAGCGATATAATCAGTAGATTTGTCTTCAGTTTGGACTAATAAAGCAAAAGAAGAGCGTTCTTGAAGATAATCCTGAAATTCTTCTTCGGTTAATATTTTCCAAGAACTCTCAGCCTGCTGTTTCATTACATCAATAAATTTATCAACATTATTCTTAGATCCTTCAATAAGGGCTGCCCATTTCACCTTCTTATTCTTTTTACTTTCTCCCCCAAGTTCGCTAAACTTTCCAGGGAGGTTTTCATCTGAAATTACAAATTCACTAACTAAGGGAAAAATCTTAGAATCTAAAACTGATTGCAAACCCTTAAACGCTAAATTCAAATTATATCCATACATAATAGCTTGTTTTAGATTAGTTTCAGGACGATATAATCGAAATACAGCGCTCAGTATTACGCCAAAATAGCCATTTCCAGCGATAATCTTCATGAAAAGAGGATGATCTTTATCAATCTCAACGATCGTTCCGTTTGGCATCATGACACGAATTTTCTCGACCCAATTTTCAACCGAACCCAATTTTCCTGAAGTTACTCCGCTTGCATTCGAAGCAATTAATCCTCCTACTCTTACAGGTAGCTTTAAAGCACTCGCTGGTTGAACGGGAAAAACAAATTCCTTTTTGCTTTCAAATAGAGTACATTTAATTAGATCTGATACTAAAACATTTTGATTAGACCGAACCGTACTTTTTTTTAAATCGAGTTTAATTGGTTCCTTATAGGAGCTAAAATCAACCATATCAACAATAATACCAAAATTTCCATAACTTCCAGAAAGGCCCGTTTTTCCTCCAGCAAATGTAATGGGAATCTTAAATTTCTGAGAATTTTTTACTATAACTCGTAGTTGTGTCTCTACTTTAGGTCTAAACAGAACGTAAGGTCTTATGTGCAGGTGTGAGGTATCTCGAATAACGCTAGCTTGTATTGGATCTCCAACAAGCATCACATAACCCGATTGAATGAGTTGGTTATAATTTTTACTTTTTGATATTTTGGAGACCATTATGGAACTTAATTTAAAAAAACCTTCCCTTTCCATGTGGTCTAAAAATGGCTCCCATGGTAGTTTATCTTGAAGACCTTTGATCAAAGTATTTTTTTCCATACCAAGCCATGACTCTATTTAATTTCATCTATCTAAGCTTTCAATTTTCCTAAAGTAAAGGAGCTTATCAAGATTAAAATAATTGCTGTAATAAAAAATATTTCTAATTTAATTTTTTAAACCTTGTAATATTTAAGATTAATATGATCCCGTCTATTGAATGGACTCATGACAATAAAGTGAAAATGATCGATCAAACTCTATTACCGCATAAACTTGAGTTTTTAGAGTTTGAGGATTATAGAGATGTGGCAAAATCTATTAAAGTCATGAACATTAGAGGTGCTCCTGCAATTGGAGTTGCCGCAGCAATGGGAATGGCGTTAGCTACAATAGAATATAAAGTTCTTCCAAAAGAAGAATTCCTCAAAAGAATGGAGGAAGCTGCTGATGTAATACGCAGTACAAGACCTACAGCATCTAACCTTTTTTGGGCAGTAAATAGAATTTGGGAAATTTTAAGTTCTTTTCCAGACAACCCTTCAAATATTTCGGAACTTGTCGTCGAAGAAGCTAAATTAATGGCTCAGGAAGATGTAAATGTTAACAAAAATATTGGTAGAAACGGTGCTACTTTATTAGAAGATGGCGATGTTGTTTTAACTCATTGCAATGCGGGTTCGTTGGCTACAGTTCAATATGGGACGGCGTTAGCACCTATTCGAAGCGCAATTGAAGGTGGTAAAAAAATTAGCGTGATTGCTGATGAAACGAGACCAAGATTACAAGGAGCTAGATTAACTGCCTATGAACTTCAATACGATAAAATCCCTGTAAAAGTGATTTCTGACACATCTTCAGGTCTATTAATGAGGCTTGGAAAAATAAACAAGGTAATTGTGGGGGCAGATAGAGTAACTTCAGACGCAGTTTTTAATAAAATTGGAACTTACTTGGTTGCTTTAGCCGCGTACGATAATAAAGTGCCTTTTTACGTTGCAGCTCCAACTTCCACATTATCTCTGCATGAAACCGTTGACGATGTTACTATTGAACAAAGAGATAGTAGTGAAGTAAAAAATGTACTTGGGAAGGTACAAATCGTCCCTGATGGTGTAGAATGCTTGAATTACGCGTTTGACATTACTCCCTTTAGATTAGTAACTGGTATAATTACAGAAGACCGCGTTTTTACACCAGAAGAATTATTAAAAAAATATAAGAGCTAACTTTAAAAACATTATAAAAAAACTAAAAAGTTAAAAAAAATTATTTAGGATATTAAAATGAAGCTTAATAAGAACGAAAAAGATGCGCTTTTTAAGTTGTTTATTTTTTCAGTAATTCAAATATTTTGTATAAATATTTACATAATCGTTTCTGCTCTCTCAGGAGATTTTAATTGGACGGTCGAAAGGATGACATCTTCTTTAGAAGGAATGGTTATTCAAATTATCAACCTAATTACACTGATTAATGGAATAATTATCTTTTTGTATATCCTTATATTTTTAATATTACTCGTAAGAGATTAATTTTCTCGTCTCTTAATTATCAAAAATCTGTTCGAAAATATCTCGTAATTCATCCAAAGTTTTTGCTCTAGAAATTTTTATCCTAATGTCGGTTGAGGTTTGAATATTTTTTGTTAGCCATATCGAATTTCTTTTTAATTCCATAAATTTGTATTTTTCAATAGGGTAAGGAAACTCGATATTCTCATCTATATAGTTATTTATGCAATGTTCGTAAAGATCAATATGTTTTTTCATTTTAATTAAATTATTATTAAAAACCAGTTCTACTCCTTCTTTTAAGTAATTATTAATTTGATGAAAAATTTCAGGATTTCCCATAGTTCCTCTCCCAATCATAATAGCATCAACTTTTGTAAAATCTAAAAACTTTTTCGCAGATTGAGGACTGTAAATGCTTCCATTTCCAACTACAGGTATTTTTAATAGATCTTTAAATTTTTTAACGGCTTTTAAATTAAGAGCGGTGTCATCGAATCGATCTTTTACCGCTCTTCCATGAATTATTATGAAATCAATGCTCGAATTATTAACAATCTTCGCTAATTTATCGATATTATCTGAATTCTTGAACCCTGTTCTAACCTTTAAGGAAACTAAATGCGAGGAGTATTTTGTAGCAACTTTAATTAAACTACTTAAATTTTTCAAGTCATTAAGTAGATATCCTCCTTCTTTTGCCTTAATTGCTCTTTTAGATGGACAGCCCGCATTTATATCCAAAACATCAAATTGATAGCTCTCAAGAAAGTCAATTGATTCTCTTAAAGCTATTGGATCGGAACCAATTAACTGCACGCTTATAGGCCTCTCCTTCTCAATTTTGTATAAATTACTTAATATGGAGCGAGGATTATTTTGAATTCTTTTAGTGTAAAGCATTGGAACACTTACTAACCCTATTTTACCAAACATTCTACAAAATTGCCTATACGGTGCCGTAGTTACTTCTTGCATAGGCGCAAGAACCAAGAAATTTTTAAAAAACTTCATTTCATTTTCACATTATATTTTAACTTTATTAATTTTGTTACTGTTTTCTACTTTAGCTATTTATTGACACCCTCAGAATTAATCGAATTACTAAATCAGGTGAAAAAAGAAGTCGTCCGATGGTGCATATTTGTCTCGACAAAAACATTTTTATCCTGAACTAATGGAATTACCTCGATGGTTTGAGATCGTAAATAAAAAAAGCGAATATAATGTTTTATTGGATGTTTTTGCGCTAGCTCTTGTTCCTATTAGATAAGGTTTAATAAAAATAAAAAAAGAATAGAAAAAAATAAATAAATGATTCAAAAAAAATTAAAGCTCAAATGGTTGATATAAAAAGGATAAATTGTGGCGATACATTAAACCAACTAAGTGAAAAGATTTAAATACTGCCATATAATTGTTATTCCATAGAAAGATAAAATTCGACCGTAGTATATCTTTTGAAAAATTAAAAAATTAATAGAAATAAAATAGGGAAAATATAACCGTGACTCCTGCACCGCCCTGGATTTTTGTCTTTTGGTAGTGCGTAAAGCACTCATTTCGCTACTCCCCCTATTTTATTTTTGACCTTCTTATTAGGTCTTGGTCACAGGAGTCGTCTTTTTCCTTCCCTCTTCTTTTCCTTGTTTTTGATTTTTTTGAATTGTAATTCCGAAAAATAAACTAGAAAAAAACTGTTGATGGTCTTTTATCCAAGGGTAATTCGTTGAATCCGCTAGTTTTAGCTGTTTTTATCGATGGGTAACAAATTGTTACGGACCGAAAGATATACAAAAAAATATCTTATCAAGAAATATCTTAAAGAATTTAGAACTTTTTCATTAAAAAGAAACTTTTTCTTTAAATACCCTCTTTCGTAACATATAGACATGAAAGAAGATACAGTAGTCGTGAAGATCGAGTTTTACGACCACGGGCTCGGAAGAGAGCAAGTTATTTACGGAGAAGTAAAAGCGAGCAAGATAGATCGGTTCGAAACCAACGAGGATTCTTGGATTACTCTGAGCGACTCTTATAGATCGCTAAGCGTGCCTAAGATTGACGTCGTGTGCATAAGCGAGTTCAAAGATGGAGAAGTTAAATATAGGAAAGGCGAAGAAAAAGCGATAGCAAGCAAGAATTCCAAAGATCTCGTTGGAATATCAAGTAGTTAAAATATTATAATATTAGGCTTTTGGTAAGGGTTCACCACAGACTCCGCAAAACTTCAGTTTAGTGGAGCACATTGAACTACAAAAGGGGCAGATTATTTTTTTTACTCTTATTCCCTCTATGCCCATCGAGCGTACTATTTGAGTCACAAACTCCTTCCTTTTGGCAGAATCTTTGCTGTTTTTTAATCCTGGGTGCTTCGCTAAGTCAACTCCTTCAGGCGATAAAATTATACTCCCATACTTTCCAACTTGAATTTCGGTTCCCGCTCTGCCCTTCTTCGCGTACCCGTTTAAGATTTTTACTAGCTCGTTTACGTTGAATTCGTTTCTCGCAAAAACTTTCGAATGTTGACCCCATAATACTACTCTGATATCGCCGGTAGGATCGTGGAGTAAAAAAGAAGCCCCTTGCCCTTTGTTCCCATCGGCTCTTTCAAACTTAAACTTGCTGTATATCTCTTTAATTCTCCCGTAGATCGTAATGGATTTCATGTTAGGCTCGATGTCGAAGATTTTTAATTGAGAGTCGTTAGGAGCGAAACTAAAATCCTCGTCTTCTACTATTTTAGGAGTTTCCAGAGCTTCCAATTCTCTGACGAAACGGACCAAATACCCTAACCCGCTAAAACTTTTGCTTAAAAACTTGATTATTTCGGTTTTTCCCATTTTCTGACGCACGGAACCGCTTTCTAACGAAGAGAACGCGAACTTAACGAAATCATACCTTAACGATTCAAACTCGCTCTTAAATTGGGAAGTAATTCGATAAACCACGGCTTCCTCGAGGTAAGAATTAAAAATACTATCGATTTTATTGCTTGAGGTTAGTTGTTTTATCTTTTCGGCGATTTTGACTAATGAAGTAAAACGAAATTGCGGGTCAAAGTAAACGCATAGATAAAAGCCGAACTTAAAAACTCCCTTCGTAAATTCTCGCATGGCTTTCGGCGTAATTCCCTCCTTAAAGCTATTGTTAAAGTGATACAAGCTGCGGATGAGGATGTTGTCGTAATCAAACTCGAGAGCAGTAATCTCTGGCAATTCTTCGCGAAGGTTCTAACCGTAAAGAAGAGCTGAATTATCTTGTAGTTTTAAGTCGAGTAAATTCCATTCGTAGTTGGCAAAAGATTCCTTTCGAAATTGTTCACGGTTTTTAACTCCTTCTACGCTATTAAATCCTATCCAGATTCCTTTATCCCCTACTTGCTTTTTCTCGTACCTCACTTCGGTCCAGTCTTGTTTTGGGATATATTCTAAAGAGTCAACGATTACGACCAAATCTACGTCGTTCTTGATCCAATTGGGGGGAAGGTTATCGTCGAAATAACTTCCAATTCCGAACACGCTGACTATGTGGCCCGAAAATCGCGATTCGAGATCTTCTAAGAGGTTCTTGATCAAGGGATCTTGCATATAATTTTTACTCAAAACGAGCCTCTTTAATTTTAACAATTTTATCTAAATTATGAATTAATTAATATTAAAATATATAAGTATAAGAGTTACTCGATTTACTCGCTTTTTCTTACTTATGCTTATTCCATAGAAACTTATTTTTTTCGAGAGAACTTTGCAACCTTTTCGCTTTCTTGTAAACGGAATCGTCTTCAACGACTCCAACGTCTCCAGGGTCGTTAATCTTATCGTAGACTTTTTCTATGTAGAACACGCATTTTTCCACGTGAAAAAGAGCTTTATCGTAGTCACGAGCTCCAAAACGAATAGTGCAGAGTGAGTAATGGACTTTAGACCTACAACTAAACAAGTGAACCGATTCCTCTAAGGCATCGTATATCCTTAGAGCTTGGGAATACTTGCTTAGCGCCTCGGTCGTGCGGTTTAACTTGTGATAGGCGCAAGCGAGCTCGTATAGAATGTCAGCAATCGTTTCTAAACAACCGAATTCGGAGAGTAACCTCAGAAATCTAATGTAAGTGTCCACTGCGCCAGAATATTTTCTAGATTTATATTGACAATCCCCTAAAACCCAAAACAATTGAGATAGCTCATCTGCAAAATCTTCTCTATGGGGGCCATCGATCTTTAAAAAGCGCTCGCACAGCTTAACTGATCTCTCGCAATAACTTATGGCTTTATCGAGGTCTTTTAAGAGCCTATAGTTGAAGCTAATAGAACCCAATATAAACAATTGTGCCCAAACCTTCTCGTCGCTTTCGTAAAACTTAAGCAATCTTTCGTAAGCCTGTATAGCTTCGGGCAACCTGTTCTTAACGCAACACAAACTCGCTTTTAATTCCAGCGCTTTCACGTTATCGGGCTCTTTTTCAAGTATTTTAAGTACCAATTCTAACGAGCCTAAATAATCTCCTTTTTCATCTAACCTTACGGCATCTTCTATTAAGCTCATAACACATACCTTTTTTTATTATTTTGATATATTTTCTAACTCGTCTAATTTTTTTAACACCCAACCTCTAAACTCTCGAAAATTTCCTATTGGCGGTATCGGAACCGATTCTATCTGCTTAATCTGCTTAACTTTTTTAACGGGGGATGGAACCGTTTTATGACCTTCTTCTTCTTTCCGAATAGCTTGGATTGGATTCTCGCGCTTAAAATGCGAAGAGCTTACCGTCGCAGGTTCGCTTCCTCGCTCTGCGTCAAACTGTGGGAGAGGATAAGGTAAATCGAGTTTGTTTAGGACCATCTGGAACTCCATATGGTCGTCCTCCGTTAAAGAGAAATCGGCGGTTGCGCGAATCCACTTAGATACGAATTCTTGGGGGATTCCTTTTTCCCAGTGGTGGTTTCGCAAGTAATTGTATAACATCTTGGGGTAGAAAAGCTGTGGTACTTCTAAATTGGCGGGATTTACTTTATCAAAGCGATAATTGTGAATTAATTGTATAAACTTCTGTCCGATCTTTCGGTTGACTTTCATTATAATCTCGTACTCGTTAGAAAAGTCTTTTTCTTCTTCTGGCTCGGAGTTTGCATCTCTTCCCGGAAGTTGTTTCGGCCTATCGAAGTTCGGAATCTCGATATCGTAATACAATCGGGTAAAATCTAAAATCTTGTCCCAATAGATTTGGTTGTAATCCCGAAGGAGTTTAGGGAGGTTATCGGGGTTGCTATTTTCGTTAAGCTGGAGATATATCTTAGTCGCTATGCTCTTTATCCGTATCATCTCGTCTAGTAATAACTGCTTGTCGGGATACGAGCGAATTAAGTGCTTTTCGAAAGATAAATCTTGCTTCTCGGGCTCGTAATTTACAAAAGTCTTGCTCTTCTTGTTGTAAAAAACGAATCTGGTACCGTTTGCCAAACTTTCAACGATTTCACGGGTATTTACTACGCAGCGCACTTTAGTAGAGTTGATTAATTTCTCGATTTCTTCTGTCTTTGGGTTTAATACGAAGTAAAATGTAGGTTGCTGCGAATAGCTACTGGCTTCGAACTCGATTATCTCGTTTAAGTTGTGTATAGCTGCGGAATCGAGGTCTACTACATCGTGTCCGACAGCAAAAACTTGGAGAGAACGAAGGTGTTTCAAATCGACGTAGGGAAATATCACCAGGTTCTTTTGCTGGAAAAATAATATGTTTAGAAATTCTGGCGTAAAAAAATCGTATTCAGTATCCATTTGTCAAAAACTCACCTGCTACAAAACTTTTTTTTATCCTTATTTTCTTTAATTCTTTCGCTATCATACCATTTTACCACAATTCTACGACAACTTTATCGCTATTTTACTAGATTTTTGCTAAAATTTTACAACTATCTTAAGACTATTTTCTTTAATTCTATGATTACCCTCTAAAAAAATCGAAAATTACTTGGATCATCAAGTCTTCGAAGCACTGTCTAACGCTCTCTCCTTCTAACGCTACGGTTGGGTAAACTACCAGCGATCCGTCCTCGTACGCCTCGGACTGAGGTAAACCGAGTCCTTTCTTAAAGTCTTCTATGGATATTGGGTTTTCTAAATCTCTTTTGTTGAGCTGTATAACGTATGGTATTTGCTGATCTCGCGTGAAGCTCGTCAGCTCTCGGAAACTACGTTTGTTTTGCTCCATCTTATCAGGGTCGGAATCTGCAACGAAAACAACTCCATCAGCACCGTCAAGTACGTACTCGCGGGTAGATAAAAAGCGTTCTTGCCCCGTAGCCGTCACAATTTGCGTAATTACGTTGTACTTTACTTTAGCGAGGTTCAAGTAAAAGGACAATCGAACCGAATCTTGCCATAGAGTTCTTCCATCGGTCGTCTCGATTGAATAGCCCTTATTTAATTTCACGCCATCGAACTTTTCGCGCAACCTAAAGTAATTGGTGGTCTTTCCAGACTCGCCGGGACCCCAGTAAACTACTTTGAACTGAAGTACCTCTTTTAAAGCGTTTGAACCCGACTTTCCGCTAAAACCTAACTGTTCCTCTCCCTCTCCCTCTTCTTTTTGGCTTTCTTTTCCTCTGCTACTTTCCTTTTTTTTCGAATCTACGATCACGGTTTAATTAACCTCGCTCAAATTCAAGTGGATTGAAACACTTTTTTCTTCAATTCTCTAAGGTGCATCTTTAGCTCTTGCTCGGTCATCTTCAATTTATTCATGATCATCTGGTCTTTAACGATGGCTTCTTTGATTTTGGAGGCGAACTTTCTCATTTGTAAGATAAGAACCCCGATGTTAACCTCGTTGTCTACCAAAAGAACTACTAAAATCTCTCTTTTCCCTTTTTTATTGAGCACCACGTCTCCAATTGACTTGACGTAAAGCTGTAAATCTTTGTAAATTAAAGTTGCTCTGACTAAAGAGTCGGTTTCGAAAAAATCTTGAGCTTGCCGAGCCACTCCGTACAGGGCGGCACCGATCGAGCTTAAGTCCCAGTAATTTAGCTTACGGTCGAACCGGGAGTCGATGGCTACGATCTTTGCGTCTTGGTCGATGGCTATTAGCCCGTAAATGTAACCCCTCCGGGTCAGCATTCCATAATTGTACCTAACTTCGTCTAACACTACGGCAATCTCGTTCTCGTACAAGCTTTTTGGCACGAATAAAGTCATTTTTTATTTTATCACCAAAATTTTATAGTTTTATAGTTAGAAACCAAAATATAACTCGAGTATTTAAAGGAAAAAGGTGCGACATGAAAGTCTTATGTCCGAATACAGGACTTGAAAAGAAGGAAACATAAAGGTGATTTTCAAAAACTGATATTGAGATGACTGATAATGGCTACTTGTCCATGCATCATTAGTAATGGTGATGTGTGAAGCGGCAAGGACAATGTACCGTCAGCGCTTAGCTAAAAAGCGGGCTGTGGGCTAGCCAAAGAACCTAAGGGAAACGACAGTGAAGGTGCGATAAACCTCGTTATTATAAATCGGCGAAATTTAGCTGATACGCCGAGACCAAAATGGTGAGTTGCCAGGTAGGAATGGTCTTTTCTCGTCTCTTTGTCATCCATTGCGCAACCGGGGGAAAGCATCTCCCTAAGGGTTCTATTGAAAGTCGGACATAGGGAACTTGGTAAACCCAATAAGCTCCATACACGTATGTGGAATGGTATCTTGACCGTGAGGAAAGGGTAAGGCTTAGTGGGCAGAGGATGCTGGAAAAAGCGAAAGTCATGCTGTAATGGCGTGGATAGGGCTATAGTAACGTACGAACTATAGAGATACCTGACTCGAAAGGGTGCTGACTTCCTAAGCAGGTCTCAACGAAAGAAACATATTGAGAAATCTTAACTGGAGGTGAAGTTAAACGATGTGTGAAAGCATTGAACAGAACAAAGGGCATGTGGTAGATTGGGATAATATCCAATGGGATAAGCCCAGACGACATGTAAGACGACTTCAAGAACGGATCTTTCGAGCAACCCGTAATAAGGATTGGGCGAAGGTTAAAAACCTTCAGAAGCTCCTTGTTATATCACATTCTGCGAGGCTTTTAGCTGTTAGAAGGGTCACGCAGGAAAATAAAGGCAAATATACGCCAGGAATTGATGGGCAAATTTACGCGACTTCACAAGCACGTATTGAATTAGTAGAAGATGTCCGTCAGACCAATATATTTAATTATAAATGCAAACCGCTTAGACGAGTTTATATTCCGAAGAGTAGCGGAGATAAACGCCCCCTGGGTATTCCAACGGTTAAGGATCGAGTCATGCAAATGCTTGTGAAACTGGTATTGGAACCCGAGTGGGAAGCACGGTTTGAACCACATTCATATGGTTTCAGACCTGGACGGCGATGCATGGACGCTATTTGGCAAATCTGGACAAGTATTAAAATACAAGGAACGCAAAAACGAAGTGCTTGGATTTTGGATGCGGATATTTCTGGATGCTTTGATAATATTAACCATGACGCATTGCTTAAAAGAATTCCCGTATTTCGGGAAACTATAAAGCAATGGTTAAAATCGGGTATAATCGAGTTTGGAAAATACTTTCAGACCAAATCGGGTACGCCACAAGGTGGCATAATAAGCCCCTTACTTGCAAATATTGCACTGGATGGCATGGAAAGGCTCTTTGGAGCGGAAAACTCCAAAGGAAATTACACTACGCCTTCATCGAGGCGAGGAGAGAATAAAAAGCTGAGCTTGATTCGGTATGCAGATGATTTCGTGGTGACAGCTCCGTCGAGGGAGAGAATTACAAATTATGTGCTTCCGACACTTCGAACCTTTCTTAAAGAGAGAGGGATGGAATTAAACGAAGCTAAGACACAAATTATGCACCGAGATGATGGGTTTGATTTCTTAGGATTTACTATCCGTCAATATCATAGTAAAGCGAGGAGAGTATGCTTAGCAAAGCCTTCTAAGAAGGCTGTTAAGCGACATTTAGAACACATAAAGACCGTGATTTCAAGGAATAAGCAAATGAGAGCAGACGAGCTGATTTCTAAGCTAAACCCGATTATTAGAGGTTGGGCTAACTATTATTGCTATAGTAGCGCAAAGGAAACATTTAATTACATTGATTATCGTATATGGAAGATGCTGTGGCAGTGGTGCTTACGACGTCATCCAAAGAAAGGAAAGCAATGGATACGGTATCGATATTTTATGAATATCGATAATAAAACGTGGATTTTTGGAGAACGGAAAGAAAATACTTTATTATTTAGTAGATCTTTCCGAGCGGGCGTACGATATACTCCCGTGAAGGGATATAACAGTCCCTATGATGCGGGTTTGCATGAATATTGGAGTAAGCGTTATAGTAAATCCTGGCGGGAAACAACGCCGATGTGATCGAGGGTTCTTGAGGCGCGAGCCCCGTGCAGGGAAACCTGCACGCGGGGTTCCTAAAAGAGGAAGAGGATAGCAATATCCTCTCCTTATTTAACTGACAAACATGTAAAATATAATTTAGAGGAACAAAGGAAGGCAAGTTGTAAATCCCGCAATTAATCTAGTTATAATGCCAGTAATTAAAGAGATTATTGATTTTTTTGTAATCCTTCCTTCTTTATTAATTATCTGTCATAGATTTTATAACCATATCAGGAAAGATTTTGTTGAGAATATATTTGGTTTCAGGTTTTTCGTTATAGTATTTAATAACATTTTTCTTGAAATCTTTCAAATATTAAGTGAAAGAGATAAGTCACTTTGAGAATGATTTGAAGAAAGATTTAAATTATTTCTAAAATCTTTTATATTATGGCCTCAAATCTAGATATATCTTCCTCGATTTATTCATATCTACCATTTTCAGATGATCGAATTCAATTTTTAGATATTAGTGATTGGACTGGTCAAGCTATAAAACTTAATCGTAAGTTCTATACAGATTTGATAATGAAAGGTATGAAAATGGAAACTTCTTTTCCTGATAAAAAAAAAGAAATGATAATAGAGCATATTAAGGAAAGAACAGAGGGTGTAGAAGGAGTATATATTCTTATTGGAGATGGAGAGGATTTGGAGGATGGAATAGCTTATATTGGCGAAACAGGAAATTTTAAGCAAAGAATGAGTACATATTTCAGTGGGACTTCTAAAGAAAACGAAGATAAGGATTTTTGTTCAGAAATCTTCTTTTTTTCAAAAAGAGGAAAATTAGGTGGAGCAGGGTTAGGAGAACCACTTCGAAAAGCAATTGAAACGAAATTAATTCAAAAGTCTAAAAAGATCAAACGCTATAAAATATTAAACTCTCAGGAAAATTATTCTGGTAAATTAAGCCTAATTCAACAAGATGCTGTAGAACATTTTTATTGGAGTATTAAAATAATACTACAGCATATCGGAATTACACTCCTTAAAGAAAAAATCAAAGTAATAGAAGAGGATACACGCAACTATTTTATTTGTACAGAAAAAGGTGCTGATGCGAGGATGTATATGGGTGATACGGGATTCGTTGTGCTTAAAGATTCAATAATTATTAAAGAACATACTCCATCATTATCAAGGCAAAATAAAAAGGTTTGTGGTCTTCGAGAACAACTGAAAAAAGAAGATATCCTTAAAGAACAAGGAGATAAGCTCATATTATTAATAAATCAAGAATTTTCATCAGCTACAGCTGCAGGTGAATTTGTCACTGGTGGTCATTACAATGGATTTGATATATGGAAAAAAGAAGAGAATCCTAAGATCACTTTAGGACAATTTCTTAATAATGAGTCTTCTTATAGTACATAATATAAGTATAAATTATATAAGAGAACATTCTTGAGGTTATAGTAGCAAAAAAGGATTTATTTTCTTTGGAAATGATCCTATTCTAACAAAATCTCAAAAGCTAAAAAATCTTAAGAAATTTAGGCCTGTTTTAAGCTTTTTTAAATTTTAATCTTATTTATTTTATTTATTTTTTATTTTTCCAGAGATATAAAAATCTTAAATATAGATTAGATATTAGATATTAGATATTAATTATTGGTAGACAGAAATATTTAAAATAGTCAATTCAATAGTTATTCAGGTTTAGTCTCAAGAAAAAAGTTGCTTTAAAGTTAGAGATCGATTTAAAATGTCTGTTAAATATAAAGGTAAAGAATATAAAGTTCAGTTGAAAAAAAGCTCATTGATAGATTCAACTGAATTATTTAAGACTTTAAATATAACTCATCAAGGTATTTCTAATATTAATGATATTATTGGATTAGAAAATCTTTTAGATTTGCAAGTGTTAAATTTAGTTGGTAATAAAATTACCGAAACAAAAGGATTAGAAAGCTTTTCAAATTTAAAAGTATTAAAGCTTAACGGTAATAACATCACCGAGATTAAAGGATTAGAAAATCTTTTCAATTTACAAGAGTTATATCTATACTATAATAAAATAACTGAAATTAAGGGGTTAGATAATCTCTCCAATCTACAAGAGTTATATTTAACCTATAATAATATTACTGAAATTAAGGGGTTAGATAATCTCTCCAATCTACAAGAGTTATATTTATCCCATAATAATATTACTGAAATTAAGGGGTTAGATAATCTCTCCAATCTACAAGAGTTATATTTATCCTATAATAAAATAGCTGAAATTAAGGGATTAATTACCCTTTCAAATTTACAAATATTGGATTTATCTTATAATAAAATTGATGAAATTAGAGGTATGAGCAATTTAAATAAATTAACTCAGCTTAGACTTTTAGGTAACCCCATCTTTAAATGGGCAATAAAACATTTTAAAATTAAATCAAATGGTGAAGTTGAAAACATTCCAGAATTGGTTAAGTATTGTCAGCGTGATGAGAAAGAAAAGGATGAAGTTGTTCAATATAAAAAAGATCAGCAATTAAAGTATGACCAAACTATTCAATATATAAAAAATCTGCCTTCGATATATTACGAAATAGATTTTGAAGAGTTAAAAACTAAAACAAAGATGGAGATAAATGAGCTTAAAAATATTATAGAGGAACTGATACTAAATAAACAGATTGAAGCTAAAATTAGGGGAAGTACAATTTTTTTCGCAAAATCGTCATCTTCAATAGGAAAGGTTAAAAAGCGTAAAGAAATAATCCCTCAACTATTGGAGAAAGACGAGTATAACGATGCGAGGGCTTTAAACGAAGGTTATGGGACGGAAGTTAAATTTTTTAAAGTGTTTTTAAGTTATTCTACCTTAGAGATTTTTTTTCAAATTAAAAATATAGCTAAGATTTTGAACAGTTATCCTGAAATTAAAGAAACTTTATTTTGGGAAGCGAATAGTGGGGAGAACATCGTCGAATACATGGAAAAAACACTTAAGAAGTGCAACATTTTCGTTCTTTTTTGTTCGAAAAATTCTCTCAATTCTAAGGCAGTAACTGACGAATGGCAAGCAGCCTTCCAATTAAGAAAGAAAGGATCGTTAAAAATTATACCGGTTTACGAAGACGAGAGATTCGTTCCCGCTTTATTAACTCCATTGCTAAACGTTAGGTTTTTAGAGGGTGATTTTGTTAATTTTATTTTAAGTTTACGCAAAGAAATCTTGAGAGAATAAAGAACGAGAATTTTCAAATTTTAATCTTATTTATTTTATTTATTTATTGTTTGCTTTTGTATGTATTACATAGGAAAAGTCTACCACTCAATGATTTTAAATAGTTCGCAATTTCTATTGTAATATAGGACAAAAAAAACAATTTCATTATATTTAACAGGGGAAAAAAAGATTTATGAATGAGCTCTATATTGATTTGCTGGAATTAATAAAGGAAGATTACTTCACAAAAGAGATAATAGCCCTTTTGGAAGATAGATACGATTTTTGTGCTTATGGAAGCGTTATTGAAGGGTTGTCTGAATTTAAAGGTTATACTTCTCCTTTTTTAAGGTATCTGGAAAATGCTTTTATGCCTAATATTTGTTGTTTAGATTTCAGAAAACGGATAATTTATTAATTTTTCACAATAAAGATTTTTTCTTCTAAATGTTCCTGATTTAAATCTATTCATTATGGTAGTATTCGATTATTTCGAAGAGGTTTTAGGAGGAATTGAGTATTTAATCGCACTTGGTTCGATTATGGGCTTATTTGGGATCTTAATTGGGATGATTTGCCTAATTTGGGGCGGTCAGCGGTATCGATATAAGATGATTGGCGTTATTATCGCGTCCATCGGACTTTTGGCTGTGTGTGGGCTTAACACGGGGATTAAATACTTCAGGATTTTTAGATAAAAAAAAAAGAGAATTAGAGAATAATTTGTTAAATAAAGGTCTGAAACTCCATACTTCTACTTTCTTTTTTAAAGTTAGTAAAGATTAAATTATTCTGATAATTTTTTATGGAAGTAGCTATGTTTG
>NJBI01000026.1 GCA_005222975.1 Promethearchaeota archaeon Loki_b31
TTTCCTACGAACCGATAGATGTAGAATCTGATAACTTCGATAACCTCAATAACGCCGTTAACTCCGATAGTTATGAAAGCTCTTCGCAAGCGCGAAAAATTAACGCTAAAAACCTAAAAAAAGCTTTTTCCGAGCATTTCGGCTCAATCTTCCACTACGAACATTTTAAGATGTATCAAGCTATTAAAGACGGAAATTTCGAAAATTCGCTTAAAATCGGCAAAAACTTACTTAAAGAATTCCTTCTCGCCACATACAACTCCTATTATAACATTAATTGCGCGATTAAGGGCGCAGACATCAACAGATTTATCGAGTCAATATTGGAAGTCGAGAGCTTTCCGTTTACAGGAGAAGATTTACTACAATTTTTAACCTCTTGTAAAAATATTGAAGTAAACGATTCGGTAGAAATAGCCGAAACCTGTAAAAATATCTTCGAAATGTATTCTACAATAAGTAACGGCTTCAAACAATTCTTATATTTGGAGGAGAATTAAATGGAACCCGACTGTTGGCACAGCGTAGTTAAAATTACGCAAGTCCCAGATATGAGCGGAAAAGACGATAGTGAAGTCTCGTGGCTTTGCGACCCTCTCAGCGCGCGCGAGAACGAAGGAAATGTAGTGTATTGCACCAAATTTACGCTAGATAAAGAGTACTTTTCTTGGAAATTTTATCTAAAAGAAGAGACGAGGAAACAAGCAATTGAATCAGGGTTTTGCTTTCTGGATTATCTGCAAGAATTGTACCCCGGTTTAGATGGAAAAGTTAAGGTTAAGCCAATTTATTTAGAGCAAATTAGTAACGATAGTAAATTTACCGAATTAGTTTTGCCTGAGCCGCCATATCGTAAAAGAATAGATTTAATTAAAAAAATCGTTAATCTTTTTTGCAATGTCGAAGAATATAAAGTTAAAATTTACATTTTCTGGCAGCGTTCCGACGACATAGTTAGTGAAATTAGCGATACTGAATTGGAAAAGAGGCATAAAATATTAGAAGATTATTATAAAGTCAAGATTTTTATTAATACGGTTCCAAACTCGCCACGCGCGGAAAAAAAAGAAGATTTAAGAGCAAAATTTGATGGTCATCTACGATCTTTATCTTCTGGAATCTTAAACGAAAACAACGAGAGCGCTAAAATAAAAGAACAACCTCTTTTATCGTTAGAAAACATCTTAAACTTCCTGATATTCTATAAGAATACACATAAACGCGATACGGGCAGATATTTTCGAAATATAATAGACGAAATTGAGGAAGATAAACTTCCCGGATTTGTGAACGCTGAAAGCATAGACTTTACAATCCCACAAGATTTTCTTTTACCTCAATCGAAAAAAATACAAAGCGAAAACGTCGGGTTTTCCTCTTCTTTTAAGAACGGACTCTATCTCGGAAATTGGATTCGCGATGGAGTAATAAAGAAAAAACCAATGTACTTAAAATTTGACGATTTACTACATCACGTCTTTATATCAGGTTTAACGGGAGCAGGCAAAAGTTCCTTTTTTTATCACATTAAAAAAGAACTTGCTGCAAAAGCTCCGCATGTAGGAATATTGATTATTAATTTAAAGAAGAAAGGAGAAAAAAAATATTACCAAGCAGACATTAACCTTGAATATAAAGATTTGGAAGTGCCATACTCGTTTTACGATGGGAAAGGAGATATATCAGATACCATAGAAACATTTGTTCCTCTTTTGATTGCCTCCTTAGGATTAGCTCCTTTTGTAGAACATGCTTTTATAAACTCTACTAAAGCGTATTATGACGAGCATAAAGCTTTACCTACTGAGTTAAAGGATTTATTCCCTCCTTTACTGCTCTGGTTTAAAAATAAAGTCAAATAGGACGACGAAATAAATCAACGAACGAGAAGTGCAATCGAAAATAGGGTTATTAGGCTTTTAAATTCGCCAATACTTAACGAGATCGTGAAGTTACGTAAAGAACTACCAAGCTGGTTTAGGAAATGGAAAAGCGGTAAAGATGTTTTTATCGATTTAACCGGTTGCAAAAGTGCCGTAAAAAAGCGACTGATCTTGCTCTTAATTTTTCAAATGATAAACATCTTTACGCCAGAGCTCGATGAACTCGATTTTAAGAAGAAAATTCTTGGAAATTTGCAGTATGTAATAATGCTAGACGAAATTGGTGATTTTTTAGCAGAAGCAAGCAGTCCAATCTATTCAGATGACGAACATTTAGCAAAATATTACGTAAATGAAAAGTGGGAAAACTTTTTAGGCGTGTTTAGAAGTCGCGGTGTTTCTCTTCTATCGGCCGATAATAAACCCTCAAGATTATTTGAAAGCGTACATTCGTTACCAAGCATACAAATCGTGTTCCGAACGGCACATTCCTGCAACCATTTGTTTACGAAAATTATAGAAGAGCAAGAGTTTTTAAAAGGATTAGAACATCGAAGAGCAATAGTTGTTGATGGTGTTAACGGGTATAAATACGAAATTTTTACGCCCGATTTTTATTATCCATATTTCCATACCAGTAGAGCAAAACGCATAAATTCGTGAATTAAAAAGTTTTCAATTTTCAAATGGGAGGAGAGGGTTCTTCAGCGAATATGGCGAGGGAGGGGGGAGAGAAGAAGAAAATAAATCAGACACGGGTTCTGAGAACGAGGAAGATAATAAGGACGATTCGAGTAGTGATACCGAGGAGGATTTCGATGTTGATGGAGAGTACGATCTTGATGGTTCCTTAGATTTAAGCGAAGCAGATAAATACGATTTCGATGGATCTCTAGATTTAAGTGAAGCAGATAAATACGATTTCGATGGGTCTCTAGATTTTAGCGAAACAGAAAAAAATGATGAGGAAAATCAATTAGGGCCAACAGAAGAGTCTAATAATTCTAAAGAAACAGATGAAGGTGGTGATACGAATAATAATAGTGACTCGTCTTCAGATACTTCTGAGCAAGGAAATGAATCTTACGAAAATCTCAGTTCTGAATCCTCAAGTACAATCTTAATAAGCGAAAACAAGGAAGAGATGCAAGAATCCGACCAAGACGAGTTAGAAAAAGAGATTGAAAAAGAACTCGAGGAAGGAGTAGAGGCTATAAACAAATATTTAGAGGAAGAGGCAGAATTTATTAACGCTTATCAGGAAATGGTGGGGAAAGCAAGGGAATTTGACGAAGAACGAGAGAGCGAAGGCGAGGAACGTCAGAAGACCGATGAAGAATGGGAAAAAGAAGTCGAAACTGCTGCCTATACCGCTGAACAACTCTACGAGAGTATGAAAGAAATAGAAGCTAACACCATTAATGAAGAAATTTCTGAAATTAACGAAGAGCTTGAAATTGAAAAAGAAGTAGAGAAAAACGAGGAAATATCAGAACCTCACTTGAACGATTCTAAAGAAAAATCTTCTGAAAGTTACGAAGAACTATACGAAGAAGTATATAAAGAAAGATATGAGCTCAATCAACACCAAGCCGAACCCTTGATCGAAGAGGAGCTCGAGACCGAACCCGAACCTATAGTTAACGAAAAGGAAAAAGAACAACTTCAAGAGCTGGACGTTGAGGAACAATTTGAAACCGTTCGTTTTAACGAATACATGGATGAGTTAGTAGAGAAGCAAAATGAAGAAGCTGAAAAATTAAAAGAACAGGAAGAGCAAGAAGAGCTAGAAGCTCAAGCAAGTAAAATAAAAAAAGCGAATTTGGAACTATACGAAGAAGTATATAAAGAAAGATATGAGCTCAATCAACACCAAGTCGAACCCTTGATCGAAGAGGAGCTCGAGACCGAACCCGAATCTATAGTTAACGAAAAGGAAATAGAACAACTTCAAGAGCTGGACGTTGAGGAACAGTTTGAAACCGTTCATTTTGACGAATATATGGACGAATTAGTAGAAAAGCAAGAAGAAGATAAGAATATTGAAAACGATAAAATCGAACAAGAAAAAGAAAATATCGAACAGACTCAAAAAGTAATACATCAATCGACCTATCTCCAAGAAAAATTAGAAGAACAAGAGGAGGAGTTAGAACTGGATTATGAAGAAAAAGACGAAGTTGAGCAAAACCAAGTCGAATCTGCGATCGAGGAAGAACTCAAAACAGAACCTAAACCTATTATCAACGAGGAAGAGTTGGAATACATCAAAGTTTTGGAACCTGAGAAACAACTCGAAGCCGAGCTTTTTTACGAATTCATAGAAGAACTAGCAAATAAGCAAAATGAAGAAAAAGAAGAACGCGAGGAGAATGAAGAACAAGAAGAAATCTCCACAGAACAGAAAGTAGCTCAAATCATGCGCGAACTCGACATACCCCAAGAAATAAACACTGGGAAGACTGAAGTAGAATCCAATAGTCAAGAAGGAGAACTAGAGCATCAAACTACTTCTCCAGATGAGGAAGTGGTAGAACAATTAGAAATAGAGGAAAGTAAAGACCACCAACAAGAATTAGAAGAAATCCTCGAACAAGTTAGAAAAATCGAGCAAGAAGCTCTCAACGAAATCGAACAGGAAGAAGAAGATTCGAATAAAACCGCTGAAAAAAAATACGAGAGAGCTAAAAGCCTCTATAAACAACAAACCGGGAAAAGACCAATTTATGCGAACAAGGAAACAAAAGGATTTAAACAGTGGTTAGAGCAGAAAAAAAAATCGGAAGAAAAAGAGAAAACGAAACAGAAGAAAGAACTAAAAGAAGAACAGAAAAAAGAAGAAGATTGGAAAACAACCTTTATAGAATGGATAGAGGAAGCTTCTGAAGAAAAATGCATTGTTGAGCTTAAATCCGAGTTAAAAAAAGCGCTTGAGACTTATAACGAGTTCGAGGGTTTGACTCGAAAGTTTATGGAATTATATGAAAAGTCTCAAAACGAAAAACTTTCTGAAAAAGAAAAGAATATATTAAAATCCTTAACAAAAAGGCTGCAGGAACTAGATCCGATCCAACTAGAACTATTAACAAGTGTTTTTTTTATTAAAAACTATATCACCCAATATTGGTATGATTTTTGGAATACACCTCGTGTTAATCGAGTGCTTAGCAAATTTTATAAGCACATCTCACAGAAATATAAAGAGTTAAGGAAAGCACATGAAAATAAAGAAAATTCAGAATTAATAATAAAAGATTGGATAGAGCAAGTGTCTGAAGGGGAAATTAGCCCCGAACTTAAAGTAAAGTTAAAGGAAATCGTTGAGAACTATAGCGAACTAGAAGAATTGGCGACTGTATTCATGAAATTATACACCAAGGAACAACGCGAAAAACTCTCTAAACATGAAAAACAAGAATTAAAGGTGTTAACGAAAACGCTCCAAAAACTCGAATCCGGCAAGATCGAACTATTTGCAAACATACGGGCTATTAAACATTTTTTAAAAGATCAAAGTTTTGACGAATTCTCGGACAAAGCACGCGTAAATCGAATCCTTAGCCATTTTTTTAAACACATCTCGCAGAAAATAATAAAATTAAAAAAAGCGCAGGAAAATAAAGAAAATTTAGAAGTATTAAAACTAGAATTAGATGCTATCGAAATCGAATCCAAAGATAAGAAAGATTTTCTTGAGGAAATTACTAAGCTAGGAAGTGAAGAATCGGACGAAGAGGATTGGAAAACAACCCTTAAACAATGGATAAAAGAGGCTTCTGAGGAAAAATGCAACGCTGAGCTTAAATCCGAGTTAAAAAAAGCGCTTGAGACTTATAACGAATTCGAGGATTTGACTCGAAAGTTTTTGGAATTATTTAAAAAGGCTCAATACGAAAATCTTACTGAAATAGAAAAGAATATATTAAAAATCTTAACAGAAAGACTACAGGGTTTAGGTCCGATCCAATTAGAATTGTTAGCAAATATTCGGGCTTTTAAAGATTATTATTATAATCATTTGTGGGAACTTATGAACAGGTTTTTTGTTAATCGAGTGCGTAGCAAATTTTTTAAGCACATCTCGCAGGAATATAATCGTGTAATTTTAGAATATGAGGATTTTAAATACACTAAACAAGAAATAAATCTAAGAAAAAATAATAATACATTTGAAGAAAAACTCCAATTTAATAAATCAGAAATCAAAGTGACCAATCAAGAGAAAGCTTTAATAAGGGAAGAAGATCAAGCGGGAATCCCCATTCAGCGAATTTTAGAAAAAATTAACAACCATAAAGAGAATATTGAAAATGATTTCTATTTTAAAAAATCTTTTCCTCTATTTCCAACTTCAAAAGTAACACTTACCCCCCATAAACAAAGTTCTGTTGGAAGAAAGAAAAATATATCTATAGACATTAATAATTTAAATTTCCATAATTTACTTGACGAACTATTACTTAAGAGTTATGAAGAGTTTTACATAGAACATTTTGCTTTAAAAGTAAAGAATCCTTATGCAAATACGGGTCGCACATTACGAGCTGTATTTATTAATTGGATTAAAGAAAGATATTCAAATGATAATCCTAAAAAAGATATATTGTTAAAAAAAATTAATAATATTAACGAAAATGAAGAAATTGCACAATACATTTTATATCTTCTTATAAATAGTAATGTTACTCAAATTGGATTGAATTCCATCCTTTTAAAATTTCATTTAAATGTTTCAAGGGAAACAGTTCGAACAATTGCTGAAAAGAATTTTACTAATGAAGATTATAAAAAAAAGTTTTCTAAAGGTGATGGTTGGAACAAATTCAGTTTGCAAAACTCAGAAAATTATAAAAAATTAATTTTTTCTAGTCTATTAAATAAAGAATTATGTAAATTTTTTGAACAATATTATATGAATACAGGTAATTATGCAAATTTTGGGAAGAAAATTACTAAAAATTTTATTGATTGGATTAAGCAAAGAAATATTAATGCTTCTAAAAAAAAAGATATTTTTGAACTTATAGAAAATATTAATAAAAATAAAGAAATATTGAATTACATTATATATCATGTAAAAAATTATATTAATTCAAATAGCCTTAATAAACTTCCTTTGAAAGTTTTTTCAAATAAGTTTACACCTTTATTTTTAACAGTTTCCGATTTAACAATACAACGAATAATTACGAAACATATTTTCCAAGGTAACATTAATGAATTTAGGAAATTGTTTCCTGTTGGTGGTAGAAAAAAGAAAAGAATTGTCGATTTAGTTAATTTGAGTTTCGATAGTTTGTTAAATTCATCATTAGTTGATAGGTTTAGAGTTTATAAAGAAATTTTTTATACTTCAACTAATCATATTTATGCTAATCATGGAATGGAAATTACCGAAGATTTTATAAAATGGATTAATATAAATGAATGTGATATTACTGAAAAGGAAAATTTAATAAATTTATGTAAAAAAATAAATGAAAATGAAGAGATTTTATCTTTTATTATTCACCTAACTCTTAATACAAACTATAACCTTTCTGAAATCGCGAGAGAACTCAACTTAATCAATCTTAATGGTCAAAGAAATACAATTACAAGGATTGTAAAAGAATATATTTTTAATTTTGATAAAGAGGAATTTGACAATAGATTTCATACATCAGATATAGTATCTCAAACAGGTATATCTACTCATTTATGTTTAAACAGTTTAATTGCTTTATCTTTTAATAACAATTCAAGCAATATTAAATATTACTCGGAGATTCAAATGTTTCCATCTTCCAATAAACGAGCTGATGGACTTTTTTTAAATATTAATTCTCCCAGATTTTTCTATGATCGTCTTACCAAATTTGAAGATAGTGAAGAATTAGTAAAAATTCTAAATATAAAAAAATCTCTTTTAAATAAATTAATTGGAGTTCAAATTGAGTTTACTAGTGATTTATCAGATGAAAACATACTAAAAAAATGTATTAAATATCAAAATAAAATGATATTATTAATAATTGTTGGAACAAACTGGAAAAATAAAGATACTAATAGACAATTTGTTCCAAATTATTCAGAAATATTATATCCCGATAGAGTTTTAGTAATCAGTCCTGGATTATTCATTAAATTACTTAATCTTAATTCATATTTTATTCAAGAATTTTATAAAATTTTAGAATACTCTAAAAATTCTGACATTGAATCATTAAATAAGTATAACGATAATATTAACATTAATAATAAAATTACTTTTTATGAAGTTAATGAGTTAATCAAAGATACATCATCACAATTTTTTGAAAAATATTTTTATAATCCAGAAACAGAATTAAATAGTTTAGAAATTCCTTATATTTTTTCAAAATTTATGTCTTATTGTAAAAATAATTTTTCTTCTTTAGAATTTAAAACTATCACAAGAGGCTCATCTATCGGTACATACTATATTTTTAATACTCTACATTTAAAACAATTTAATAGTCAAATAGACATGTCGTATAATTTAATTAGTTTAGCTGATATTTTATGTAATCATATTGGTCAAGATAAAATTTTCTTTAAAAAAATTACAAAGCCTAATTCTGATGATAACCTAAGGGATAAACAAAGAAGTATCCTAATAGAAAGCTCGTTTTTAGACAATTATCAAGAAGAATTCTAATAAAATTTTGAATTTTTTTTTTACAATTTTTTTAATTAGTATTTAAAGTAGTATAAAGTAAAAATATAAAGTAAATACACATAAGAGAAAAAATTTTAAGGAAAGGATAATTCACAAATTTAACGTTTTAAAGAAAGACGGCAACGAATAGATTATTTCACACTCATTTTTGGATACAACTTCAATGATAGCCCGGATTAAATAAGTGTCCCTCAATTCTTCGCTAGGTTTATATATCTTCACTTTAGATGTCGGTTTAAATTTTAACGTGTAATTTTCAGCTATACCAATCACAGTATCATCAGTTTTTACGACGATGCCAAATAATCCTAGCTCGTAGTGGGATACTATAAAAAGATATCGGCCTACTCCCCCTCCTTTCTTATTCTCTAATTTTTCAAAATGTACGACTTCCAAATAATCTTCTTGTAGTTCTTTAGGAAGTTTAATGTAAGGAATTATTTTTTTCTTCCCTGAGATGTAAGGAAATGGAGTGTAAAACAATATATTAAAACTGGAAATTTTTTTGATTTGCTCATTATATTTCTCTACATCTTTAACCGAATACGCTTTATCAAGTAATATATCTAATCGATCTATCATAATATCTTCGGTGGAATACCCGTTGAGAACAGTGGCAATATACGCTCGTTTTAATTTTTCTATTAGTATATCGCTTCTAATTTTTAGTTTATAATCAATACTAACCTCTAATGCCTCGTTGTAAAGATTTGCTGCCAGTTGAGAATGCCCTAAAGCTAAAAAGTAATCTCCAAGCTCACTAAAAACAATAATTGCATCTAAGAAGTTTTCCTCCATATTAATACCAGAAACCTCTTCCATAATAGCCATTGCTGTCGCGACATCTTCACCTTGAATATAGAGTGCTATAGATTTCCCAATCGCACACTTTAGCTTGATTTTTTCGTCGCTATAAATTTCTGCGAGCTCCTCCGTAAAGTTATATGCCATTATTGCGTTTTTATAGAGACCATGAAACAATAGAATTAATGCTTTTACATAATTTAATGTCAAGCAAGTTTGATGATTATGGATTATCGTTGCAAATAATGCTGCTCTTTCTAAGGAATCAATAGCCGTATTTACTCTTCCCAAAGAAACTAGAAGAAATGCTCTTAGAAATTCCATCTTTGAAATTTCACTACAGATTAACTTTTCAACAATTTCGTAATCCTTTAAATTAGTCAATTGACCGGAAGCAATTTGTAATAATGAAATTAAGAAACCGTTGCCTTTCTTTAAAAATTTTACAGCGTCTTTCGAATCATGCTTCACGATGGCTTTTCTTGCTTGCTTAACATATTCGCGAGATATTTTTAAATTTTCAAGAAAATTAATTATGCCAGATATAAGTTTTTCTTCACTATTAGCTAGCTTCTGGTTTTCAATATATTTCTCGCAGATAGTGATTTCTTTTTCATATTTATTCGCTCCTATCTCAAATTTAACAGGTCTCTTTTGACTATCAATATAATATGCGTCTCGGGTAACTATAGAGTCTTGTGTTACGCTGATCGCCTTTTCAATTAACCATGTTATTTTTTCCTCAGCAGGATAAATTTTAGAGCGCTCAATCATATATGAAAGAGTATAATTCAATGATTTTTTCCAAATATTTTTGAAATAATACCGCAACTGCCTATTTGGGATTGTTCTGTGTATCTTTAATAAAAAACTTGAAAGAGATAAAATATTGATCTTCCCGCGAAAAAATAAATTTGCGTTTTTTACGAGTTTAAAGTCGTCAGAAACTAAGCTAATAGAAATTTCATCATTAAGATCTAATAATTTCTGCGACAAGGATAACAAAGACAAATCTGGGTCTTGAGCAGGAAAACGAATACCTTGTTTACTTAAGTCGTTTTTTATATTTTCAATTTCCAAATTCTCAATTTCTTCTACATTTATGAATTCTTGAAATTTGTCCTTGAAAGTGCGAGATGATTTAATTTCGTTAAAAACAATTAAGCTAATGTAATATTCAAAATCCAAATCTGAAGCCACACGCCTTAGATTTTCAAGAATATTTTTGGCTCTGATAGAATTCATGCAGATAAAGAAATTAGCATCGAACACTATTATTTCGTTTTTCTTAGTCATAATTGCATAAAACTTCTTCTTCAGTCATAAAGTAATGTTAATTCTTTTAACATTAACATAATTTAATTATATTAAATCTTGAGTATTTTTATATATTTAAGAATCTGTGATTTTGAATGATAATTATTAGCGTTATTGGGTATTCTGGAAGTGGAAAAACACATTTCATACAAAAGGCGATAAGGAGATTAAAGACCGAACTAAATTTTGAAGTAGCGGTAATAAAAAATATTCATCAGCATCAAATCGACGAAGAAGGAAAAGATTCATATATATTTACTGAAGCTGGAGCAGTTTATTCGATAATAAAAAACAAATTTAACGAAAATGCGATATTTTTTAAAAAGAAAATCAATAGTGAAGAACTAATAAAATGGATTATAAAAGGTCCATTTAAAGTTGAAATAATCTTTACCGAAGGATTCAGGAATTTGTCTTTTCCAACGATTTTATGCGTAAAAGAAATAAGCGAGATAAAACCCCAGTTAAACGAAAATGTTAAAGCAATCTCTGGTCTAATTACAACAAGCAAACTTAGTCAAAAAAGTGAAATTAAATTGCCAATTGTTGATGCAGAAGAAAACTTCAAGAGCTTTTTAAAAATATTTGAAATTAAATAATTAAATTTAAGTTATTAACTTTTTACTTGGATTTTTCCCAAAATATTGCGAGTTGCTGGCATACAAATTCAATATCTTGAATTATTTCATCATCTTTGTTACCTTTAACAAAAAATTCTTTTAATTTTCCGCAAATCTCAGTTTTATTAGTAAGATCTTTTATTGAGTTGCGAATTGTTAAAATGAATTTGTTTAATGAAATAATAATTTCTTTGATTAACCACTCTTCGAAAATGATTTGATCTGAGGATGATTGAAAGTTATATGTAACAACAAACCTAACTATGTCTTCATACTTATAAAAGAATTTTTCCGGGATGACTACTTTATAATCTTCTAAATCCTTTAATAGAGCATCCTTATTCATGCTAATAATGTAGTCTGGCCAAACGTCATCTGATACATTTAAATCGCTAAAAATAAATAATTCTAATACTCTCAAAGCAATGTTTCTACCAATATATCTGCTTCTCGGGTCTATAAAATTTTTGGATGCTTGACCAGGAATTTTTCTAATAAAGATTTTATCAATTAAAGTGTAGAGCATACGACATATGTGGTCAACAACTATTTTAAAAGTTAAAGGCTCGTTATTTGGGTTTTCAGATAAAACCTTGTTTTCTCGGGCGATTAAACGAGTAATACTTATATTCAAGCTGCGCAAAAATGTTCTTAAAAAGTCGTAATTAATCTGTGAAATATTTTTATTAAATATTTTTTCAAAAAATACATTTGGATATTCTACATTTGTTAAAACTGAAAAAATGTCCATAAAATCTTGGATCTCTTTAATATTTTTAGCACTAATTACATCATCCAATGTCTTATTAAGTTTATTTAATCTGTTCCTAAACTCTCCTGGTAAAAATAATAAATCGCTTACTTCCAAAGCTTCTAAACTTCCACTACCAAAGTAATATTTCATATACAATAGAAATAAATTAAACTGAGACTTTTGAGATGGCAAATTATTAGCTTGAAATGTCGCATATAGCGTCGATTTCTTGTCAATGTAATCGAAAAGTCTAATTAAAGAGTTCTTTTTCTCATTTGTGTAGTCAAAATTCTGTAGGAACTCTTTTTTTATTATATCTAGTTTAGGAAAAATTGAGTCTTCTACTCTTGAATTTACGAAATTTAGGAAATCCAATAAAGGCGAAAAGTTCTGAAGCAGATTACACTTCTTATAGAAATAATATAATAAATCAACGAGTCTTTCTTTAGCAAAAGAGTATTCCTCTAAAGCAATTTGATATACCCTATCCCTACCTTTTAATAGTTTATCTGAATACGCTTCTGGAACATTTTTAAAGTATTTCAGAAAGTAATAAAGGTACATATAATAATAATTATCAAATAATTCATCTTTGCTATTTTTAATAACAATCAAAAAATTTAGAGTATTGTTATTATCGCCGTTTTTTATAATAGCTGCGTCTAAAACGATATAAAATTTTTCTTGAGTTAGCTTTCTCAGAATTACTCCTAATATTGAAACCACTAAATATAAATAACCGAACGGAGAGGTAATCCCATCTGAAGTGTCTTTAAAACTTTCAGCAAATTCGTTAAAAGATCCCATCTCTTCGGGGGATAAGTAATAAGAATACTCTAAAAATAAGTGGTTGTCAGAAATCTTCTCCTTAGCAATTAATTTTAAGGAATTTGTATCAAATCCGCAGAAGTTTTGTAAATAAAATTTTAAGTAGATGTGGAAATATTGAAAAAAAAAAGTACTATAAGTTTTTTGAATTATTCTTTCTTGATTTTTTAATTTGAACTGTTCCCATTCTTTTCTAATCCCTTCTTTAAAATCACTAAGCAAAGCTCCTTTACTTTTTAAAATATCAAAAAAGACATGGGAATTCATCTTAATAGTTAATTCTTTCCCTTTCGCTTTTTCTCCTATGGATTTCAGAATGGTACTTAATTCTTTATTCGTAATTCTTTAACCACTTTAAATCAAATATTAATTTAATAATATAATCAAATGTATTTAGTAAACAACCCTTAAATATAATATTATAATGAAAATTCAAAAATAAAAATCTTAGCTAATCGAATAATAACGAATTTATTTTCAAAATAAAATTTTTTTTAAAAAAATTAATTAAACAATTTTGTGATTTCGTCTGTTTCTGTATAAGACATTGGCGTCTTTTTATTGTTGTCATCTATTACTAAATATTTTTCTTTTTTCGAAGTAAATTGACCAATCAATTCAGAATCGATGCCGTTTTTCGTCATTAAGTCAATTAAATCTGCAGCAAATTCTTCTTCAATTGAAATTAAAAGAGAACCGGAAGAAATCGTATTATACGGATTTAAATCAAAAACTTTACTTAACTCCGTTGGTTCTGGTAAAACATTTATTTTGGTTTTTTCGATTAAAACCCCTAAATTCGAGGCAATTGCCATTTCCGCGATGCCACAAAATAGACCCCCTTCAGTAGGGTCGTGCATAGAATTAATTTTAAAATTATCGTTAGATAATAAGGCTTCTTTGAAGACGCTGATGCCAGGATTAAATAGGTAATCTTTACATTTTTCAATAAATTCGACGCTGTACCCTTTATCCTTTAATATATTCTCTTTTTCTCGTGCTATAATGGATGTGCCTTCGATAAAAATCCCCTTGGTTAGTATTATTGAGTCTCCTGCTTTTGCTCCAGATGTCAAAACCAATTTATCCTTCTCAACTTCGCCAAGGAGAGAACCAACAATAATTGGTCTGGTAAGGTCTGAAGTAATTTCAGTGTGACCGCCTATTACAGAAATCCCTAAAGATTTGCATGTATCATGTATGTTTTTGAAAATGTTTTCAATTAAATCTTCATCTGTAAGTTTCTGAGGTAGTAGAATTGTTGATTGAAACCACTTAGGAGTAGCTCCTGTGCACACAACATCGTTTACATTGACATTTACGGCGTAGTATCCTATAGCGTCTGTAGCAAAAGTAATTGGGTCGGTTTTAGCAACTAAGTAATTATCGCCCATATCAATCACAGCCGCATCCTCTCCAATGCTAGAGCCCATAATAACTCTATCATCTTCTAAATGAGTGTTAGAAATAAATTTCTTTAACATCTTTAAGAGAAACTTATGTTTAAGCTTACCAATTGGAAATTTATTTTGATTCTCTCTCATGACCTTGTCTTTATAAGAATTAACATTTTATTGAAATTTATTGAAATTTATTTTTTATTTTTTATGTTTTAAGTTAAATATGTTTTAAGTTAAATAAATTTAAATAGCTATTACAATCTATTTTATACATAAGAGAAGTAAATTAAATAAGATATATAATTTCAAAAAAAGAGTCTGACAAATATGGGATTAGGTAAAGCTCTAGGATTTAGTCTTTTGGGATTTATAGGGCTAAATTTTCTGTTTGTAATAATAGCTGAAACTATTAGCGGTAATTTAAACCTTCTTTTTAGCGATATTAGTAGCAATCCATTAATCATATTGCTGATTTTTTTCGGACCTATGGTTAGTATGCCGGGGTCTGTTTTTAGTTCAATTTTTGCTCAAATTTCCTCGGGAATGATTGATTCTATGCTAATTCAATATATTGGATTCATTATTTCTCCCTTTGTTGCATCATTAATCGCAGGACGAACCGGAGAGAATAAAGGGGGTAGTTTTGGTGGGTGGATGATTACAACTATGATAAGTGCTGTAGCTTTGGGGATATTAGCCTTCATACATACAGCAACCTTATCGTATTATGGTATCCCTTTAGCAGATCCAAGCTTAATGTTAATCACCTTTTTGATGAGCGGAGCTGTAAACGGCGTATTCTACGGTTGCTTCAGTTTGCTATTTACTAAAGAAGAGATGTATTAGATAAATTTTCTTTTTCTTTTTAATTTAAAATACTAAAACCTAAAGTTCGTATTTTTATTTAAAGATTTTACAAAAAAATTAATAAATTTAATATTTCCTCTTTATCGTTTACTCTTTTTGCTTTTATGAGCTAAAATTGAATACATTCCAAATATTAAATTGAAGAATACAAAAATAATAAATAACACTTGGGCTTGTAAGATTTGTACAGCTACTGGAACAATTATTGCCCCGATTCTTGAAATCTGTACATAAATCTTCATAGTTATTAGAAATAAGGCTATAGTATCAACTCGAAAAACCTTTAATTTGTCTTGAATAAATTCAATTTTATCATAGACTGTGCCTAGGATGTATGCAAATAATGCAGCATCTATTACAAACGAAACGATAACATGAGTTGGGTCTCCCGTTGCTGTGCTAAAAAATATTCCATATAATAAATCAAAAAGGATATATAATGCATAGAAGAAAGTAAACAGAAAAAATAAAGTAATATATGCTGATAATTTCTTTGTTATAATCAAGCGAATTAAGACAATTATCATTAAAACTACGTTTATCCAAAATAATGTTTGTAAAATCTGAATTACAACAAGTAATAATGGTAGAGAAGTATAACTGAAAAAAATTACTGTCAATCTAAAAAACCATAAGACTAAAAAACTAAAAACTAAAAATTCAATTACTCGAGTCACTTTACGAGAGCTCTTAGATTTATACAAATAATCATCGACTTTAGTAGATGAATCCATACATAATTTGAAGGCAAAAAAAGCTGTAAAAAATATATTAACATTAAGAAGAATTAAAAAGAATAAAATAAATGTGGTAGAAAAAATTGAAGCAGAGAAAAATATACCTAAAGCTATCGCAACTATAAAAATGATTATGTAAAACCATTTATTTATTTTATCGAGATTTTTAAATAAGGAAATAAATAAGAAAATTAAATTAAATAATAATAAACCTCCTCCGAACATGAATATAAACGATTTAATCGCTGGAATAAGCAGATAACTATTAAGTATTATCAAAATCCAAGTAATTGTAAATAGGCTTATAATAAATACAAAAATTGGTTTTTTAAACAATCCTTTCAGTCCAGAAATAAGACCCATTGATTTTCCCTTTTATCAATTTGAGATAATAATTAGATAATCTATTCAATTTATTTTAAATATTGCTTTTAGGATTATTTTAGGTTTTGGTTTCTCCTTATTAACCCCTTAACACATAATTCGCTCTAAATTTAATATGCGAAAAACAATAGTATATACAAAATTGAGATTATAGCCTTAATATCTCTCAAAAACGTACAATTTTTTAAGCAATTATATTAGTTACCGACAAAATTAGAAACAAAGCTTTAATTTCAAAAAACTTGAGGTTTAGATATATAAATTAATAATAATAGTGTGATAAAAATTGAGTTCAGGAAAAGCTAATATCAATTATTCTATGGAATCTTTTGATTTTACTAAATCAAACAATATATCTAGTCTACCAGTTTTTGAAGAAAAAGACTTAATTCACTTAAAACAACAAGATATTGTCAACAAATTAAACAAATTTTACGGAAAAATCATAGATGTCCATTTTTTCTTGTTAAACAATAAAGAATTAACGAATAATCAAAAATTAGATTATTGTAGTATTGAAAGACATTTTATGAAACTATACTTAAAAGAAGTTATAAAAAAAGGTTAATGCCTTTTTTACTGTTCATTTGAAATGTTGTAATCGTGCGATTTTAAAAATTCAATATAATCGCAATAAAGCGATATACTTCTCGCGGCATCTCTTAACGAGAAAAAATATAGAACTCTCTCCTCGTGTAGAATTTTTTTGACTGAAGAAAATCGTTGCGCGAGTTCTGAAGAGTCTGCTATACTGGGCATACAAAAAACAAATGGTTTCGAAGTAGATTTCTGGATTTTTATCATATTTTTGAATATATGGCTAGATATAAAATGCGGCCATAACGGAATCACTATAATATCGATGTTAGTATCTTCAATCACAATTTCTATACATTTTAAAAATATTTCTAAAACAAAACCTGAAGCTCCTAAATCAATTGGGTTCCTAACATTTACATTTTCGTAGGGTAATACCTCACTAATTTTCTTTTGTGATTCCAAGGTTAATTCTGGAATTTTTAAATAATGTGAGCTAAATAAATCTGTTGTGTTTACACTAGAACCACCACCAGGTGTTATTATTCCTACATTTCTACCATCTGGTATATATTTTGGGAATAATAATTCGAAAGTTTTCATTGCGTTCCAAAATTCCTCGTTGTCTTTAACGATTATCGCCCCCGTTTGCTTAGCCATTGATCGCCATAATTTTAAATCGCTTACAATGGCGCCCGTGTGCGAAAAAGCCGCTCGAGAGCCATCTTTCGTGTAACCACCTTTCCAGATAATAACAGGTTTAATTTTTCCTGTTTTTTTAAGCTCTAAAAAGAAATCATAACCCGTTGCTGAACCAAACGATTCTAGATAAGCTGAAATTACATGGGTGGTCGAATCACTACGGAAATGTTTCAAAAAATCAACACAGTTCAGATCTAATTGGTTTCCAAACGATACTCCATACCTGAACCTGAGATCGCGCTTATAACCTACATCTAATAATTGGCTCATGTGTCCTCCTGATTGAGACATAAACGAAATAGAACCAGGAGTATTATTTTTAGCGCTAAATGTAAACGACATTCCTTCAGTGGCGTTATATGGGCCTAAACAATTTGGACCTATTATTCTTGTGTTTGTACCTTTGATTATTTGTTTTAATTCTTGCTCTAATTTTAATCCAGATGAGTCTCCCGTTTCAGAAAATCCGGAAGCAAATATTACGACCCAAGGGATTTCTTTCTGTACGCACTCTTTTAGAACAGCAGGAATATATTTTGTTTTCACTGAGATATAAGTTGTATCTACAGGAAAAGGAATATCAAGTACTGAAGAATAACACTTCCAACCAAGCACTTTTTCGTACTTTGGATTAACCGGGTAAAATGTTTCTGCCCATTTTGAATTTTTAAAGGCGGGTAAGTAAAGCATCGCACCAAATCTCGATTTTTCGCTCGCTCCTATAAACGCAATGTGTTGCGGGTGAAATAAGGTGTCGAACTTATCAAAGTTAAAATCTTCGGGTGCCATTTGTATATGAAAAAATTTGAACTGTTTTATTTTTTTTGAAATTCGAAGATTAAAAGCTAATATGTACAAAATTGTTGCTTTTATTATGAAAATATAATAGAAATAGAAAAAGAAAAAGTAGAAGTGTACTTACAAGTTGTACTTATCCTTTCCATAAAACAAATCAGGATAAAACGGTTCAAATTTCTCGTTAAACAACTTGTGATTCCGCCATTTTTTATCTTTATCGTTCCAAATAAGATTAATTAAAGGATTGTAAGTCTCTAATAATTTCAACTCTTTAAATGTTGATTTAATTAAGTTTTTTCCGTCAACTAAATCGTTTAGAACAAGGTAATGATCGATTTCCAAATATTCAAAAATTAGATCGAAAAGCTTCTCAAATTCATCGAGTTGACAATCTGGTAAGCGTAATTTTATCATCATTCCGTTCTCAAACTTTATCACTTCGTCAAATCCGTGAATAAAATACTCCCCTTCTACTTCATAAATGAAACCAACATTAAAAAAGCTGAAGATTTTAATTATTGTCTTGTTTAGCTCTTGTTTCACATTCGGTAAAATAATAGTTATTTCTTCGATTAAATCTAAGTTTTTAATGGAGATATAAGGAAAAATCAATCCTTTTTTCAATAGTTCAGTTATACTATCAATTATTTTAAAGTAGCGTCTTGTTAAATAAGATTTAATATCTAACGATTGCCTATTATAAATTTGAGACAACGCTTTAAATTCGGGGGAATCAGGACCAAAATAATCGGAAACGTTCAAATCTCCAATATTAAATTCTTTCATATCTGGAATTTGAACTTTATAATCGGCGTTAAACAATATGTTTTGAAAGTAGATTTTGAATCGATTTGGGTCGAGATCCCAACCATCTGAACTCAAATTGTAATTAAAATGTAGTATCTGATAAATCTTTTTAATGAAAAATAGACAATATTCTCTAATGATTTTCTTCGATTTAGTTAACCAATTTAAATATGGAGATATACCAGGATTGCGATAAGGAGAAATATACTGGAATAAAAAAGAATTAGAGTTATCAATCTGTGCTGGATAACTAATTGATTGGAAGGCGTTGTTCATTAAAAGTTTGAAATCAATGTTATTAATATCTGTTGGATAGAAATACAATAAATACTGGCTCATACCAAAATTATGAAACGAAGGTATAAAATCAATTGATCTAATATAGTTTTTGAAGAAAAATTTTTCTTGGGATTCTTTAAACTCACTAAGATTTAGTAAATTTTCTTTTAACCTATTATGGAATTTGAAAAGATCATTTAATTTATTAACACTTAAATTTACATTTTCTGCATTAATACGGTCTTCAACAGAATCAATCAAATTAGAGATGTCTTCCTCTTTTGACCAAAATATATTATGCTGTATAGTTTGGGTTTCTGAGAGTGGTTTTTGTACTTCACCAAGAATACTTCTAACATTTAGGAAAAACTGCTCAAAAAGATCTTTTGTGTAAAAAAATTCTTTTTGCTCTAAATCGTAAAAATCCTTCCTTGAAAAAGCTTTTTGAAAACCACTCCACATATATCTTTTAATACTTATCAAATTTTTATTAAAGATATTAGTGATTGTTGAAATCAGGATTCTTTTTTCTTCGTTATTTAAGTAGGGAAGAAATAGTCCAACATAAAGTATATTATTAAAACCAATCACCATTTTTTTTGTTATATAAGACACTTTTTTAAGATTTTCTACAGTTTCCGTATTATTTTTTAGTAATAAAATAAAGTATTGTACCATAGAGAGTTGGATATTGACACTTAAATTAGGTTGTATTACAGGAGGATCGTTATTCAGATAATTTTCAAGTTTGTCTTCAATCAACTGGTAAGTTATTTCGGATAATTTATAGCTTTCATATGACTTTTTTAATTTTTTTTCCTTTGATTTGAAAATTGTATCTAATAATGACTTATTTTTTGTTATCATACAAATAGAATGTAAGTTAAAAATCTTCAGATCATAACACGAGCTAAAAATTTTATAGAAATTGTCAAATTTGTTAATTTCTTCTTCAAAACTCTCTTTAGATTTAAAATTCATTGGGAGGAATTCGTTAAATATTGTCTTTCTAATCTGAGAAGTGTTAAAAATAATATTACTTTCAATTGAAGATGAGACCCCTTGTCTTTTAATATGTTCAAGAAGTTCGAAGACGCTATTGATAAAAGGATTCTTATTTAGAATTTCCTTAATTAAATCAAAGATAACAATATACTTATGGAGCATATTTTTAATATAAAAAAATCCAAATGAATCGTTTATTTTTAAAAAATCTAAAAAAGTGTCTCTGAGTTTTGGTGATGAGTGAATGATTGACAAATTAGATTTTAGATCGTCTATAAATTTCCTTTGGCTAATTACCTCGTTAATAAGATCTGACTTCAATAATTCAAGAGTTCCGGCTCTTCTTTCGAAATTAAATCCTGTTTGTGAAAAATAACGAATTCTATCAATTATTAACCAATCGAGAAGTGATAGATTTGATTTATATCCTCCTTGTCCATAATCTAGAGAACTATGTAATTCATACTTTTTGTCGTATAATTTAAACTCTTTATTAACTATGGCTTTTTTATTATGATGTTCTAGAAAATAATTTAAATTAACAAAGAATTCAGCCTTTTCAAACATTGTCCAATTAATTTGAAGAACATAACCTAGATCTTCGAATCTCTCAAAGAATCTTTTTATATCATTAAAGTATTGTTTTGGTATAACGAAAAAACCATCTATTTCAGAGCCGTAACTATTTCCACATTTTCTTAGAAGAAGAAAGAAGGGCATCTCATTAATGACTTGGTTTATTCTTGACCTTTTTAATGATGGGTTAAATTTGATGTGGCAACTAATTGAGTAAATACATAATGCTGACCAATTTATGATATAACTTGGGGATAAATAACTAAATTCTTTAACCCATTGCATATTTTCTGTAAATTTGTTAAGACTCAGATGGGTTTGAATGAATCCATTTTCTTTGAATACCATAAAGTAATGCTGATAGTCCAATAATGCCTTATAATACTGAACTTCATCGAAAATTTTAACGAGAACTCTTATAGTTTCTAGTATATCATCATCATATAAGGATTTAGAGGAAATGAGGAGATATTCTTTAAAAAAAGCGTCATAGAAATCATATTCTTTTTCACTAATAATTTGGATATTTCTTCTAATATATTTAAAGAAAAATATAAATGGGCTATCAACATTTTCTGTACTCTCACGTTTTAGAAAAATGTATAAACGGTTGTACATCCTCGAAATGAATTCATAATCAATTATTTTATTTCTTGTGAGCAAATCCCATTCTTTTATAGATATTAACTTTTTGAGATCGATTGACACTTTTTGATTAATGAAAATATAAATAGTTTTCAATTGGGATGCAAGTGGAGGAATAAAACATTTATATGCCTCCCTTAGTAAAATTATTGGAACAAATTTATAAAAATCGTGGTAAATATGAATATTAAGAATCTTATTTTCATAAAATCTGTCAACTCCAATTGAGAAAAGATCAGTTTGTATTTTTGAATCAACCTTTTCTTCACCCTTAACGGATATATTAATTCTACAATCAATTGGTTCTAAATTGAGATACGATTCAATTTCTTGAATTAATTTATTAAAAAAAGAATCTATATTTTCTACCAATCTTTCTATTGGAGTATTGAGTAAAAAATCAATATTTAGCTTTCTCATCTAATATCTTTGGAAATTTAGAATTATAAATCTATTTGGTATAACCACTTATATATTTTTTTATACCGTTAATTTTTAAATTTAATGACTTCTTGCTATAAATTAAACTATTTAAACTACAATTACATCTCAATTTCTTTTCTTTTAGTTTAAATATGAGATTAATTATATACTTTTGATATATAAAAGTATAAGAAATACGATACTGGTATTGAATATCATTTCAATCATTTTATGTATTAGATTAGTAAAAAAATTATTGAGGTAAAGTAAGATGGCCCCCGGGTGTGGGAATATTATACCCTAAATGTTTATCCCGCTTAAGGTTATTGAATAACCTAAAGTGCGGGAAAACTATATTTTTTCTCTTTTTTTGTAAGCATGATGGAAGATATCTGGCTCAATATTAATAATTTTCTTTTGCTGATTATTATAGCTTTCTAAGACATCATAAAACTATTTATTGTGTAGTTTATTAAACCCGTTTTATATTTATAAGAGATTAAAACAAAATTAAAAATCTAACCGATATAATGAAGTGTTTAAAAACTAGTTCGAATGTTTTAGTATTGGACTTAAAAGAAATAGCAAGAATAAAAAAACGGAATTACATCAGTTTTTTTATTATTTATTTCACCCTAAGTATAATACAGATTTATTTAGCTGTTTATTTACCCCTTTATTTGCTAAACATACGTTTAGTGGTAAGGAGTGAACTGGCATTCATACAAGTTCTTGCTTTTTCAGTATTATTCTTAGATCCCGTTCTAGGATTTTCATTCGATAAATATGTGAAAAACAAAAAGATTATAATCTCATTCTCTATACTATTATTTCTAATTAGCTTTTTTGTATCAATCTTTTCAAGCAACTACTTACCTATTTTTGGTATATTTTTAGCTTTAAATCTACTAAGTCAAGGAATTATAAAGGTAGGCATTAGTAAAATGATAATCGATCTTTCTGCAAATGAAATTATCAAGGATAATAATTTAGTAACTATTAATATATCCTCAAATATCGGCTCGTTTATACCTTCTATTGTTTTTCTTTTTGTATTAAGCGATCTTTTTGATTTAAATCATTGGAATATGTTTTTTTTAATTGGAGTTTTATCATCTCTACCCATGCTTTTATCAATCATTTTCCTAAAAGATTTCGGTAATAGTTTAATAAAAAAAAAAGAACTTCAAAATGAAGTTATGAATTCGCCGAAAGCGTCGCCTTTTAATTTTATCTTTCTATTCTCATCATATTTATTAATCTGGAGCGACAAACTATACCAATTTCCGTTCTCTTCTTGGATCTTGACTAAATTTGGGCAACAGAGTTTCAACTTATATTCTATATCTTATATCGTATTTGTATTGTTAAATATTTCAGGATGGATTATTGGGCAAAAAATTTCCAAAAGAGAAAATAGAAAATTTAAAATGTTCATTTCAGAGAAGAAGAAAACCTCCGCTCTTGATAGCACACTTATTCAAGAAAAATTAATGTTTTCTTTTAAAATAAAAAAAAGAAAGAAGATTATCATTATTACAGTAGGAATTTACATCTTTTTAACTTTCATAATGGCTTTCTCTGATTTCTTCCTAATGATGATTGTACAAGGAATAATTCAAGTCTTAGCAGGCATATTTCTGTTGAATTATATTTCTTTAATGATGACAATTGTGAATAACGGAAAACACAAAACTTTTTATTTCCAATGTTTAAAACTATCATACGCGTTTTCTTGTGTAATCTTCATTCCATTAGGAACCTATTTCTCTGATTTTATTCCGATTGAGACCTTAATTTTAATCGCTGGAATGCTATCAACCTTAGCATTAGCTCCTTTGATATTGTTAAAAGATAAACCCAAATAGAAGTTATTTTGAATAAGATGCGAATTTTTTTTTTTCGCATGCATAATTCTTATAAATAAATTATAGTGTCGAATTTCAAAAAACCAAATTTTAATTGTAAAATTAGACTAAACTAAATATTATATTTTAAAATTTAATTATTTTAAAGAGAACAAATTTGGAGAAAGTGAAATGGCAAGACCCAGCCCGTTAGAAATTTATGCGCTTTTAGATAGAAGTAATTGTAAAGACTGTGGTAGAGACACATGCATGGCCTTTGCAACAGATTTGCTTGAAAGAAAGGTTATAGTACAAGATTGCACACATCTTATGCAAGATCCTAAACAGGCAAAAAAACGCGATAAATTAATAAAAATTGTGACACCTCCGCAAAAACCAGTTAATATTGGAGTAGGTGACCGCAAATGTATAATTGGTGGAGAAGAGGTCCTAAATAGGCATTCTCTGACGTTTTATAATGAAACACAAATTTTTATGCAAATTGCGGACGATGATCCTGATTTAGAAGAAATTGCTAAATATTTAACCGACCTTAAGATTGAAAGAATGGGGGAGGTTCTTAGAGTTAACGGTATTACGCTAAGATGCGTATCTGGAGACGCTGAGCAATTTAAACTCGCTGCTAAGAAATTAACAGAGGCTTCAGATCTTCCCGTAATGTTAGCGTGTTTGAATCCAGACATTTTGGTAGCTGCTGCTGAAGTTATTAAAGATAAAAAACCGTTGCTTTACGCCGTAACCAAAGATTCATGGGAACAGATTGGAAAATTTGCCGTAGAGAATAATTTGCCCGTAGCGGCCGTTTCAAGCGATTTAGACGAATTGATGTCTTTAAGTGCCACCTTACAGAAGTTAGGCGTGACAGGTATAGTGTTAGACGCTATGACCGTTTTTGGTCCAGGCAATGTAGCATTAACTTACGATAATATAATGCAATTGAGAATTGCTGCTATTGATAAAGGAGCCGTTAATGCAGGTTGGCCCATTATGGGAGTTCCCGCTGCTTATTGGAGTCAAGTGAAAACTGACGATGATAAGGAACTCTGGGAGCATCAATATCAAGAAATTATTATGGGAGCGATCATGCAATCAATTGATTGCAGTCTCATCATTATGCATAGCGGTAAAAGAAAAGAAGATATTTGGGCTCTTCTGGCAATGATGACATTAAGACAGAGTATATTCAGCGATCCTCGTATTTATCCCGCTGTGGATGCTGGAATATACATAATTGGAGAGCCAACAGATAAATCTCCTATTTTTGTGACTTCAAATTATAGACTTACTAAGATTCCTGTTGAGATCGATATCAAAGGGGCAAATTTAGACGCTTGGCTTTTGGTTGTAGATTCTGAAGGTATAGGAATTGAATCAGCCGTCGCAGGAGGGCAATTTAACGCAGGATCTATTGCTGAAACAGTAAAAGAATTTAAAATGTTTGAAAAGGTTAATCATCGGATCTTGATTATTCCAGGTATGGCTGCGCGATTGAGTGGGGCTCTAGAAGACGAAGCAGATGCCTTTGTTGTTGTAGGGCCAAGAGATAGTTCTGGAATTGGCAAATACATAAAGGAACAATGGAATCCCGAAGAATTTATGAAACAATACGAAGAAATGAAAGAATAACTTAATTCTTTTTATACTTTTTTTATTATTTTTAATCAGTTTTTACTTTACAATAAGGAATAAATTAAGTTAGGTTTTAACTCCTTAATGCTCTTTAATATTAGAGTTTTTGTAGTGTTATTTTTTTGCAATTCAATGGCTGAATGGTGTCCTGTTAATACACCAATGAAGGGTGCGCGTAGATTTTCGGCAAGAGCTTTATCTTTAGGATGGTCGCCAATAATCAAGATAAAAAAGCCTTTATATTTATTCAATAAATAAAATTTCAGATTAGGGTCTAGTTTGCTCTTGATATTTTCGCTTTCGCCTAAGATATATGCGAAATAGCTAAAAATTCCTAAGTACTTTATAATTCTAACCGCCATTTCTTGCTTCTTTGAAGTTATCACGCCCAGGGTAAAAGATTTTTGTTTCAGTTCGTCTAATTTTTCTCTAACTCCAGGCAATAGGGTTGCTTGGTAAATCCCTTTTTTTCCGTAATATTCGCGGAAAGCGGTTGATAACTTTTTTGGATTAATATTAGAAATTTCTTCAAACATGTCATCTAAAGGCGTACCAATCATTTTTTCTATTCTGTTTCTTTCGAGGGCTGGAAGATTATATCTTTTCAAGGCATAGTTGAACGAATTAACGATCCCTTCTCTATTATCGATTAGCGTGTTATCTAAATCAAAACTTAAAAGAATTTTTTTATGATCTTTAATATCTTTCATAAATTATGGCAAAAAAATTATAATTCGTTGATATAATTATATATTGTTTCAATTTTTATAGAAATGTATAAAAATTCGTCAATTTAAGGCGGGAATTTGTATCCTTTAAATAATTTAAGAAGGTACTTTATTTCTTCTGAACCTTGAACGATGCGTTGGAGATCGTATGGGAAATTTTTTAATTCCACTTCTTTTCCCTCCGATGCCCACTCTATAATCAATTTAACTAATTCTTTGTATTTATTTACCGTATTTCCCTCTAATTCGACTTCAGAAATGATTTCTAACGCTTTGCTATTCTTACCATTAAGAATCGAAGAAATGGCTGCCAGAACATAAGATTGGACGATGTGAGAATGGCCTATCTTTTTTAAATTAGCGGCTCTATAGTAATACCTGTAGACATTTTTCACCATTTCGTTAACGAGAAAATCTTTAGCAGTATCAAGTTGTTGATAGAATTTGATGCTTTCCATAATCAGAGTAGCTGCAGTATAGAATTGTTTATTTTTCAATCCATCTTTAGCTATTATGGTTAAGCCTCTAACAATTTGATTGAAAATGCCAAACCTATTGTATTCTAAGCCACCCTCAACTGCTATATCGTAGGCGTTTAAATAACTCTCCGTTGAATCGTTTACATTCTCAGTTTTCCAGTAGTTATCTCCTGCTTTTACATAGTTCTTATATGCCATCTCTAAATTGTTTAATTCTTTAAAAGTCACCGCAGCATTAAAGAAATTTGTAGCGGCTTCGTTATAATCCTTAACCTTTTCAGAATAGTTTCCAGCTAAAACAAAACAAGAAGCGGATTCAATTAAATTGTTATTGATTTCTTTATAACATAACGCCGCACCACGATAATACGTTGCTATTTTATGATAATTTCCCTCGTTTTTCTCTAGTCTTTCTGCTAAATTAATATATGCGCCAGCTTCTTTTTTTGAATAACTAATGAATTGTTCTTCTTCATTTATGAGTTGATAGAGCGATTTTAATACTTGTGAAATTTGAGAAATTGCTAGATTATCATTTTTTTGTTCAAAAGTCTGAAAAAGATGTGCAAAAAACTCGATTCCGTCGTAAATTATGTCATTTGATTTATTTATCTCGTCTAATTCCTGATAGCACGACGCAACTTGCTTATAGGAATACGAGAGCAAATCAAAATATTGATAATCCTTTGCTATATTTATAACATTTAAGTAAAATTTTTTTGCATTTTTGATATCCTGGGTTTTTAAATACAACTCAGCGATGTTTTCGTAATTTTGAGCGAGCTTCCTAATATCATCGAAATCCTTTAATATTTTACTTTCCTGTTTTAAAAAATTGATACTATTCAAGAGATTTTTTTTATATAATTTAGAATCTTTAAGTTTTTCGTAGAGTTCAGCAATTCTTAAGAAAGTTTCAGCCACCTCATGCAATTTTCCTTGAAGCTTAAAGGAACTTATCTGTTTTTCCCAGAATTTAATAATTAATTTATTCAACTTGGTTGACTGAAAAAAAGCTATGCTTTCTAATAATTCCGTTACGGAAAAAAGAAGTTCACCAGCTTCAAAAAATTCTCCAGATTCAGCGGTTTCATTCGCAATTATAATAGAATCTTCAATTGCATTTTGAATTATGTGGTTTTTTTTCTTCTCGTCCTTAAGATTTCCAAGTTCCATTAAAGAATCTCTTATTTTTTCGAGGTAATCGCTGTAATCGCTAAAGGTATCCTCTTGAAGAATCTAAAATCAACCCTATAAATAATACTTAGATTTATAAATAATACTTAGATTTATGCAATAAAATTTTTTAACTAATAAAAAATAATGGTTTTTCTGAAAAATAGAAAAGTTTTTGGTTTTACAATTACAAAATCCATTTTATCGGACATAACCCAGAACCCAGTTATAACCATTAAGTTAAAAGCCTATAGTATTAAATCTTAATATTTTTTGATTTCTTGAATTAATTATAAATAGTTGAATGGTTTTATTTATCATAGTTAAAATCAATAAATTAAAATTAGATGTGATTCTAAATTGAAACAGATTGCTGATCTTTTAGAAACAGGCATTATTGAGACTTATACCCCGAAGAGGAAGATGTTAGTTAAAGACCTCCTTAAAGAGTTAAACCTTGAAGGTAAATACTTTGGGATCCTCGTTGATGGCAAGAAAGCTAGCGAGGATACAGTTTTAGATGAGAATTCAGACATAGTTATTCTTCCTCATATAGCTGGAGGAGAAAATAATAATCCTTTGCTAAAATAGTGTTAGAGAATATCAGTTCTACATCTTAAACTTATTCTTTCTCAAAGAATAGGATTTGTTGTTATTCTGCTTATTGAATAATCTATATTTTATTTATCTGTTTTTACTGTAAAGAGATTCTCATTAAGTCCTTTGCTAAAATAGTATTAGGGAATATCAGTTTTGCATCTTGAAGCAATTGGTTAGCATCCTCTTGATATCTCGACGAAATATGGGTTAAAATTAATTGTTTAGCGTTCATTTTTTTAGCATCGTTAGCTGCGTCAACAGAAGTGGAATGTTTCTTTTCAAATGCGACATCAGACAACTCCTTCGAAAAAGTTGCTTCGTGAATTAAAATGTCAGAATCTCTTCCTAATTCGATCAAGCTTTCGCAAGGGATTGTGTCACCCGAGTATGTCACTTTTCGACCCGGTCTCTTTGGACCCACTATCCCTTCTTTTAAAGGATCAATTGTTTTTCCTTCATATTCTATAATTTCCCCTTCCTGTAATTTTTTCCACAGTTTACTCTCAGGTATTCCGAGTTCAATTGCTCTTTTGGGTTTAAATTTTCCATACCGTGGCTTTTCAACGAAAGAATAAGCAAATGTTAATACTGAATGATCTACTTCTGTATATTTGAGAGTGTATTTATCGTTTTCAAAAATCACATTATCTTCTAAGAATTTTTCTTCACTAGGGATTTCGGAGTCCAAGGTCTCGAACACTATTAACTTATTATTATCATTATCAATTTCTACTATACTAATGGGATAATTTGCTTTTAGTCCGAGAATTTTTCTATGGACAAATAAATAAAGAAACAAATTCCGAGGTCCAAATATAGTAACGGGAGCCGTTCTTTCAATTAAACCAAACCTAAATAAAAGCCCTGGAAGACCAATGATATGATCTCCATGAAAATGCGAAATTAATATTTTTAAAGGTTTATTAAACTTTAAACCCGCTTCAATTAGCCTTCTTTGGAGGTCTTCCCCACAATCAAATAGAAAGAGTTCGTTTTTATATTTAAGAGCTGTTGAAGGAAGGTTCCTTTCGCGAACAGGAATCGCCGCGGAGGAACCTAGGATTATTAATTCCATCGAAGTTCATTTAATATTAATTATTTGCTTTTTCTTAACTGCGAAATTTCAAGCCGTTGTTGAATATTTTGCTTGCTCAGATCGTCAACCAAACTTTCGAGTTCTTTAAACCTTAAATTAACATCTGGGTTTATTGTTTGTGTTGTATTTGCCTGAGTTTGAATTTGAATTCTTAAACCATCTAACTCTGCTTCAATTTCATTTGATTTTTGATCTTTTCGTTTGATTTGGTTGTCTAAATCTTCGTATTTTCTTTTTATTCTTATAGCTTCGTTCTTAATCGTAGTAATTTCTTCTTCTTTCGTTTTTAACGCGTTTTTTGATTCAGCTAATTGTTTTTGCAAAAAACTTGCCATTTCTCTTTGAATTTTCAATTTGCCTTCAATATCTCCTTGAGGGATGCTAACAGGAGGAGCTTCTCCTTCTTTAATTTGTTCTTGAAGGGTTGTTATTTGTACTTTTGATTTACTTAATTTACTTTTTAATTCTTCCACAACTTCTTTTAAAGCAATCGGCTCTGCTCTACCTTTCTTACCTTTATCTTTTTTCTCGTATTTAGTTATAACCTTTTTTAATTCTTCATTTTGTCTTTTTGCTTTATTAAGATTTTTTTGCAGATCTTCTAGTAGATTTTGCGTAATATTATTATCAACATGGTTAGTTTCTATTTGAGAAGAGCTATTCTCGAGCTTTTCAGTTAAATCCGTAATTTTATCAGTTAATAATTCAATTTTTTCGTCCTTTTCTCTTATTTTTTCGTTATATTCATCGCTTCCAAGATCTTTACTCTTCAACCGCCTAATTAAAGATTCTTGCTTATTTAATTTATCTTGTAATTCATGAAGTAAAAGATTAAGTGGCGGTTTGTCCTTTTTTCTTAGCTCTTCTACGCTAATAACAGAAGTATTAGTTGTTCTCCTAACAAGATTATCGTGGTTTTTTTGTAATTCCATTTTGTCTTTTCTTAAAAAACCCATTCGATTCTTTAGCTCTCGTATTTCTCGATCCTTAGCATCTAATTCAATATTTAATTTTTCTTCTTTCGCCTTTTTCATCTTTTTTTTCGGAGCCTTTTCGTCGAACATTTCCTCGTATCTCATAACTTCTTCTTCAAAGCCATCAATTTTATCTAAGTAAAGATTAATTTCATTATCTTTTTTGTTTAGTTCTGACTGTAACTCGTTTATCTTCTTGCGCAAGTTATCTTCTTCCGTCATCTTCGCACCTTACCATTTAATTAGAAAAAATTATATTATATATATTTCATCTATTTCCACTTTTTTAATCTTTTTCTTTCTGCAAATGAGATTTAATATATGTCGAAATCTTTGATGGTAAATTTCTTAATCTTGCTCAATATAGGAAAAAGACTTAAATAATTAAAAGTTAAGAAAGCGACAAAAAGTAAACCAATTATAATGAAAGGCGTTAATATATGTGGTAAAGATACTCTTTGAAATAAAACGAGCGAATTTAATATCATTCCTATTCCTAAACTCAAAAAAAGTGATGGTATAATTACATAGAGAGCTTCCAAGAAAAGAATTTTCTTAATATTTTTATATTTCGAGCCAAGAGCCTTCATTATTAGGAAATCTTTAGCTTTTTCCATAATACTACCTTTTTGATAATTATATAAAGAGAGCATCGAAATTACGGCCATGACAATAATTAAAAAAGCGGGATATAGAGTTAAATTATTTAAATATTGTATATTATCGTCGAAAGTTTGATTTAGGTTGATATAAGTGAAATTATCTCCAAGATTTCCACTAATAATTAATTCAATATTGTCTATAACGCTATCATATTCGCCTGGTCTTATTTTTAACAAAAGGAGATTAATATTTTGTCCACTAAAATTCAAATCTTCTTGCATAACCTCTAAATCTACATATCCCGCAAAGCCGCTATAAAAACTATCCAAGACAACCCCGGAAATGTGAAAGGCGTGACCTAATCCTAATTCCTCAACTCTCAAACTCTGCGATAATGGATAATCAAAAAAATTATAACTTAATCCGTCTCCAATTATCATGTTTACTGAATCTTCCTGAGTAAAATATTCTCCCTCAATTTCAAAATCTTGTATTATTTCACTAATATTAACTCCTACAATCGGGAAAATTCCTGAACGTTGTTGACCTGCTATTAAATAACCTCCATCTACGAGATAATGATACCCATCTAATTCAGTGAGATTAAAAAAATTAATCAAACGCTGATCTATGCTTTCAACTTCAGTAATACTATTTAGTTCTTCAATATCAGAAAGGTTAAACATGTAGCTTGGATTTAAAAAATCAATACTGTTCTCAGTTATAATAATATTCGGATTAGAAAACATACTGTACATCAAAGTATAGTTTTGAATAACATCTCTATGACCAATAGCAATGATATCTTCGCCTTGAGACTTTCGTATCCATTCTTGAGACGAATCCCTCATAACGATATTCCCTAATCCTAAAGTAAAAATTACTAAGGAAATTATGGAAAAAACTATTAAATACCTCCTAAATTCCCCTTTTCTCCTGATTGTGTTAATAACGGAAATTTTAAAATTAAATCCTATTGAGGACAACCATTTTGGAACTAATATAAATCCTCTTGAAGCGTCGTAATTATAGGGTATATCCTTTGAAAATAATTTTATGGTATTTTGATTTCCTAGCTTCCTTAAAATTACGCCAGGAACGAAATAAATTCCCCCTACACACGAAAAAAACAATATCGGGGTATAAATTAAATCAATTTGAAAAGAGGATACAATTCCTAAAAGCGACATAATAAACGTGAAGATACCGTATGAAACAAAACCGATTATTAAACCTATCAAGAAACCAACGATAAACACTACATATACTTCGGTTAAATAAAAGTTATATAATTTCTTTGGTAGCGTCCCCAAGGCTTTCATAATAGCAATATCACGTTTTTTATTAATAACTAGAGTGCTTGTCACGATTATAACAATAATAAAAGCCAAAGTAACTATTAGGCTCAGTATTAGAATAGTAAAATCTGTAAAGACTATGCTAATTCCTCCTGAAAAATAAAATTCATTTTCGTACTGATAAGTTAAAAATCTATTTAAGCCCATTGAAGACATAAAATATGTTAAGAAAATTGTGAGCGCAATAACTAAAGCAATTATTACTACATAAGGGAAAGTGACCTCCCTTTTTCTAAAGAAGTCTTTTAAGGCAAAATCTAAACTTATTATTCACTCACCAAAGTTAAATATTTATTAATTCATAATCCTAACTACTCTTCACTTGTTATCTTACCATCTTCAAAAATTATGACTCGATTTGCAAGTTTTATTAAAAAATCGTCGTGTGTTGCTATAATAATCGTTTTACCATCCTTTTTCATATCATTAAAGAGATCTCGTATAAACATACTTGTATTTTTATCGAGGTTGGCTGTAGGCTCATCTGCCAAAATAATTGGAGGATTGTTTGCTAACGCTCTTGCTATTGCTACCCTCTGTTGTTCACCAGCCGAAAGTTGAAATGGTAAGTGTTCTCTTCTATCCCCTAAACCTATTTTTTTCAATAAACTTACTGCTTTCTCTCTTTGCTCTTTTAGGCTCATTCCAGCTAAATTCATTGGGAACATCACATTTTCTTCAGCAGTTAAAGTGCTAATAAGATTATAGTTTTGAAAAACGAATCCTGTATTAATTAATCTAAATAGAGAGAGTGATTCTTCATGTAAATCGGTAATTTTTACCCCATTTGAAAAAATCGTGCCTTCGTTAGGAGAATCTAACCCTCCAATTAAATTTAGTAAAGTAGTTTTACCTGCTCCTGACGGACCTTTAAGAACGATGAAATCTCTCTCTTTTATTTTCAGATTTACATCATATACGGCTTTTACAATAAAATCTCCAATTTCATAATTTTTGTATAAATTTTTAGCTAAGATTACAATGTTTTCCTCTCTAATTTCGTTTATAATATCGATATCCTCTAATTCAGTAGGCTCTTCAAGAAAATCTTTATCCATTTTTATTTCAGCAACACATTCTTTTTATATCTCTCTTTTTTATAATCCTTAGTTATTTAAAATATTGTTCTATCGACTTCATTTTAAAACCAATATTAAATTGTGTCATTACGATCAAACAAAAGTTTAAATATTGCCATGTTATATTTGAATATTAGAGGGAAAGCCGCAAATAAAAATATCCCCTAAATTTCCTAATTAAAATGGTAACGGAACTAAATTTTATCCCAAAATCTAACCTCATCTTGAGGTCAATTTCTGGCTTTCTCTCGTCTCTTCCTTTTGTAAATAAAATTAAGTAATTTGTGTTATAAATTTAAAAAAATTTATTTTAGTTAAGATATTTCATTATTAAAATTACAGCAGTTTTAAACTTTTCTTAAAAAAAGTTTGAAAAAATCATTCTTATTACCCAGAATTGAAAGCTGGCAGAACTAATTCTTCAGAATTAAAGAAAAAGGGGAAAAAAATTTGGATTTTGAAAAATTAACAGAATTAATAATTGAGCTAGAAGTAGATGATATTGAAGCCGCAGTGAAGGAAGCCCTAGAAGGAGATGGAAAGGATCCATTTGACATCTTAAGCGCTTTAACAAAAGGAATGGATGAAGTAGGGAAGCGATATGAAGAGAAGGAATATTATTTAACTGAGCTGGTATTAGCTGGGGAAACCATGAAAGAAGCGTTTAAAGTGCTCCAACCAGCCTTAGCTGCGTCAGACCAATCTCAAGATAAAACAAAAATAATCCTCTGCACAGTTAAGGGGGACAATCATGACATCGGAAAAAATATTTTAGGCTCATTATTATTAAGTAGTGGTTTTGAATTACATGATTTGGGGATGGATGTTGATGCAAATGTCATCGTTGATAAAGTAAAAGAAACAGGAGCTACAATCATAGCGTTAAGTTCCCTATTGACTATGACTGTCGAACAAATTAAAAACGTTCACGAAGCTTTAAAGGCAGCAGGTCTTAGGGATAGTGTAAAATTAATCGTTGGCGGAGCTCCTTTGAATATGGAACTTGCTAAGCGGTTGGGCGCAGATGATTTCGCAGATGATGCTGTCGATGGAGTCAGGCATATTAAAAAGTTAGCAGGAAAATAATATGTTCATTCAATTTTTTATTTTTATACTTTTAACTTTGTAAATTTATGGTATACATTTTTTGATATTTATAATTTATAAAGTCGGTTTAAAAGAGATTCTATTTTATTCTTTTTATTACTGAGAAACTTAATTAAAATATAATGAGAATATTTATTTTACTAAGGAAAGTATATCTCTTAGAACCAATCAAATAAAATTAATTCTATATGTTTATAAGAAAAAGGAGGCTTTTTTAATGACTGGTGGAAAGGACAAGGAAATAAAATTTGATGCAGAATTAGATACGAGGGGATTATTTTGTCCAGAACCCATTTTTGAAGTAAGAACCTTTTCAGAATCTTTAGATATTGGTCAATGTTTTAAAGTTTTAGCTGATGATCCGGCAGCAGAAGAAGATTTGAAAAGGTGGGCAAAAAGAACTGGTACAGAGTTGGTTGAGTTTTTTAAAGATGGAGATGATCTAATATTTTACTTCAGAAAAAGGGAATAATGATTAGCTTGAAATTAAGGAGGGATTAAGTTATGAGTATATATCTAGACAATCAGGCTGCAAGACCCGTGGACGCAAGAGTCGTGTCTGAAATGGTCCCATACTTTAATGAAAGATTTGCAAATCCAGCTTCTCTTCATTGCGATGGAGATATTGCTACAGATATTTTAGAGACATCACGAGAAAAAATTGCAAAGTTTGTAAATGCCTCTATTCCATCTGACATCCTATTTACATCTGGAGCGACCGAATCAAATAATCTGGCTTTAATAGGAGCTGCTATGAGACAGAAGAAAAAAGGGAACCACATAATTATTTCTGAAATCGAACATATATCTATCTTAAACCTTGGGAAATATTTAGAAAGACAGGGGTTTAGAGTAAGCAGAGTTTCTGTAGATCGATTTGGTATCATTAGTTTAGATAAGCTTGAAAAGTTAATAACAGATGAGACAATTTTAATCTCAATATCAACGGCTAGTAACGAAGTTGGCTCCCTGCAACCAACTGCTGAAATCAGTAGGATTGCTGCTGAAAAGGGGATATTATTTCATACTGACGCTGTTGCTAGTGAAAGCGTAGTTCCAATTGATGTTCAAAAAGTTCCGATAGATTTAATCACATTATCGTCTAACGATATTTACGGACCAAGAGGGGTTGGCGCGTTATACTTAAAAAAGGGAGTACGAGTTAACCCTATAATAATTGGTGGCGGTCAAGAAAGAGGTATGAGGTCAGGTTCTGAAAATATACCCGGTATCGTTGGGTTTGCTAAAGCCGCAGAGATTTTGAAGGAAGAAATGCCCAAAGAATCAGAAAATTTAAAAAAATTAAGAGATAAGTTGATTAAAGATATCTTGGAAACAATTCCTAAATCGCATTTAAACGGACATCCCGAAAAAAGACTTGCTCACAACGCACATTTTCGATTTGATTATATCGAAGGGGAATCGTTGATATTAACGCTAAAAGAACACAATATTGCTGCTGCTACAGGCTCAGCTTGTAGTTCAAAAACATTAGAGGCGTCTCATACATTAATTGCAATGGGTCTATTGCACGAAGAAGCACACGGTAGTCTACTGGTTTCTTTAGGTAGAACTACTCGCGAGTCCGACATTGATAAGCTTATAGAAGTTTTACCAAACGAGGTAAAAAGGTTGAGAAAGTTATCTCCATTAACGCCTCCAGAATTATTAAAAAAATATGATGAGGTAAAATAATAAAATGAAATCTACTACATATTCAGACAAAGTATTAGAGCACTTCAAGAATCCTCGTAACGTAGGTGAAATTGAAGATGCAGACGGAATTGGCCGAGTTGGAAACCCTGTTTGTGGAGATCTTATGTGGATCTACCTCAGGATTGCCAAAAATGAAAAAGGTGAAGAAATAATTAGCGATATTAAATTTAAAACATTCGGTTGTGGTTCAGCTGTTTCTACGTCATCAATGATTACTGAGATGGCAAAAGGCATGACTCTTGACGAAGCTTATAAAATCACGCGACAAAATGTTGCTGACGAATTAGATGGACTTCCTCCTATAAAAATGCACTGCTCTAATCTAGCTGCCGATGCTTTAAAAGCCGCAATCGATAACTATCGTTTAGGTACAGAACCAGAAATAGAGATCGTTACGTCTTGTCAATTAGATGTTAGGATAATACTCGGAATCGATGACTTTCTTGGGAAAGGAGTCTATAAAGAAGTACCCGCGGATTTAGAAGAGTTTAGAGAAAAAAGAATTATTATAGTCGACTCGGGAGACGAATCTTTAGAGCTCGCACTTAAACTGACAGAATATACTGGAAGAGTAATTGTTGTAACTTCTGCAAAATCAGTTCCTGGCACTGTTGATTTGAGGAGAAAATTGAAGCATTCAGATGTAAAACTATTGCAAGAATCAGAATTGATTGAAATCAAAGGAGAGCTTGATGAAGTAGAAAAAATTGTTATACATGATTTCGATGAGGACGAGAATTACGAGCTATTCGTTGATGTCGTAATAGTTTTAGATTGATGCTTTAAACGAATATAAGGATGATGAAATTATAGTAGTTTGCCATAGTGGGGCACGCTCGATGATGGCAGCCCAATTACTGGTCAGAGAGGGATTTAAAGACGTTAGAAACTTAACATGTGGCATGATGATATGGCACCGGAATGGTTATCCTGTGTTGCCACCTAAAAAAGAATACTAGAATTTACAAATTATAAAAAAATATTTTTAATTATTATTTTACCAAATCCCAGGAAATATCTTATAACAAGCGTTTTTTGTTGAAAATTTCTTCATACATGGTAATCGTCGTTGAAATTTAATTCTTAATCTAAAAATAGTTAGACAACATGATAGATTTTTTTTAAATTATAAGTATAAAATTTTAAAGTTCGCGTAATAAATATATATTCAAATCCCTATAAATTTAAAAAAGTGATAAAATGAACGAAACACCTAAAAAGTTATTTGCTGCTTATGTTGGCGAATCTCAAGCAAGAAATAGATATACATTCTTCGCATCGATAGCTAAAAAGGAAGGGTATGTATTAATATCGCGAATATTTCAAGAAACTGCCGATCAAGAGCGTGAACACGGTCTAAACTTTTATAAAATGCTCCAAGAATTCAAAAAGGAAGAGAATTTTGATGATTTCCTTGTTAATGAGATGTATCCTACGACTTATGGAAAAACAATAGAAAATTTAAAATCCGCAGTTAATGGCGAAACAATGGAGTATACGAAACTATATCCGGATTTAGCTGATACCGCTGAAAAAGAGGGGTATCCTCATATTGCAGAAAGAACGCGCGCTATCGCTCGTGCAGAACAACATCATGCAGAACGTTACGGTAAACTGTTGAAATTAATTGGAGATGATGCGTTCTTTAAACGAGGAGAGAAAGTAGTGTGGGTCTGCCTTGAATGCGGCTACGAAGTAGAATTAGACGAGCTTCCAAAAGATTTTGATTGTCCGAGTTGTTCACATCCAAGGTCTTATTTCAGAAAGAAATGCGAAGTATTCTAAATTCCGAATATGTATTATAAAACTTAAGCAAAATAATTAAATATTAAACTTTCAATTATTGGAAACAACTATTGACTAAAATAGCGATAGTGAAAGCGATATGAAACAAAAGGAAATATATAAATGTGAAATTTGTGGAAAAGTAATCGAAATCCTTAAACCAGGCGTACCTGATACCATCTGTTGTGGAAAACCAATGGTATCTATGGAAGAAAAGACTGCTGATTGGAAAGGAGAGAAACACGTTCCTAAAATTACGATTGAAGGTAACAAAGTCACAGTTGATGTTGGCGTATCAATGGGAACTCCACACCCTATGACAGAAGAGCATTATATTATGTGGATTGAGTTAATCTGCAAAGACAATTGTTATAAGCGCAAGTTTTTAAAACCTGGAGACGAACCTAAAGCTACGTTTGTTGTAGCAGATATTGATGTTGTAGGCGCCCGAGAATATTGTAATTTACACGGTTTATGGAAGAGTTAAGTTTTATCTAAGTTAATTTTAATACTTTTTTTTATTTTTATTATTACATCAAATATTTTAGATTATTATTGATTTTCTAATGTATATTTATTAAGTTATAAAATAGAAGGAAATTGCCAATATTATGTTGATCCTCTTACAAATTTTTGTAATTAGTTGCTTTGTTGTGGTTATAATTGCACTTTTCAGAGAAAATGTAGATTTTTTGACTTACAGTATGGGAGCAATGTTAGCTGCGGCTACTGCTACATATTTTTTTTCTCTTGAAGCTGTATCTATGGAGGAATTTTTTCTGTCAGTTAATTGGGAGGTAATTTTTTTCTTAATTTCAATGTTTACAATTGTGGCTATACTAGAAGAAAATCTCATATTTCAAGAAATAGCCAGAAGAATTACTAAGAAATTCAGTACGAATACTAGGGAGTTCTTTTGGGTAATTTGTCTTATATCAACTGTAAGCGCCGCTTTTATTGAAGACATTTCTGTGGTGATTATATTTATTCCGATGATTATTAAGACAAGTGAAAAAATGAAAATAAACCCTGCTCCAATCCTTTTAGGCATGACGATTTGTATTAATCTTGCTTCTACTTTAACTCCTTTTGGTTCTGCGGAGAATATATTAATTGCAAGTCAATTTTCGCTCACATCACAATGGTTTTTTTTTAATCTTGGCATTTATTTCATCATAGGGACTTTATCGACGCTTTTATTGTTAGATTATTTTATAGTTAAAAAACGTCTTACTGATATCTGGATCCCACATTGCGAAGAACATGAGGAATCATTGGAAATTAAGCATATAGAAGAACATGAATTAGTAATTTTAGAGGACCCCATTGATAAAAAAGTATTTAATAGTAACTTGATTGCACTTGGCGTTCTGTTTGTTCTATTAATAGTTATTCCTAATATTTTATTTGTGGGATTGTTAGGAACATTAATTTTTGTTTTTATAAATCCAAGGAGGAGGAAATCTGGAAAAAGTAAACCAGATCTCTCTTATTATTTCACTAAAGTTGATTACAAGTTAGTATTCTTTTTTATTAGTTTGTTTGTTTTAGTGTTTTGTTTTGAAAAAGTGGGAATTATTCAATTCCTTGAAGATTTTGTAATAAGCGTTGCTCCCGCTAATCTTTTTTTATTATGTATTTTTATTCTAGTAATAACTTCAATTCTATCTGGACTTCTTGATAACCTTCCAGTAACAATTCTGTTTCTTCCCATTTTACAAGTGTTAATGGATGCTGGATTTTCAGCAACACCTATATTAATCGCATTCATCTTAGGAATAAACTTGGGAGGAAATATATTACCTCAAGGCTCAGCTGCTGATATGATGACCCTTGAATTATCAGCGAAGTATTGTGTAGATGAAATGAATTATAAAAGATTGCTAAAAACTGGCGGCATTTTCGCTATATATCATATAATTTTAGGAATTGCTTATTTGGCAGTATTAATATTCGTTTTCTTTTAATGTCTGAAATTTTTCATATTTTTTAATCTCAATAGAATATGTAGATCAAAGTTAAATTGGTTGAAATGTAATCTTACTTAATATGGGAAAGATTAAAGCAATTATACTAGATCGAGATGGAACGTTAATAGAGGATAAAGATTATGCTTATAAAATCGAAGATTTCGAGCTTTTACCTGGAGTTATTGAAGGCTTAAAAATTTTACAAAAGAATTTCCTTCTTTTTATTGTCACAAATCAATCTGGTATTGGAAGAGGATATTATACCGATAGAGAATTCCATAAATTCAATGATTACTTGATTGGGATATTAAAAGAGAATCAGATAAGGATAGAAAGAACTTTTTACTGTCCACATGTAAAAGAAGACAATTGTGAGTGTAAGAAACCAAAAATAAAATTTATTAGAGAAATTGTTGATGGATGGAATGTGGATATAAATAATTCCTGGGTAATTGGGGACCATCCTTCAGACATTTTATTTGGCATTAACGCTAGGTGTAACACAGTATATATGAGTACGGGACATGGTGAAAGGCATCTAAACGAATTAGAAGTAGAGGGAATTACTCCAACATATATAAGTAATAATTTTCTAAAAGCAGCACTTGAAATTGTAAGAGTGAAATAATTTACTAGGTTATACTCACGATATTGATTTAATATAAATATTCAACGATTTTGTGCGAATTTAAATAACAATCAATATAATATTAAATATATACAATAACCGTACATCCTATTTTAGTGAATTCAATGATAAAAAATATATTGTTTGATATTGACGGTACACTTATTGGACAGAAAATAAGAGGAGATATAACTCTTAGAACATTTTACCTTGAAAATAAAGAAAAATTCGATAATGTTTCAGAAAAGGAATTTTTTAATTTATGGTTAAATGCCGGGAAAATAAATTTTCAACAATTTCTTAAGGGAGAAATCTCTTTTGAAGAAAAAATAACTTCACAAATTCTGGAGGTCTTTAAGCATTCCAGTAGTGAAATTGATAGACATAAAGCTAATATGATTTTTAATAAATTTTTGCCTTTATATGAGGAAAATCTCCAATTATATGAAGATGTAATACCATGTTTAGAAGATTTAAAAAAAGAGGGTTATCGCCTTGGTATAATTTCTAATGGGCATAGTGAAGATCAAAGAAAAAAATTAAATAAATTTGGTATTAAAGATTATTTTTCTACTATAGTAATATCAGGTGATATTGGATTTGCGAAACCTAATCCTAAAATATTTCTCGAATCGATTAAAATTCTTAACGTGGACCCCCAAGATGTAATTTATATAGGAGATATGATAGAAATGGATATTATTGCAGCTAATAAAGTAGGAATGAAAGCAATTTGGATAAATAGAGCTAAAAGGGAGGTAAAATTTGATGGTCCCTCTATTTCAGATTTAACCAATTTAAAAGAAATCATTGAAATGAAATAGTTAAATGAGAAGAACGATGGAAGGCTTTTTGTCTTGCAAATCTATGTGCGACGACTCTCTTCGTAATCCTTTCTTTTTCGTTCGTGCATAATACGGACTTCTTTTTTCATCTCTTCTACAACCTCTCCAGTTAAAGGATAAAATTTTACCCATACTATTAAGCCGATTAGGCATGCAATTCCAGGTATGAGAGTCATACTAAGGTTAACGCCTAAAGAAGCTGAAGCCATACCTTGAGTTGCTGCTAAACCACCTACCGCATCCACATATATCAAACCAAAAGCAGTCATTAATGCTGTTGGAACCGCTAAAGCAACACTAATCATAGGCTTGCTAAGTAAGGGCCCTACGCCAGCATAAAGTCCCTCTCTCCTTTCTCCTGAAATTTTCCAATAATCGTAATCAATCGTATCAGCTCGCATTGGATTATGTTGAATAAAATCTCCCGCAAAGCCTAGCATAAATATTGAAAACCCAATTGAAACAAGGACCCAGTTGCCTGAAAGTCCAGCAAAAAAGCTAAAGAAAAACCCTATAACTAAAGCTCCAAGGTAATATGTTATTGACGCTTTTGTTGATAGTCTTGCGGCGATTTTCAGAATAATTGGAATTGAAATAAGCAAGCAGATTATTGGTCCAATCCAGAAAAGAATCATATCAAAACCTTCCATCGGTGTTAGGACCCAAGTTAAATAGAAGGGTAAGCTTACCATTACCAAATTCAATAATAATACTGAAACTCCGTCATATATTACATATACTCTGAAGGAAGGGTTTTTGAAGGCAAGTTTTATCGATTTTAATAAGGGGGTTTTTTTTTCGGGGATATGTTCACTATGCTCATGAACATATTTTGATAATAATAGGTATGGAAATACACCAAAAATAGCGATAATTACTACAAGCAATTGAAATTGGGCAATGGTTGCTGTGGTTGGATTTGCTAAGTACATAACGGGAACAATGAAGCCAATTATAATTGCTGGTAACATAAAAGCAGTGCTCATTAGCTGAATTTTTTCTCTTTCTCGTTGATTTAGCGTCATTTGGGGGAGTAGAGCTACATGAGCGCATAACACAAGCGTAAATAAAGTATCGTATGCAAGTTGACTTACAAGATACCATATGAAGAGCCAAATTTGAATCGTTAGATTTGATGTCTGTCCTCTCCATGAAATTGGCGGAAAAAATACCAACGCGAAACATAAACTAAAAAGTGGAGCACCAAATTTAATATAGGGGATATATCTTTGAACTTCTCCTCTTTTTTTATTATAATATCGTGTATTTCCAATTGCATTGCCAAAGATCGGATCGTTTATAACATTCCAAACCGCATATATAATCTGTGCAATGAAAATCCATATGTTTAATAATCCCATCCATGCGAAATAGAAAGATTGGATTACACCCATCATTCCACCGTAGAATGTACCTGGCATTTGAGCAAAACCATAGGATAATTTTTCCTTCAAAGGTACCATTTCCGAACTACGATGTTCTAAATGCTTAGCAATTTCTTTGTCGTTATCGGGCATATTATAAACCTAATTTAACTTAAGAATCATAAAAAGTGATAGTTCAGAAAGTAGTCTAGGATATTTCAATATTTTGTAAAAATGTAAATTAAAAAAATAAGTAATAAAAAATTAATTTTTTAGATTTTTGCAAAGTTAGATTTATCGCTTCCGCATACCGGACAAAACCAATCATCTGGGATATCCTCAAAAGGAGTTCCAGGAGCTATTCCACTATCGGGATCGCCGTTAACTGGATCGTAAACATATGCACATATTAAACACTTCCACCTCCCTCCCAATTCAGCGCTGGATTTTTCTACTTTAATGGTGGCTTTTTCAGCTTTTTTTTCTACTTGTATTTCCACTCGCGGAATTTCAAATAAATTAGGCATTGCGTGTTGATATTTCTTCATAATGAACCTTGCAATTACTATTCTCTGAATTTCCGAAGTACCTTCGTAGATTTGATACAATTTTGCGTCTCTAAACAATTTTTCGACAGGAAAGGTTCTAATATACCCATATCCTCCAAAAACTTGGATAGCTTCAGTGGTAACATTCATTACAACATCTGAAGCAAACGCTTTTGCTATAGAAGATGTAAGATTGCTGTCTAAACCTTGATCTCCTTCCCATGCCGCCTTATAAGTTAATAGTCTCGCAGCTTCAATATCCTTATACATCTCTGCTAATTTAAATTGAATTCCTTGATAATTTCCTATAGGTCTTCCAAATGTCTCTCTTTTCTGAGCGTAGTCAATAGCATATTCCATAGCTGACCTTGCACACCCTACAGCAAACGCTGCGACAGCAGGTCTAGTTTTTTGAAAAGTTTGCATAGCTAACAGAAATCCTCTACCCGGTTTTGCCAATACATTTTCTTCAGGTATTCTCACATCTTTCAATACTACAGAACAAGTATTAGATGCTCGTTGACCCAATTTTGGTATATGAGGTCCAGTTTTAACTCCTTCGTAATCAGTTGGTACAATGAATCCTGCTATACCACGATGTTTTTTCTCTGGATCAGTCGTTGCAAAAACGGTGATATAATCAGAATATCCTGCGTTTGTTATCCAATATTTAGTTCCGTTCAATATAAAATCTTTTCCATCTTTTTCGGCGCGGCATTGCATTCCAGCTACATCACTACCCATTCCTGGTTCTGATGTGGCAAACGCGATTAATTTGAAATTTTCTGTTATATCCTTTAATACTCTATTCTTTTGCTCTTCGTTCCCCCCAATTACTATAGGTCCTGAGCCTAGATCGTTATCAAATATTGAAGTTGCGGTCCCCGGACATGCAGCTGCAATTTCTTCTACAACTATTACTGATTCCATTAAACCATACCCTTGCCCGCCATACTCTTTCGGAACCCCTAAATTTGTCAATCCTGCCTTCCACGCTTTTTCAATGACTTTCATAGGCATAACTTCATGCTCGTCATAACTGAATGAAGTGGGTAGAACTTCCTTTACTGCAAATTCTCTAGCTTTCTTTTGTAAAGCTAGTTGTGCTTCTGTTAAATTAAAATCCATTTTTTTTAACCTCTATTTTATTTCATTTTTTCTATTAATTTATCTACAATATCTTTAAAATCTAAATCCTCTGCTTTCGGAACGAATTTAATCTTAATCAACTCGTCCATAACATCTATTCCAGCAGCTTTCATTTGTTCAGCTATTTCTTGTGCAGCTTGACCTGACCATCCATAAGAACCAAAAGCTAATCCAACTTTATTCATAGGTTTCAACCCTCTTTGATAACATAAGTATTCTGCAACAGAGGGGTATAGTCCATTGTTTAGGGTAGGACTTCCAATCAATATTGCTTTTGCCTTCATTGCCTCAGTAATAACATCAGAATAATCTGCTTGAGTCAATCTGAATCTTTTAACTGGAATACCTCTATGACGGATTTCTTTCGTTAAAGCTTTAGCAATTTTAGCTGTACTCTCCCACATTGTATCGTAAACGATTAAAACGCTTTTTCCTTCGATTTCTCCGCTTGACCATTTCCTATACTTCTCTAATATCTCTGGGATGTTTTTTCTCCAACCAACCCCATGAGCAGTACATACAACATCAATAGGCAATGCTCCAACTACGGGAAGCGTTTTTGCAATAAGTCCCGATAAATGAAGTAAAATATTAGCGTAGTATTTTTCCGCTTCTTCCATAATCTCACACATGTCATTTTCATCGTCCCAACGCATAGTGGTTGCAATATGTTGCCCGAAAGCATCGCTAGAAAACAGGATATTTTTCCCATTATCGTCACTCATAAATGCTACCATGCTATCTGGCCAATGTATCATGGGTATCGGTACGAATGTGAATTTTTTACCATTTCCAATATCCAAAGTGTCTCCATTCTTAACGGCTCGAATTCTATCGAATATTTCAGCGTCAATTTCTTGATGGAAATGGCTCTTTAGAACATCAACCCCTCTGGCAGAAGTAATTATTTCTGCGTTAGGTATGTGTTTTAAAATTAGCGGGAAAGATCCAGAATGGTCCATCTCAATGTGATCCATGATTAGATAATTGATTTCTGCTGGATCACATATATGTTTTATTTTATCCAGATAATATTCGAAATACGGACGCTTAACAGTGTCTATTAATACAGTTTTATCTCCTGATTTAACTATATAAGCGTTATAGGAGGAACCTCTATGAGTGGAGTATCCATGAAAATTTCTTACTTCAAAATCTACATAACCAACGTACCATACGTCTTTCAATAATTCTAAATGAGTCATATTTTTTTAATTCCAATTTTTGGATTAATTGTTGTTATTTAAGTTATTTTTTTGTTTGTTTTTAATAAATTTAATTTATTTATCTTATAAATTTTAGAGAAGTTTTATGCTAAATACAAGCTAACGAATAACCTATCGCCTAATATAAAAGAAAAAAATAAGAATAAAATTAATTAAGTTTAATCTGAGATTTTTGTAAAGAAACTCTTGTCTACGCCGCAAACTGGGCATATATAATCATCAGGGAGATCTTCGAACTTAGTCCCTTCTTTTTCTTCGTCGTAAACATATCCGCAAGCGCCACATTCCCATTTAACCACTATAAACTACCTTTCTTTTAATTTAATTAATTTGTATTTATGGATTTGTTAATTGAATGTACATTAAAAATATTAATTTAATATTTTATAAATTAATCTAATTAGGCTTTAGCCTTTAAACTTGGAGTCTGAAAAAAGTACAATTTTTAAGGTGTATTTTTTTTTACAAAAAATTTCTTAGAGGTGCGACACCTCGGACATTTATAGTCTTCCCCAACTTTTTCAAACGGAATCTCCTGTTCTTCGTCTATATATACGTAATTACATCTTTTACATCTGTGTATAGTCGTAATTTTCCACCATATTTTTAATTCTTATTAAATCCTTCTTTTGAGTGCTTACAATTTGGACATTTCCATTCTTCTGGTAAATCTTTGAAAAGTACTTCCATCTTTGTTTCATCATACTCAGCACCACAATTAGAACACTTATAAAGATATAATTCAAGAATTTCCATAAGTTCTTGCCTTGTAACATCTTGTTCCATTTTTTTGTAAACAAACGACATAGCTTTGTTGTCTCCAAAAAGGATGGCTCCTTTTAGTTTATTATCTTTCAAGATTAACTTTTGATAACAACAATCGTCTTTGTCTGCTCTTTTTAAGATATCCCAACCCCCACCCTCTTCTTTTGAGGGATCGAAAATTCCTATTGAAGTTAATTCCACACCCACTATTTTTAACGTATTTTTTGGAGTGGTTCCCTTGTATTCAATCTTTTTTAAGCCTAAAGCAGAAGCCGCAACTATTTTTGACTATTCCATGCAGGCGGGGATAATTCCCCATGTTTGATTTTTATATTCTATACAATCACCAACGGCATATATATCCTTTTGGCTTGTTTCTAAGAGTTCATTAACAATAATTCCTCTATTTGTGTCTATTTTTGCTTCCTTAGCTAAACCTATAGT
>NJBI01000027.1 GCA_005222975.1 Promethearchaeota archaeon Loki_b31
CTTCTAGGGATAGTATCAGATTTGTCATGCACGATCTAATAAAATGGAATTCAAAATTACAAGATTTAAAGCAAAAAGCCAACGAATTGATAAAATGGCTATTGATGAAAAATTAAGAAAAAAAATATAAAAAAAATTTAAGATTTAATCTTATTCTTTATCAAACTTAGCTTCTTAACTCGTAATCTAAAGGATCGATTTTTCTAAAAATGAAGTAGCTTGCCAACAAACTGACAGCGCAGAAAGCAGAAACGAAGAAAAATATCATATAGAAGCTATTTGTAAACAAAACGAAAAGAGCAAAAAGACCTGCACCGACAATTGTGCCTACAGTTTGACCCAAATTTGCTAGTGAAACTAATGTTGCAAAATATGTACTTTTAAGTTTAGGATAGTAATTCTTTGATAAATCTCCGCGTACTGTTTGATTTACTACAGTTAAAGCGTTTTGAAGAGCACCTAGAAAGAACAGAAATATCATTCCAAATATTAACGGAACAATTTCGCCAGTTAATAATGCAAAAGGTATGACTAATATTAGAAACGATAGAATATATGTTAAGTAGATGTATGAAAGAGTCTTTTTACGGCTTCGGTCACCAAATTTGCCTGCAATAAGAGAACCAAAAACTATGCCAAACCCATTAACAAGGTAAAATATCGAACTCCACGCTTGTAAATCAACGGCACCCCCTCCAACAATCGTTAGTAACGTTTCACTGACATCGATAATGCCCATGGCAATTAACACAAGGTACATAAAGAAATTTAAAAGCATAACTGCTGGAATGCCTGCCAAGAAAGTATACATAAAGACTTTCCAATTTCGCTTTTTTGTAACAATTGTCAATAAATCCAATCCAAATTCCTTCGATGACCTCTTTTCAAGAGGAGGTTCTTTGACAAGGTAGGGAAAGACGCTAGATAAAATCACTAAAACTCCCGTTATGATAAATAAGACGGGTACAATATTTAAAGCTAAAAAAACCAATGCTAAAAGCATTCCTCCCGCACCGTAACCTAAAAACATCATAGTCCAAGTATATCCTTGAACTCGTGCTAACTTTTCTTTAGGTGTAACATCGAGAATTAAACCGTCTAAGGCGGTATCTGCAAAAGCCATTCCTAATTGCGTCATAAAGTAATATATTGTCAACCAAAGATAAATCTCATTAACAGGTAGATAAAATGCCATTGCGATCCACCAAACACCTCCAAAGACACCAAAACTAAGTATCCACGGGAATCGTTGACCATACTTTTTAGAACCCCATCTATCGTTGAATACTCCCACAATCATTTTAATTGTCCAAGGTAAGCTCCCTATTGATAAAATGACTAACCATATAGCAATATCATACGACCCACCTAATGTATGTGCTAAGTACTGAGGAAAGAACAGAAATGGAATTCCTTGAGAAAAACCTTCACAGAGATAAAAGAAGACAAAAATGTACGTGTATTTTTTACTATAATTAACATCTGAATTCATAAAAAATCTTATGTTTTTTTTCTATTTAAATGTTTAGAGTATAAAAAGGAGTTTTATATGTCTATTTAATTAGTTTTACGTAGTTGAAATGTATTTAAACAAAATAAATTCACAAAATAAATATTATTAAAATGTTTTATTAAAACTAATAAATAGAAGATTTGTCGAAATTGAAAGACAATTTAATCAAAAAGCTTCTGAAAGTTAAGGATAGCACTAGCGTAAAAGTACGGTTTAACGATACAGATGCGATGGGAATTGTCCATTTTAAAAATTATATAGTTTATTTTGACGATGGATTTGTTAGTTTTATGAATAGCCTTTTATCTCCAAAAAGGATAGAGGATACTGTCCATGAAGGGACTGTTTTTGGGGTTAAAAAAGTGGAGATAACCTACCAAGGTTCAGCTAAGTTTGGCGATTATGTTATAGTCGAAACTCAGATAAAAAAAATAGGAACATCGTCTATTACCTTTCAACACGAGCTTTTTAGAGAATCGGATAAAACTCTAATAGCTAGTGTAGAATGCGTGAGATTAGCAATGGAACTTAAAACAAATAGATTGCTCAATGTGGTTGATTTTTTTGCTAATTATTTATGATTTCCATCAATTATTCTGTAATTATTAATTGTAAAGAAAAAGTATTAAGAAGTTGAAACTTTAGGAGCAGGAATAAACACTTTCCTAAGTCCTGTCCGTTGTAGTTCTATAGCATCTTCGGGACAATTATTAGCGCACACTCCACAGCCAATACATCTTTCTTCGTTAACGATAGCAGTAGCTTCTTCTAAATCAATTGCATCCATTGGACATAATTCTAAACACGTACCGCATCCAACGCAATCGATTTCACTAACATGTGCGATATAAGAAGTATAAGTATGAGTAGGGGAAGCGCCATTATAAAATGCTTGAAGGTTCTGGCAGCAACAACGGCAACAGTTACAAATTGCGAGCTCTTCCATAAATGGATCTCCTTTTACATGAAAAGTTTTATGAATTAACCCTAAATCTTCTGCTTCCTTTAATATCTTTAAAGCCTCTTCCTTAGAGATTTTTTTAGCAAAACTTTGATCGATTGCAAATTTAGCAGTTCTGCCAAAACTTAAACAGTTCTGCCGTGGCGCATTAATTTTACAAGGATCGTCTAGTAAATCTTTAAAGTGCCTGCAATAACAATGTGAAACGCCAATAATATCGTATTTTTCTATGATTTTTCTTACTTCTTCTTCGGGTAACGTTAATTCTTCGTGTGGTTCTATTTGTTGTTCAATAGGGATCACCCTATCGATAGGAGGTGCGTTTTTAAACGCGTTCATTACAATATCATAGTTTTTTCGAGTTACTTCTGCTTCATCTTTAAACAACTGTTCCCATAGTTTCGCCAGTTTCTTTTGTTTTGCTCCCGTTTCACCTCGCATGAGAGTAAATTCCAATAATCCCGGTAGAAAAGCCACTAAACGATAAACCATCACACCAGTAGTCCTACTGGGTATAGCCGTTATCATTCCGATGTGCATTAACTCATTTAGCATTATGTTTAATGATGCTTCATCTAAATCAAATTTCGATTTAATTTGGTCCCGATTAAGAGATTTTCGAAACTTTAAAAGAAATTTTAATTGTTCTTCGTTTATCAATGTCTTTAACAATTCGATAAGGGTGTCATTAATGGGTACAGGTGGACCTCCTGTTTTTAAAATATTTCTTGCAAGTTGATGCCATAATTTATCAGTCATCCAATATCCCTCATTTTAAGTTGTTTTTATCCTTGGAGGCGGAACAAAAACCTCTCTATTTCCAGTTCTTTCTAATTCCATTGCGTCTTCAGGACAATGATGAACACATACACCACACCCTATACATCTATTTTCGTTAACAACAGCAATAGCATCTTCCAATTCAATTGCCTCCATTGGACATTTCTCTACACATGTTCCGCAACCTATGCATATATCATCAATCACTTTTGCTAAATAACTAGTATAGCAATGGTATGGCATACAGCCGTTCCAAAATAAAGAGAATATACCACAACAACATTTACAACAATTACAAATAGCTTCTTCATCTAATTCTGGTTTGAGGTGAGTATGGAACGCTTTATGGACGAGTCCTTCGTCTGATGCCTTATTAATTATTTTTATTACTTCTTCCTTTGAAATTTGGTTTCCAAAGTTATGTTCTATCGCAAATTGTGCGCTTTTTCCTAATAATAAGCAGTTCAATCTTTCATTTGTAACTTTACAAGAGTCCTCTAATAGATCTTTCTCATGTCGACAATAGCAATGAACGAGAGCAATATTGTCGTATTTATTTACTATTTTTGATGCTTCTTCATACGGTAGGATTTTATCAACTGGAACATCCTCAATTTCTTCCTCAACGGGTACGACTCTTGTAATAGGTGGAAATTTTTTAAACTGAGGGACTATGTGATCGTAGTTTCTTTGAGTTCCTTCACTCATTATTTCAAACATTTTGTTAAAAAGGTGCGCCAGTTTTTTTTGTTTTTCTCCTGTTTCGCCTCTCGTAAATTGCATTTCAAATAGACCAGGAAAGGGGCCCAGCAGCCTATATACCATTATTCCCGTTCTCCTGCTTGGAACGCCTACTACGACTCCGTTATCCATTAATTCGTTTAAAGTCTGGTTTAGGACCTCGTCCCTTAGATTTGTTTTTTCTCTTATCTCATCTATACTAAGAGAAGGTTTTTTAAAGATTGCAATGAAATTTGCTTGTTCTTCAGTCATTATTAGTTGTAGCAATTCAAGAAGAGTATCATTAACAGCCATAGGAAGTTGTCCAGCTTTAACAATCGTTCGCGCCGCTTTATACCAAATTTTCTTACGATCTTTAACCATTTTTTATAATCCCCTTAGTAATACCTAATACTAATTAAACAGATTGTAAAATGCTTAATTTAATTAAAATTAATTGTTATGTTATAAAAAGATTATTTTTTAAACTAGCGATATTAGCAATTATTAAAGCGGTTCTCTTACTAAATAATAAATCTTTTCAGATTCGCATTTTGGACAATTTGTCTTGCGTTCTTGCGAGGCTAGTTCATCTTCCCACTCTTCATTACAATTTAGGCACCCATAGCCCTTAAAACCCTGTTTAAAATTAATATTCCCCCCATAAACACGTATATCTTTTCCTTCAATAAGAGCTTGAGTGATTTTTTGATGAGCTTTATCCAAAATCCTAGAAAATGTTGGTTGAGATACACCCATTTTTTCTGCAGATTCCTTTTGATTCAAGGAAATATAATGCTTCAATCGCATTGCTTCGAATTCTGCGACCGTTAAACCAACAAAATCCACTAATAATGGGTCTCTTCTCTCAGATTGGAAGTAAAAATTATTTGGCGTACTTTTTACCTGTCTCATCCTTGTACGACGACCCATTTTAACACAACACTATTATTATTAAAATTTTTAATAATTATTCGCAATTGATATATTTATTTATGAAAAATATTCATTTTAAATATTGGGTTATACAATATAAAATACAATAACTGTATTTATCAAAAAAATTTGGATGATCAAATGGCGACAAGCGAAAATGAATATAAATTGATTTATACAGGTATTTTTTCTTCTTTATATTTTACTCAAGGAGTTACTCAGAGTATATTTACTGTAATTGTACCCGTATATCTGTTAAAAAAGCTTGGTACAATTGACACGGCGGCTCTTTCGTTCATGTTTTCCATTATTTTAACGCCTTTTATTCTTAAATTGATATATGGCTTATTAAGCGATAGATTTGGTTCGAAAAAACTTGGTAGAAGGAAACCATGGATATTAGGTTCCACCAGTTTTACAGGAATTATGTGGATAATATTATCATTATTAATTCCCTTTTTACTTGATTCAAATCCTTAAGGAATTCTTGGTTATATAACTTTACTTGGTTTTATAATAATTTTAGGAGTAGCGATTTCGGATACCGCAATGGACGGATTTATTCTTGATATTTGTCCTAAAGATAAATTAGGGCGTACTATAGGAACAGTTTGGGCATTTAGATCTGTGGGAATAATAATTGGAGGTCCTTTAATTTTGGTCATTATTCAATTTATACAATTTGAATTAACCCTAATTGTAATCAGTATCCTTACAATTCTATTTGGGCTTTTAACTCTGAAAATACCACACACAACTATTACTGAAAAAGTAAGATTGGGAAAAAATCTTAAATCAATGTTTAAGAGGGGCGAAAACTGGAAGCTGTTTGGGTTTTCGTTTTTTATGGCAATTGTAAGTGGTGTTATATTTACAATGATTTCACTATACGTATTAGTACAAGCGGGCGTTGTTGCCGGTGAAGGCGCTACCCTTGATTTGTTAGAAGAAGATATAAGCCTATACAGCCCTCAGGCTATAATAACTTTAATTATCGGATTAGGGGTTATTATAGGCGCGTTTGTAGGAGGTTCAATTGCAGATCGCAAAACAAGAAGGTTATCCGTTTTTCTAGCACTTTCATTAGGAACGATTGCTCTTTTGTTGCAGCTAATTCCTACTGAATGGTTCATTTTACTAGTTTTTACTTTTATTATTGGAGCTTCGAGTGGTTGGAACAATTCAAGTTTTTCGGCTGTAGCAAGTGAATATTCAAAGCAATATCCTGAAGCAACAAGTACATTTTATTCTATTTGCACATCTTTTGCCAATTTAGGCATACAAACAGGGTTAATTCTTACCGGAATAGTGTTTAGCACTTTATCTAGTACGGTAACAGATATTAGGAATATTTTTGGAGTTGTCTTTATCCTGATGATATTCCTTCTTAATCTTGCGTTAATTCCTTTCTTATTAATGGATCGCAAACAATATGAGTATAAGTTAAATAAAGGAGAACAAATACCATCTACCCAAAAATCATAAAAACTTAAATTTTATGTTATGTTATTTTGATATTTTTATTTAATTTCTTCTTTATCTAATAATTAGTTCAATATTTGTAAATTCTTTTCATAAGATTTTTAACTTTTTATAAATGAAGTAATACAAATTTTAATTCTCTAAAATTTATGTGGTGTTTAAAATTAATATAAAATATGCTAATAGAATTAACAGATTACCGCCGTATATTTTCGTTGAAATTGAAGAATTGAAAAATGAAAAAGAAAGGCAAGGAATTGACTTAATATCATTAGGCATCGGAGATCCAGATTTAACGACTCCAGATTTAATTCTTAACGAAATGATTAAACAAGTACGATATCCAGAAAATCAAAATTATCCAACTAGTATGGGTGAACAAGATTTTAGAGAGGCAGTTCAGAGATGGTATAAAGTAAGATTCAATATAGAATTTGATGCGGATAATGAGGTAAGTAATTTAATTGGGGGAAAAGAAGGTATAGCCAATATAGCAAGAGCTTTTGTTAACCCGGGAGATATTGTGTTGTGTCCTAGCCCGGGATATCCTGTTTATGAAAACGGTGCTACAAAATTATGCGATGGAGAACCATATCTAGTACCGTTATTAGAAGAAAATAACTTTCTACCGGAATTTGAAACCATTGATACTAGTATTCTTAAAAAAGCTAAATTGATGTATTTGAATTACCCCAATAATCCAACTGGAGCTACTGCACCTAAAGCGTTTTTAAAAAAAGCAGTTGACTACGCTGAAGATTATAATTTTATTATTGTTTATGACAATCCTTATTCTGAGTTCACTTTTGAAGATTATATTGCCCCCTCTCTCTTACAAATAAACCAAAATCACATAGAACTTAATAGTGCGTCAAAAATGTTTTGTATGACGGGATTTAGGTGTGGTTGGGCAGTTGGACATGAAGATATAATTAAGGGAATTAGAAAAGTAAAATCTCAAATTGATTCTGGAAGTCCAAGGTTTATTCAAAAAGCTGTTATTAAAGGTTTGAGCGAATACACATCTGAAAAAAAGCCCAAAATTGTAAAAGAAATTATAAAAACATATGAAAGAAGGCGAGATGCGTTAATAAAGGGTCTCAATGGAATAGGATGGAAAACTGAAAAACCAAAAGCAACTTTTTATGTATGGTCTCATATACCTGAAGAAGAAACTAATAGTATGGATTTCGTAAAGAAATTGATAGATATTGGAGTAGTTCTCACTCCTGGAGCAGGATTTGGTAAGTTTGGAGAAGGTTTTGTAAGATTTGCATTAACTCAACCAATCGATAAAATAAAAGAAGCTTTAGAAAGAATAGAAAAAATAATTAATTATTAATTAAAAAAGAATTAAAAGTTATTTAGATAAATTTTGATATTTTTTTCTCAGATAAGCCATTCTTTTCTGATCTTCGCTTTCAATTACACCAGGATAGGCATCTGAGATATCAAGCATCATCATGAGGGGGGCATTATCAGAATTCCAATCTTTATAATACTCTAATATCATTTCAGGTTCTATTTTTCCGGCCATTTCTTTTTTTCACCTCCTTTTTATAATTTAAATTTTTACGCAGAAAATTAAACCCCCATTCCACCTTTTTCTAAAAAATTGAGAAAGTATTACACTAAGAGAATAAATCCAAACAATTCAAAAGAAAAAGAGTAAGAAAAAGGATTTATTCTCTTCATAATACTGTAACAGTGGGAATAATGGCTCTCTTGCAGCCAGCCCATGTACTAGTATTATGTCGTGAAAAATTCATTATTATAAGAATAAAACGAGTGTACACTAATAAATATTGTGGGTTTTTTTTCCCATCTGTTTTGATATAAAGGTTTTGCTTTGTCATTTTTGTCAAGAGCAAGATATCATAATTCTTTAAATCAATTGAACCCTAAATTAATTTATAAGAATAAAATGGATATTCTTAATTTTAATTATAAATTGAGACCGATGGATAAAAAAATTGTACTAGTAGGCGCGGGTAGTACCTCATTCGGGCCTTCTACTTTCTTAGATCTTTATCAAAGCGATATTCTAAGCGGATCAACCGTTGTATTACACGATATCAATAAGGAACATTTAGAAATCATTTTTGAGTTAATTGAAGCTGAAAATAAGATCCATAATAATAAATTCAATGTTGAACACACCACAAACCGTAAAAAAGCTTTGAAAGGAGCAGATTTCGTTATTAGTTCTATTGAAGTTGGAGATCGTTTTAAATTGTGGAGAGAAGATTACGAAATCCCTAGAAAGTATGGGTCTACTCAGATATTAGGAGAATGTGGTGGCCCTGGAGGGACTATGCATGCTTTTAGGATTATTCCTCCAATAGTAGAAATTGTGAAAGACGTTGAGGAAATATGTCCCGCTGCGTTTTTCATAAACTTTTCAAATCCTATGGCTAGAGTATGCTTAGCAATCAAAAGAACGGCTCCAAATCTTAAATTTGTAGGACTTTGCCATCAAATCGGATTTCTTAATTATCACATACCTAGAATGGTGAAAAAGAAATTGGATAATTTAAAGTTAAAGCCGTATGGATTAAATCATTTTGGGTTTTTAATGGGGCTCGAGGAGTTAGCTAGCGGAAAAGATTTAATGCCAGAATTTAATAGTAAGGCAAGTGAGTACTTTAAACAGCGCGAAGACAGGTTTGAATTTTCTAACTTAACTTTTGAGGTTTATAAAAGATTTAGCTATTTTCCCTATGTGGGTGATAATCATCTCGGTGAATATTTACAATTCGGAGGAGAATTCACTGAAACGCAAGATATGATCGATTGGATTGATAATACTGATAAACACGGTAAAAGGATTAATAGACGCGTTCTAAGGCACTACAAACGCCTTAAAGAAGGGAGGTATCTTAAGAAAGGAATGCTCGCTAAGGGACATTCTGGAGAAAGAGCAATCCCTATTATTGAAGCAATAATTACCGATGAAAATACTTATGAGAGCGCTGTAAACGTTCCAAATGACGGGATCATTGAAAATTTACCTCAAGACCTCGTTGTCGAATGTCCAGTTACGGTGGATAAAGATGGCGTACATGGTGTCAAATGGGGGATGTTGCCAAAAAACATTGCTGCAATACTTAGAATTGAAGCGACTATTCAAGATTTATGCGTTGAAGCCATTTTAAAGAAGTCAAAAGATATCGCAATAGCAAGCTTAGCTGTTGATCCAAATGTGGGAAGTTTTGAAATTGCGGAAAAAATCTTTACCGAAATAAAATCTAACAGTAATTACTATGATTATTTTAAATAATCAAGCGAAAAAATTGACTCAGTCTATTAAACAACATCGAAGTGAAACATACAAATTTTACTAATTATTCTTCCTTAAAGCTGTAATTTCATAACCAAAATTTTTTGTTTCATATAATGGTGCTAGAGCGTGAGACACAGGAATATCAAAAAGTCTATAGGTTGAAAAATTACAGTTATACACAAATTCTTAGAGCTTTACGAGTAAAATGCAGAATTTACCGGTAAATTATATCAATACATTTTTTTATGAGTATCACCTTATGTTAGCTCATGGATTCTAATGTTGTAAAAAAATCTGAAATTAAATACGAAAAAGCTACAAATATTCTTTGGAAAGTGTGGTGGTTTTGTTGGTATTTATTAATTGTTCCTTCAGGTATTACCGCATTAGGTTATTTTATATTTCTATTTATAAGCAATTATGACATATATATTTCGTTAGGATTTTCTGTCCTTACATTTATTTTTTCATTACTATTTTTTTATAAATTTTATGATAAATATAGAAATGATCCCGTATTCCTTAATCAAACAAACAATCCTACCTCAAGGATTCATATTTTATTCTTAATAACGATCTTTTCTTCAATTGTAACCCCCATTTTCGTGTTTATTTCTCCTCCAGGTTACTCTTTTGAATTATTACCTTTAATTTCTTTTTGCGTTCTTTATTTTATAGTTTTTTACTATTACTATTTCAAACCTATAGACTTCTTTAACGCCTCTGAAGGCGAATTCAAGCGCTCAATTAGCTTTTCTTTAGCATCCAAACAGTTTTACAACATTATCGTAATCATAAATTTTATTATTCATATTTTATTTCTCTCTTTCCTATTTAATACAAAGATTTCATGGTTATTCGCAATCATAACAAATACTTTTTTTTATTTCATCACATTAGTATCTACTAAAAATATACGCAAAATAATTAATGATTCAGTCAAAGAGAATAAAATATTTTTAAAAGAATTGATTATCTTTCATAAAAAATACTCAGTTTCAATTCTCAGCTTAATTTTCGTTCTGTTAATCCAAATACCTTTTGATATAATTGGAGTTTATAGTTTTAATGGGATAACACACACGCTTTTTGAATTAATAAATGCTTTCTTTTTATCCATAATGTTCTTTCTAATTTATTTGAAAATTAGAGTATATCTCGCTTTTTATTATAAAAAAATTCTTATGAGGTTACCCAAGAATGAAATCTGATAAAGTTGAGGATAGTTTGCCTGAAGAGTTCGGTAAATATCAGAAGTTAAATCTAATTTTGTCAATTTTAATTTTAGGGTTTATTATTTTATTCTCGTATCTCGTAAATTTTCCAATGCTAATCCTATTCTCGCTACTAATTTTAATCGTCATCTCGTATTACGAGCAGAAAGCAAACTTTTGTCCAAAGAAATACAGTAAATACATTTTTTTAATTAACTCTACTGGGATTTTTGCGACAATTGTTTTTTGGTTTGTGCCTTTGCCATTAAATATTCAATTTATAATAATGATAATAGGATTATACTTAATCTTAGAAATTTTTGCGACAAGAGGTTATTTCGTTAAAGAGAATGTTTTGATTGCTCAACATGTTTTAGCTGTTTCTAGTTTTATTGCGATAATTTACTCTTTTTTCGATATTTTTTCTTTTATTTACATTGATTTTACAACAGATCCTATTCTAATAATTTTTTCAAAATTTTTACTACATACTTTAACGATTCTATCACTAACTTTAGTCTCTTTTTATTACCTCTATGTGCGGCACTTTCGAAAACATCCATGGGATAATTTTAATAGATGCATGATGATATTAGTTTTATTATTAGAATTAACATCGTACATCGTAATTAATCTTAGAAATTATATCTCATTAAACCTACTTTTATTTAGTAATGGTTTAATTTTGTCAACAATCTTATTTCCAGGTATTTTTTTGATATTTACTTTCATAAATTATTTGATTGGCGTTTTCTCATCAAGAACAACTCTTTCTTACAGTTACTACTCATGTTGGGGTTTAATGCTGACTATTGGTCTTTCAATTATGTTTATTTTTGTAAGTAATCTGACAATTGTAATTTCTATTTTATTATTTTTCTCAATCTCTTCATATTATCTATTGAAATTTGGGCAGAAAATCGAAAAAATAAGCGAAAGTTCAATAGTTAAGTTTACTCGTATTAATTCTTATTTTATTTTTATAGAGTTATTTTTCCTATTATTTTCTATATTTTTTGATTTGTTTTCATATTTTGCACTAAACGATAAAATTATTATTTCAGCATATGCGTCATTTATAGGAATAACCTTTCTAAATAACATAATTTTAAAGAAAAAATTAATCTCAGAATCGAACAGGGTTGTAATAAACGAGCTTTCTTTAATATTTACATCCGTTTTAATTTTTTATTATTCTTTTATTTATTTTTTCGGTTCCTTTCTCGTACTGGTTTTTCCTTTTTTAATTTCAAGTATTTCATTTTATTTACCTTTTAAATATATACTAACCAAAACAACCCATCAGCCCTTTATAAAAAGTTTAATAAAGTTAAATAGCATTGTATTATGTGCGTCATTTCTCCTTATTCCAACGGTATTTAGCTTGCAGTTGGTATTGTTAGGATACGATTTCAATGCATTTAATGTCGTTAATTTTACATTATACATTTTTTATGGAATTTTAGTTTTTATTCAAAATTTATCAAGACAACTCAAAATTAGAGAAAATAGAAAAGAACTAATAGTTAAATTACAGATTATCATTGGATTTATCGTTACAGGTACCACCATGTTCTACTATCCATATGTCTTGTTTAAAGACACTTCGTATTTAATAATTTTTCCATTGCTCTCTGCTTCAAGTTTCTTATTTATTCCTCTTATCTTTTCTTATAAAAAAGAGTGTTTTAATACCAAATTAGTTAAAAAGATAATAATTCTGAATAGTATCCTATTTTGGAGCATAATTATTTTTATACCTTGTATGATCGGGTTAGAAATCGTTAGATTAGGGATGACCGCTGATCCTATCTTAATTACTTTATTTTCCGTAATACTGTTTTTTATTTCTTTAAAATTTTTTGATCAGATTTCATCCTATATCGAATTGAAAGAAGGAATGATTAATAATATTAAGATAATTCAACCAATTACTTGGTTATTCATCAGTATTCTAATTTCTTTAATCTTTTTCAATCTAAATTTAATCATAACAATTACTTGGTTAAGAAATGTTATTTTTGCCAGTGCGATTTTGTTATTTTTTATTTTTAACTCATATAATTTAGTTCTTTTAGAAGATTTAAAACAATCAGTCTTTGAAGACGAAACAAGTAAGTTAGATTATTACAAGATTTACAAAATTTATGAATTTAATAAAAATATTATAATTTTCGGCGTAAACATTTCACTATCTCTTTTATTTATGTCAATCGTCCAAGTGATTAATTACAACCAATTTTTTATTGATAATGATCTTCAGTTATTAGGTTTTACCCTCGACATTGCCATATTTTTATTAATATTATTACTCGCTCTTAATGTAAGTGATAAACTGATAAAAATTGACTTCGAAAGAGTTAAAGTTAGTTCTGAATTGATTATATGGATAATTCTAAAATCTATTATATTATTTACTTTAGCCTTGTATCCTATTCAATTGTCGTTTTTCAATAAAATAGTACTATTAATTCTTGTCTTCGCCGTTTTAAGTCCCATTTCTCATTATTATTTAGAAAGAAAATTTTTACTCTTAGAAAATACTCAGTTAGCAATAAGAAAAAGCATAAGGGGCTTGTTTTTCTTATCTACTATTTGTTTTTCCACTGAAATTATTTGGAACATCTCTTCAATAATTTTAGTCCCATATTTTAATCAAGAGTTGCTCTTAATTCTTGTTTTCGGGAAAATATTTCTATTTTCAAATTATTATCTTCTACAATATAATGTTTTTACAGAAAGAGAATCTGGGTTTCATATCTATAAACTATATGGAATTTCGTTAGTATTACTGATTTCATACTTATTCCCTATCTCAATAGTTTTCTTAATACCCTTTATGATAGTTTTATTACAAAGAAACAAAAATTCCTATTTTCGCTTGTTTTTCTATTTAATACTTAGTGTAGTAACATTTATTGAAGCAACAGGGTTCTTGGTCATATATGAACATCTGCCTTCCCTTGAAGCATTGTCGATTAGTATGTCGTCTATTATATACTTAATATCTTTAATATCTGTATTTTTTACATCGATTATCTTGAATTTAAAAAGAGAAAATAACATTGAAAAATTCATACTTTATTTTTTAATATCTTTACTTTCGTTTATTTTGTTAGCACCCTATATATATCTAATATATAACACGACTACCTCATTATTCATTTTCTTGTGTTTAATGGGTATTTTCTATTATCGGAAAGAGGAGAAGCGATATAAATGGTTTATTAAACCTTGTGTCCTGCTTGCGATTTTTGATTTTATTAGTTTTCTATCTTTTTCATTCTTTTTTAATGATACTATATTTGCACCCTATAATCCGATACTAAGTTTTACATTAACTTTAAGCGTGTCTGGATTTGCGTTTGTATTTCTTTACAACGATTCACCAAGATTGTTTCGAAAGAGATCCTTTTATGCCGTTTTAGCTTCAAATATAATTTCTTTTCCCGTATTTCTTTACTTCTTCTTGATTTCAGTATACTCGCTTCCGTTATTCGATCTAATTATATTAATTATAAGTATTAATGTAGGAGTTGTTCTTTTTTATCTTTCAATAGCAATTTATCAGTGGAAATTGTCATGGGCTATATGGAAAGTTGGTTATAGAATGTGGATAATCTTTCCTATTATAAATTATGCATTGATAAGCGAAGCATTTACAGGTATAGATGTATTCACAAACGCTTTAAATTTATTTGGTGTAAATTTATATGGTTCAAATCTTTTAGCTTTGATTCTATGCGTTATTATATCCTTACCGTTCTGGTATTCATGGATTAAGAAGCATTTCACTAATGTTTTATTTATTTCATGGGGCCTATGTCTATTTTTAATCTATTGGTTTAGCCAAAATGCCTTTTTCGGAAACCCTGGTTTGAGCTATTTATCTTTTATTGGAATCTCAGTTATAATACTTATGCCAATTCTAGTAAGGTTAAGATCGTGGAATATTGTATCTATCTTATGGATAATATTCTCAACAATCCTGTTAATATTTCTATTTTCTCTATTTGAAGCGGTAGGATTTCTAATTGAGTTAAATTACCCTATAATTACAATAGTATGTGGGCTACTTTTTATTACACTCTCGTTTTTCCCTAATTTAAAAGCTCAGAAGAATGTTATATTAATACTGGCCTACTCTATTGCATTAACGGGGATTTTCTTATTAATATTTCATCTTATATTTTTGTTAACTTTGGATCCATATATTTCTACAAATATAGCGTTAATAATTATGTCCTTTAGCTTATTTTCGTCAAGACTTCTAAAATTAAAACACACAATCTTTAATCGTTTAATTTCTACAATTTTAATAGTTAATTTCTCTTCGCTAACATACTTTACTTTTAGTTTAGTTCCAGATTTTGGATTATTTCCATTATTTTTAGCGGTATCAGTCTTCGGTGGGTCGTACTTCGTATTTAATTACTATAAATTATTCTTTCCATCGAAAAAAATTATTCCATTAAGTATTCTATCTTTTGGAATTTCTTCTTCATTTTCTTCTTTTATATTTTTGTTATTCCCTGATTTACTTTTTATAGTTGCTGCAGTTTTTATTACTATAAATTTATTTTTAATTAATTTTTCATTAGGGAATTATCGATTTATAATGTGGTATTTAATCCCTATTCCCTTCACACTTTTTATATTACAGTTTTTATTTTATATTGAACTTTTCCAACCTCTTTTTCTGTTTACTTTAGCAGGATTAATATTATACACTCTTATCTTCCAAATCTTTATAAATCTCTTCAATAGCGAAATTGAAATTCCAATCGATTCAAAATCCTATAATATTATGAAATTTTTTGAGGATAAAAATCAAATTAAAGTTCTAAATTTAATATGCTTTTTATTAAATTCAACTTACTTTTCAGTTTTTATTACATTTATTAGCCCATTTAACATCTTCTATCAAATTCTCGAATTTTTGATATTGTGGTCTATTTTGACATTACTCAGTATACGATACGCTGAATCTTCGAAAATAGAAATTGATATCGAAAAATTTACCATGTATTTAAAGAAATTCAGTTCAGTAGTAGCATTTCTATTATATATTGAAATTTCTTTTTTTGTTTTTGGAATAGCTCTTGATTATTTAGGGTTGGGGTTGATTGAGAATGTTTTATTATCACTTAGCTGTTTATTTATCCTGACATTTTTCGATTTCTATTTTATAAAGAAGGTTAGTAAAAAGATAATCTATCCAATTCATATTTTTACGTATATTTTAATATCTATCTTTACATTTATTCTATTAAATCAATTCTTAACGATTGGTTTAGAAAGTCTCTTTTTGAGCCTTTCAATTCTGTTAATCATGCAATTCTATACTGAATACGCCATTTTTACATATTTAAATCTATTAGGTCGATATGACGCAAGTAAATTAAATGAATCCATGATTCAGATTAGAAATGTCCTAATTAATTTAGTTATATTTACTATAGGCTTTTACACATCTTCCTTAATAACTTCTTTACTAATAAGTTCAAATAAGATTTTTATAGGATTTCCGGCGTTATTTTTCTTTTTAATGATTCTTTCCTTCATTATGTTTGTTATAAACCTTCTAATAAAGTTTAAATTCAGACAATTAATTTTGTGGGGATCCTTTTTAACATTTCAAGTTTGCTTTACAGCTTTTTACGGCTTATCAATTTTACTTTTTACGAATTTCAATATATTTAATTCTATGTTTTTAGTTTTAGTTAATACACTCTTAGCTTTTTATTCTGTTTTCTCAATCAAAAGAATTTTTAAAGATAAAGTGAATGCTAAAACCATCCAAAATTCTTATTCTATTCTAATGGTATTATCGTACTTAGAAACATCTATTTTATTTTATGGATTGTTTAATCTTTCATTTGGATTAATTGAAAGTTTCTTAGCATCCCAAATCGTCCTATTTTTTATTAGTATAGTAGAGATTAATATAGTAAAAAAAATTAAAAGTAAGTACATGTTCATTGTTCATACAATTAGCTATTTCAACATTTCATGGTCTGTATTTTCGCTAATATTCTTTTTATCCCCCGCAAATTTGGCTTTAATAAGTCTTGCCACCTTGGTTTTTGCTTTAATGCAATTCTATACGAATTATTCTTATTACAATACTATGCGTAATTTTAACAGAGATAATGAAGAATCGTTATTAAAGTGGAAAACACATCGAAAGAATTTCATAGGAGGGTTATTTTATATTGTATTATCAAATTATATTTTTCAGACTTTATATTTAACCAACATTGAGCTTCTATTAATTTTTTTTTTATCAAGCATATTAATTCACGTCTTAATGATTTTCGACAGGTTTATCCTTAAATTCCTTGGTAAATATTCAGTCTATTTAATGACAGTTTCGTGGGCATTTATTTTTGGATTTTCATTTATATATTTTCTAGGTTGGATTCCTCAATACTCAATTTCTATCGTTCCAATTATTATTATTATACTTTTGTTAGAGTTAGTTTACGGTTATGCTTTAAACCTATTCGATTTTTGGGGTCTAATTAAAGAAAACAAATTAAAATTTCGAAACTTTCTTATAATTGTTTCGTATATCAATTTCTGCTCTTGGCCACTGTACTATTTAACATTGGATATATTAAATATTACTACGATGATTTTAATCGTATTTGGAATTTTACTATTTTTAACGCTACTTGATAATGATAGCAATCTAAATTCTATTAATCAAAAAACTAGAAAGCAGGTTAATCATTTCAGCTTGATTGGTTTTGGTGTATTTGCCTCATTTAATGTGTATTTTGCATTAGATGTAATGGCTCAAACATCATTTTTATTAAATATTTCAACTTCCATATTAGTTTTTATGGTATTTGTAGGCTTCTTAGTCAAACCCTTTAAAAAACGGAAACTCCTCTCTTTTGCTTATTGGGCGTCAATGGTAACTTTAATAAGTACCATTTTTTACACCTTTTATACATCTGGTTGGAGCTGGTCACTTTTAATTGTAGGTGTTTTATTATACCCCTTTATTTTCATGTTAGAGGAGTTAAAAGAATTCTTCGATAAAATAGTTGATAATTTGAGCGCTTTATATCAAATTGTTAAGAACGCCATTAATTCTTTAGTTCAGGGAGTAATTAAATTCTTAAGAGTTAATTTTAAAGTGATCCGTATTATTTTGTGTTTATCATTAGGAATATTTACGGGAATTCTTTTTTCAGATTTAGTATGGCAGCGTTTAAACCCATTCCATTCAATTTTATTAGCTTTAGCTATTTTTGGTTTATCTTATGGAATTATACCCAGTCAGAAATCTGAAGACCTCGACGAAATTTTTAGGGAGAAAATGAAGAAATTTATTATTCTTTGGATAAGCGTAACGGCTTTTATTTTGGTTCTTATAATACCTTTTATGGAACCTCTTTTTACACTTTTCCTTGTAATATTATCAATTTTAGGGCTTGGAGCTATTCTTTTATTATTTATATACCGTTTAGAAGAAAGAGAGAGAGTTTCAATAAAATGGAGATTTTACACCTTAATATTTTTCTTTATTTTACTTGGTATTGAAATTTTAATAGTAGTTCTATTGTATGTTTTTGAGTGATTTGCAATTTTAAATATAACTAATTAAAGTTAACCGAAAAATTTAGTTAAGATTCTTCTCTTTCCATTCCTGTAAAAACTTTTTGTAGTCGTTTATCGGAATTCCTATCGAATTTATTTTTTCTCGATTACGCTTAACTCTTTCCTTTGAAGACTGGTTTTTACGGAAACTTAGTTCCCAATCAAAATAAGAACTTGATTTTGACATGATAAAAGGATTTTATATTTTTACTTATTTGTAAATTGTATAAAAAAAAGTATTTAAACCTCTTTAGATTTTTAATGAATTTCGTACTAAAAGAACATAAATATATAAAAAAGCAAAAATTAAGGATGAGAAATAAAAAAGCGTTAGATAATAAGTTAAATTATATTAGGAAAGGTTTCTATTCTTCCATTTTCTCAAATAATTTTCAAAGTCATCGTCAGCAATTCCAATTGAATTTAATCTATTTTTTTTTGTAAGCGTAATTTTTGAAGTGCTATCTGTGTTATTACCTTTAAAACTTAACGACCAATCATAGTAAGAAACTACTTTTGATGACATAATTTAATTTTAACATTAAACAAAAATAAAGCAATACTGAGTGCAAATTTACTAAAAAGGTGATTTTAAAATTGTATTAGAAAGCGTGTACTATAATCTACTAATTAAAAAATTCATGCAAAAAAGTACAAAAATCTCAATTATTAAAATTTATAAATTTTAAGATTAATTTAATTAAATATTAGTAAATATTTTAGTGAAAATAATGGAAGAAAATAGAGAAAATAAAACCTTAAATGTTAAAGATTGGATTATCCTTAACAACCATGATTGCTGCTGTTTTAACAATTTTAGCTTTAGTATGGCAAGTACGACCTTCAAGTGGTATTGTTTCTGCAACATTCTTGTTAATGCTTTCATTTATTTTTTTTGTAAATTCGGTATCAACTAACTCAAAAGTACACTATGAAGCAAGAGCAGGGAATATGCCAGAAGAACAAATTAATAGGTTTGTGACATTTGCGGAGTATTCGTTCGGTTTCGGATTTACTTTAGTTATAACAGCATTTTCTATACTTGGTTATAAATACTTATTAGATTTCGTAGGACGAGAATTATACGTCTTATTCTTGCCAATAGTTTTCCTATTAACAGCGTGGGTAATAATTTTCATTTATAATTGCATAAATTATTCAGGAAAAGTATTGAAAGGCTTAAGAAGTTTAAAGCGCAATCTTTGGACATTATTAGAGATAGTATGTTTGTTATTAATAATATTTGACTATTTCGAGATAATTTTAATTCCTTAACTCTTTTTTTTTTTATTTCAGAAACTAATCTTATTTAATTATTCAACTATACTGTAATATATTCCAGGTCTACCTACACCCTCACTTTTAATGTGTTCTTTAATAACTCCTTCTCTCACTAAAAAATTTAAGATCTCTTTTAATTTGGTTCCTCCAATACCAGAAGATTTACTCAGATCTCTGGTTTTTATCACGTTTCTTTCATCAATTACGCCTAAAACTTCTTTAAATGATCTTGGGTAGCCTATTTTAATTCTTTTTTCTACAGTTTTAATTTCTAACATCTTCTTTGCTTGTTTTGCGAATGGACCGCGAAACCCATCAACTTGAAAAACATCATCTTCTTTGAAAATTACGGAATTTAGGTAATCTTCATCAATAAGTATATGCCCCATATTAACAATTTCGTCATTAAACCTAATCAGTGCACAAGTCTTTTCTTTTGTTTGAATTATCTCAGTTCCGGTTCTTTTTAGTGTATTGGTAACTTCTTCAAGATAGCTTGAATATTTCTCAAAATCTAAATCCGAGAAATATAACCTTATCTGAACGCCCCTCATAAATGCTTGATATAATGCGGGTTCCAATCTTTTTAAAAGAGAAATCGGCAAGGAGCTCATAATTATCTCGTTAAGCGTGTTTTCTATTAGTATATAATAATTCTCAAAAGCTAAACTAAGATTGGAATAATAATAAAAACTTATGTCTCGAACACATCTTCCCATTACACTTTCTTGAATTTTTAATTCTTCATCTAACTTATTAATTTTTTCTTGAAATGCGTTAAATTTTTTATTGATTAATTCTGTTAAAGCAATTTTAGGACTGATCTTAAGGTAAACTCGAGGATTTGAATCTGATGATTCGATTAAACCTATTTCTTCCAAAATCATTAAATTATGGTGTACTTGTGTATAAGAATAATTTAACTCCCTTTTTATATTGTTTATAGTTCCAAATTTATGAGTTAATAGATAATTGTATATTTTTATTTGAATATCGGTTAATCCAATTTCATTTAAAAACCTATTAATTGTGCTTGTGATCATAATTATGAAAACAAAAAATAAGGTTATTTCCTTGTATTATTAATTTGTGACATATGCTTAAATAATTTTTGTATAATAAATAGGTTAATATTGTCACAATTAATTTAATACCATAATAACCTAAAAAAAAATTAAGTGATAATAAAATGGCTCAATGTAAAGATTGTAAATTTTATAAAACTATTGATGAAACTAAAGGAGACTGCTTCGGACACGAAGTTCCAGCAACTTTGGATACGGAAAAGTGTCCTACAAATAGTTTTCAACCAAGGGACTAAAAGGAGTGAGGAAAGATGCCATTAAAAATAGATTTCAAGAGAACCATGAAAGAGTTTTATCAACCGAGCTCTAAGGAAGTGGTGCTGGTTGATGTTCCTGAGATGCAGTTCTTGATGATAGACGGAATAGGTTCTCCAGGTGATTCTAAAGAATATATTGATGCGCTTGCTGTACTTTATCCCGTAGCATTTAAAACGAAATTTTTAAGTAAAGCAAAAGGCAAGGATTATGTTGTCCCCCCTCTAGAAGGCTTATGGTGGGCAGATAATATGGATGACTTTACTGAAGGGAATCGTGATAAATGGAAGTGGACGATGATGATAATGCAACCTGACTGGATTACTCAAGACATAATAAATGAAGCGATAAAAGTAACAAAAGATAAAAAACCTGAACTATCAAAATTGCTTCCTAAACTCCGATTAGAGCGATATAAAGGAGGAAAAGCAGCTCAAATAATGCACATCGGTCCTTATTCAGAGGAAGGTCCTACGATTGCGAAAATTCATAATTTCATTAAGGATAAAGGAAGTACATTCGATGGACACGAGAAAAAACATCATGAAATCTATTTAAGCGACCCGAGAAAAGCAAATCCTACCACAATGAAAACTGTTATAAGACAACCTTTCTAAATATTTTTTTAAAAACATAATAAATCTTTTTGAATAGATCTTCTATTAAAATCAGATTTTAATAATTCTTCGAGTTCAGGGAATTTAAAAGGAAAAATATTCTCAAAAGCTCTTTTTAGCAATTCGATATATTTCTTCCTATCGTACTGATGTTTTTTTTCGTCATAAAGATCTGAGAGAATCACCTTCTTTTCGGGGAATTCCGGATCAGCATCGGCATTGAGTATAATATAGCGAACATTTTTACCGGGAGTCACTACCACACCTGATCTTTCTAGTTGTCTTGCAGCAACAGCCTGATACGAATTTACCTTGTATTGTGAAGGTTTTCTGGAAATTCTTTGGCGAATCGTAAGTTCTTCTCGCGAAACTTCACCTGTCTCTATCTTGTCCACATATCGATAGAGCATCTTCTTTACTTTTGGGATTCTTCTCATAAATTCTTCGACGGATTTTGCGCCTTGAAATACATCGATAAATGCGTACTGAGCGTCTTTAACGATTTTTGGTATGTCTCTGCGTCGAACTTCGATTCCTCTTACTTTTATCTCTCCATCGCTTTTAATCCCCCAATAGTGGCTTAACGCCGGGATGTCCGGTTCTGCACGAGATGGAAGAAAAACGACAAAATTGTACCTTCCGTCCCAACTCATTGGAATACCCACTTGTTCAGTTATTTCTTCAGCAATATTTTTAGTTACTACTTCGAACTCCTCGGGAGACCTATTTTTTGTATCTTTGAGCCAAATTGAATCCACAATTCCGTGAATAACTTTACAACCATGTTCTTCTGCTATCTCCGCAGAGCGCATAAGGAATTCACGAGCAAACGCGCAAACCGTTTGATGGGCTTCGATCTTTCCGAAACGAGCGTTTTTGAATCCTAAATACCCGAAGCTTACTACGAGCACCCATTTTAGAGCAATGTCAGTGAATTTATAACGGAGGTTCCCAGTTTTACGGACATACTCTTTGTACTTTAGTCTTTTTGATAAAGGCAGACTTATTGATTTCGATATGATTCCTTGTCTTTTTGAGCATATATGAAAGTCCAATCCTGGAACTTTTACACCTGTACCGTCGTCTTTACAACACTTGCAATTAATGGTTTCCGAAGAAACATTAAAGTTTGCCATTAAAGAAGGATACATAGAAGAAAAGTCTAGTTCCACCACTTGATCAAAAACTCCAATGATCGGTTCGAATATATGGCCTCCACGATCGCTTCTAATTAGGTCCATTCCAGTATTGAACCCTTCTGGATTTTTCTTGAATGGAGGAATTAAATGGCCAAGTTTATAAGCGTTATAAAATTGAATCGACTGGAGTGCCCCCCCGATAGTTATGCGACTTAATCTTTGGAGCGAGATTCGCGATATACGGGCGACTTCAATAACGCCTGGAATATTTCCTTCCGTAAAATGGAGGCTGGCGTATGTTGTTGTGTCCAAATGAAATCTGCCAGATAAATAAACTTGAGTCTTTGAACGCCGTCTTATTATACCATAAGACATATAATGATCTGAACCACCAGAAAGCTTGAAAAGACAGTTTACCAATGGCTTTTTATCCCGAGAAAGGTAAAGATCTTTTGTTACTCGATTCTCTGAAGCCCGAGCAACTAAATACGGAAGGAGAAATTCGTCCCCATTTTGGGTAAGTATTATATCAGGATCGAGATGTTCGATTACTTTGCTTATGGTCTTCAAGGTTTCCGCTTCGTCTGCTTTATCGATCAATATTTTTCGTTTTATGTATCCATCTGCTCGTGGAACATTGCTCTCGTCGTTTTCAACAATACTGATTTCAGCATGAGAAATGGGATCATTGTAATATGGCCTTATCCCTTGGTACTGAATTTTTACATCTAACCAAACGGCTTTTAGTGGGGGCAAATCGTAGAATAACTTTTCGTTGTCATCTTGTAAATCTAGAGAAACAAGGCGTAAAATATTACTTCTCTTGTCTTTGCCCTTTTCAATTTTAACTTTGAAACGACAGAAAGACATAGGGAATATGTCATTGACATAGAAATACATCTGAGTAATAGGAAGATCCGTATTATGCAAGATAAGAAGTCCTATTCTGTCAACTTCTTTAATTGTTTTCTTAAATACCGAGGGTTTCGTTACAGTGACACCAAGAACTTTCGTTTTTTCGTGATCTTCCAGTTTTGCATACTTTTCACAGATCCGCACCTCTTTTACATTTAGATTTTGAGTAAGGATATATTTCAATCGCTTTAAGTCGTTACCGACTTCATTTCTGGGCACGGCAAAAAATTCAGGACAGAATTCTTGGTATATTTTTATTACCTTCTGCTCTTTTGAGGTTTTTACCCAAAGGATAACTCCTTCGCTAAAAGTAGATACATCTAAAAGCCAACCGTTAAAAACATTCTGTGAGTCCAACTTCTACTCTTTTCCCTTAATTATTTCCTCTATTTCGATAATCTTTTTTTCCAACAACCCAATTTTCTTTTCTTGCTCAATCGCAAACGACATGAAAAGAATTTCTGAAAGCATAGGGCGAGCGCTTAAACTGCCAGCATCCGCATGAATTCTCGCAAAGTTCATTAATTTATCAAATATTTTTTGATCTTCTGGCCTAAGCGCTCTTTTATAGTCCTTCCAGCTTTCGATCTCGTGTTCAAGCGCAGGACGAAAGCTTGGTACGGTTCTACCACACATATTTACTTCAACTTTCTTTTTAGTTTTTCAAACAAACCCAGAAGGGTAGTCTTCTGAAACATTAAAAAAAATATACTTCGAAAATTTTCTAATTTTCTATCTAAAAAAATAATAAATAGATCTTTAACATTCTAAGATTATAGTAAAAATTTAATTATTGGATGAAATATGAAATACAAGATAATTGATTCCCTTTGTTATGTGCCAACTGAAGAAGTCTTTGTCGATCTTTTAGTGTCGTTACCTCCTCAGATGGCTAGATATCTTCAAGATATTTTTGGTCCACGAATTGCTCCTCTACTTGGGATAACGGCAGAAGAACTTTATGTTATGAAAACAACAATGAATGCAGCTGAACTCAAGAATGCGATTAAACCTTTTATGCCAAATATAAAAAAAATGACATCAACCACAGATGAATTTGTCAAGCTGCTCGACAATATGGGCGTTGAAAAAGCTGTCATATTTAATCTTGACGAAGAAACGCCTAGTGGAATTGCGGGGCTTCCAAACGACTATTATGCCGAAATTGTTAAAAAACATCCAGATAAATTCGTAGGATTTGCAGGTATTGATCCTTTAAAACGAATGAAAGCCGTAAGGGAGATAAGAAGATCTTACGATTTAGGACTTAGAGGCATAGCTGTTAGACCGTTTATGTTTGGAATACCACCCCATCATGCGAAAATGTATCCAATTTATTCCACATGCGTGGAACTTGACATCCCTATTTGGTTTCATCTTTCTATAAATTATTCCACTAATAATGTGGAAGTTGAAAGACCGATCTACCTAGATATTGTCGCTCAGGATTTTCCTGAATTGAAGATTATTGCGGGACATGGCGGATGGCCTTGGGTAAACGAATTAGTAGCTGTTGCTTGGCGTAATCCTAATATATACATTGATATTGCATCTTACCTTCCTAAGTATATTGGTATGAAAGGAACGGGATGGGAGCAACTTATTCATTTCGGTAATTCAGTTCTTCAAGATAAAATTCTATTTGGATCAACTTGGCTTTTTATGGGAATGTCAATAAAACAATTAGCAGATGGCGTTATGGAATTACCTCTTAAAGAAGAAGTTAAAAGAAAATGGCTCTACGAAAATGCTGCTAGGCTTTTGGGGATAAAAAAATAAAATAATCATTGATAGAAAATAAAATGAGCAATAGGTATTGTTATATGAGCATATATTTAAAAGACCACGCCCCTTGTGGGATATATTGCACAAGATGCCCGGGAGTAAAGGTTTATAAGTGTAAAGGTTGCCGGGAGCAGAATGGTCAAATAAAAGATTTCCCTGTATGTAAAACGTATGAATGCGTGACGAGCAAGGGATATAAATTCTGCTACGAATGTGAAGATTTTCCTTGCGAGAAATTACAACCGATCGTAAATTTTGAAATTTTCTTACCTCACAATTCAAAAATTTACAACCTGCTTATGATAAAGAAGCATGGCATTGTTAAGTGGAATGAAATTTGTGAGAAGAAATCAGACTTTTATTATAAAGGGCGAAAAATTCAATTTGGTGGCGATCCTTTGACTCTTGAAAAAAAGAATCCAAATTTATACAAAAAGAAATAATAGAACTACCGTTTAATCTTCGATTTTTAGGAAAACCAGCAATCTAATGTCATATTTTTCATTGACTTTGCTAAGTTCTTTTTTGGAGCACGTGGCTTCCACTTTAAAAGGCGGTTTTCTGGCAAGAAAGGATGCTGAACTAGAACATATTCTGTATATCGCTCGTCTTCGTTTATCAATGCTAATACACTTCCGAAGTGGGAGAGAATTTTTCCGCCATTAGGTCTATAGAGAGAATATTCGTTTAGGGGAGCAGTTAGGACGATGAGTGGTCTTGTTTTAGAGAGAATCGTTTTAATCCCGTTAATAGCTCTCAGTAAATCCTCAAACATCTGCTTTTCGTAACTCTGAAACAATGTAGTAATACCAGAAATTAAAACAACTTTGACATGCTCAAGCTTAGAGAGCCTATTTTCTAAAAGCTCTACCATTTGATCCCAAATAAACGCGCGGGCAATAAGAATATTCTCTAAAACTTTCCGAGGCGATAAATTTTGGGAAACTGCAAACTTGCTTACGTTATATGGGTTAAAGCGGTTATTTGCGTCAATGAAAGCAACTTTTATTTCTTCTCCTAAACCTCCATTATTAAAAGATTTTTGAGCGATAACCGCAGTGGTCAATAGAATGTTCGCAAGTTTTTTTTTATCGCCATAAAGTAGATAAACTAAGTTTTTATGAAAGCCACCGCCTCCCAATAACTCGTCTAGCGTTGAATCTCCGCTAGAAACTAAAGGAATTCTCTTGTTTTTTCTATAAAAATTAAACCCCGAATTAAACGACATTACTTAAACTGATGAATCCATCAAAATAAAAGTGGGTTACTCCGACAATTTTCTAAAATTTGCTATAATCATAAATAAATTTCGTAAGATAATTACTCAAGCTAGAAGAGTAATTCTCTTTAAAAATATTAGCATTTCATGGAGACAGAGGGAGGAAAGTGGAAGTAAAAATAAAATAAGATTGCTAATTTCGAGCTTTTAATGAGTCGACAAAAATCATTGCAGCAATTTAGTAGAATTTAAAATTATCGAAGTTCTACTTTTTCAAGCAAACATTCTAAATAAATGATCACTAATTCAAAACTTTATAACTAATATCGTCAATATTAATTATTAACAAATTGTATTTAATTAAAAACGGAAAAAATGTGAATAAAAAAAATGTCGAGTCCGTACGAAAGTAGATTTTGGCGAAAAAACTGGGATCCAGGTCTCACAGATCTTGACCCTAAAGAATTTGAGACCACTTATCCGGAAATGTTAAGAAGTATATTCGAAAAGTATCCTGATAATATGGCACTTGCTTTTCAAGGTTTAGAAATTAATTTTAGAGATTTAGATAGATATTCCAATCAATTTGCTAACATGTTAATAGAAAATGGATTTAAAAAGGGGGATGCAGTAGGAATCAATTTACCGAATGCTCCAGAATATATATATTCCGTCTTAGGTACGCTTAAAGCGGGATGTATCGTTTCAGGTGTTAGCCCCTTAATGTCAGATGTCCAAATGCACTATCAAATCGAAGATCTTGGGAAAGGAGGCAATAAAGTTGCCTTAGTTACTCTGGATGCAATCTTTGAACATAGGTTAAAAAAAATTGCCGATAAATTACCTCAGCTTAAAGTTGTAATAGGAACAAGCGTAATTGGATCGTTTTCTAAAGAGGATCAAGCAAAAATTAAAGCAGTTAGAGAAATCCCCTCGGGTGAAATCACACCCTTAGAAGGAAAAACCGTCCTACACTTCCAAGACGATGTTTTGGCAAATTATTCTACTGATCTGCCTAAAGTTGATATATCTCCGGACGATATTGGTTGGATTCAATATACAGGAGGAACTACGGGACCACCAAAAGGTGCGATGTTGAGCCATAGAAACTGTGCTTCAAATATGTTATGTATTAAAGCTTGGCTTCAATGGGAAGAGGGCAAAGGAATGCTATGTTCAGGATTTCCAATGTTTCATATTGCGGGATTAGTAGTTTCTGAAGCAGCTATAATCTTAGGCTGGGGACAAATACTTATAGCTAACCCCAGAGACGCCTTAGGTATTTGTAACGAGATGAAAAAATATAAACCAACCGTTTTAGTAAATGTTCCTTCGCTATACCAGATTCTGGTTAATTTTCGAAAGTTCAAAAGGTTAGATCACTCAAATATAGTATCATGTATCTCTGCAGCAGCCCCATTTCCAAAAGAATCTCAAGAAGCATTAGAAAGCATAGTAGGGAAAGGAAAATTGTTAGAACTCTATGGAATGACAGAATTATCACCTGTGGCAACAATGAACCCCTCTTTAGGGGAGAAAAAATTGGGTACTGTGGGATTACCTATCTTAAATGTTGAGTTAAAACTTGTCGATCCTGAAACCGGTAAGGAAGTTCCATTAGGGGAACCAGGGGAAATCTGCGTAAGAGGACCACTTGTCATGCAAGGTTATTACAATAAACCTGAAGAAACCAAAAATGCAATAGATTCAGACGGATATATGCATAGCGGCGATGTAGGAATAATGAGTGAAGATGGTTATCTACGAATAGTTGATCGTACAAAAGATATGATCATTGTCGGTGGATTCAAAGTATTTTCAGCAAAGATCGAAGATGTGTTAGCCAAGCATCCTGCAATTGGAATGATCGCCTTAATTGGATTGCCTAACCCTGATCGTCCCGGTTCGGAAATTGTTAAGGCACACATCCAATTAAATCCTGATCTTGAATACGATGGAAACGAAGAAGCATTAAAAGAGGATATTACAGCTTTTGCTAAGGAGAATTGTGCTCCATATGAAGTCCCAAAAATAATCGAATTTGCTAAAGAATTACCTCTAACTGTAATAGGTAAAATCGATAAGAAAGTTTTAAGGAAACAATAAAATCCATTTTTTTTCTTATTCTTATTTTTATTCGTCATTAATTACGATTTTTTATAGGATTGTTAAATCGCCAAAATCAAATTTTTTAATGGAAGAAGAGTCTCATTAAGAAAGTTAAAACTTATATCTAAAAGAATCAAAATACTTAGTAACAATTTTTAAAGAAAAAAAGAAAAAATTAGAGTGAAATTAAAATGTCAAGCCCTTATAGTTCAAGATTTTGGAAGAAAAACTGGGATTCTGGATTGGAAGATATTGATCCTAAAGAATTTGATACGACATTCATTGAAATGTGTGAAGAAGCGTTTGTAGAATATGCTGATAAAATGGCGTTAGAATTTTTAGGAGTAGAGATTACTTTCAAAGAATTAGATGATTATGCGAATCAATTTGCAAACATGTTAATTGAAAACGGATTTAAAAAAGGAGATATGGTGAGTATATGCCTACCTAATACACCAGAATATATGATAACCGTAATGGGAACATTGAGAGCAGGTTGTATTGTATCTGGAGTATCACCGCTACTTTCAGCGGTTCAAATTCAATATCAACTCAACGATTTAGGTACAGGAGGTAAGCAAATCGCATTAATGACATTAGATGCGATATTTGCGGGTCATATAGTCAAAATTGCTTCAAAGATACCACAATTGAAATTAATAATAGCTACAAGTGTAGCCGGCTTTTTGCCAAAGATCAAGCAAGTTTTAGGTAAAGCGTTAGGAAAAGTCCCAAAAGGTAAGGTAACTCCTTTAGAAGGAATAAAAATTATTGATTTTCATAAGGAACTTATAGCTAATTATTCCACAGATCCAGTTGATGTTAAAGTAACTCCTGATGACATTGGATGGATTCAATACACAGGAGGAACTACGGGACCACCAAAAGGAGCGATGCTAAGTCATAGAAATTGCGTTTCAAATCAAAAATGCATTATATCTTGGCTTCAATGGAAAAGGGGAGAAGGTGTATTGTGTTCAGGCTTTCCAATGTTTCATATTGCTGGATTAACCGTTACTGAAGCAGCTGTAGCTTCGGGGTTTAGCCAAATATTGATTCCTAACCCTCGTGATACTAACCATATGGTTAAAGTCATGAAGAAATATCATCCAACAAACTTGGTTAATGTACCCTCTTTATATCAACTTTTAATAAATAATCCAAAATTTAAAGAGATAGATCATTCAGAATTAGGAACGTGTGTTTCTGCTGCAGCTCCATTTCCAAAGGAATCTCAAGAAGAATTAGAAAGCATTATTGGAAAAGGAAAACTATTAGAACTCTACGGTATGACGGAGACATCTCCCGTATCGACAATGAATCCTTCGTTAGGGTTAAAAAAATTAGGCACTATTGGTATACCATTTTTAAACGTAGAACTAAAAATCGTGGATCCTGAAACTGATAAAGAAGTCCCCCTAGGCGAACCTGGAGAAATATGTGTAAAAGGACCGTTAGTAATGAAAGGATATTATAACAAGCCAGAAGAGACGAAAAATGCGATTGATAAAGATGGATATATGCATACTGGCGATGTAGGAATTATGGACGAGGACGGTTATATTCGAATAGTCGATCGTACAAAAGACATGATAATTGTTGGAGGATTTAAAGTATTTTCAGCTAAATTGGAAAACACTTTGACTCAACATCCAGCTATTGGAATGGTAGCTACAATTGGTTTGCCCAATCCCGATCGTCCTGGATCTGAAATTGTTAAAGCGTTCATCCAGATTGATCCGAGTTATGATTTTGATGGAAATGAAGACGCATTGAGAGAGGATATAACAAAATTTGCTAAGGAAATGTGTTCGCCTTACGAAGTCCCTAAAATAATCGAATTTACTGAAGAACTACCTCTAACTACTGTTGGTAAAGTCGATAAAAAATCACTTCGTAAGTAATAATTAATTTTTATTTTTTTTATTTATTTTTGCCTTTTTATTAACGGAAATTAGAGAATATGAGTTCTATTACCTATAAAATGTTAATTATTCTGATTTATTTCCCCTTCAACGATTTCAACAATAAGTGGGAATACATCGCCGATTTTTTCGTGGATTACAACTTCCGCAAATGAATCTACATCCGTTTCTTGAATGTTAATAATTGCGATTTTAGCACCCAAAGAAAGTGCTTTTCTAGGATAAAATGCCACGGGATATACTAATAAAGAACTTCCAAGAACGATTAATAAATCACAACTATTAATCATGTCGTCTGCTTGACTCAATATTTCTGAACGCAAAGGTTCTCCAAAAAAAATCGCGTTTGGTTTCAATAGGCCATTACATGCTTCGCATGAAGGACGATTCTCACCCTTCATAACTTGATTTATCATCGTTGTAATGGGATAGATTTGATTACACGCCATACAAATTGCTTCGTGAGCTGTCCCATGTAACTCCACAATATTTTTACTATGGGACTTTTGGTGAAGACCGTCAATATTTTGAGTAAGAATTCCTTTTAATTTGCCAAACCTTTGGAGTTTAGTTAACATTTTATGACCCTTGTTAGGTCTTGCTTTAAATATGTTCAATCCCATCTCAAGCATAAAATCTAGATTTTTTTTAGTATCAGACACATACGAATGGATGCTCGCAAACTCATCAGGATTTACTTTTTCCCATAAACCAGTGCCTGGGCTTCTAAAGTCCGCAATTCCGCTCTCTGTGCTCATACCGGCCCCAGTTAATACTACGATGTTGTTGGCATCAAGGATAAGTTGAGCAAATTTTTGAATTTTCGCATTCAAATCATTCATTTAAGAAATTCTCCAAATTTATTTTGAAATTTTGTTAAAAATAGACCAAATATTTAATATGATTATTTTTATTTATTGAATATAATATATTATTATAACTATATTAATTATTGAATCTCTATGTCTGCTACAGATTCTAAATTTCAGAAAAGCTTCATTTACAAAATTTGCGTGGTTGGTAACGGTGGGGTTGGAAAAACTTCAATGGTTCTTAGATACTGCGAAAATTCGTTTAGAGATAATTACCTAATGACTATTGGCTCAAATTTCAGTACAAAAACTGTAGAATTAGCTGATCATCCGCAATTTCAAGTAAAACTTCAACTATGGGACCTTGCTGGACAGAAACATTTCTCCTTCGTCCGTCCACCATTTTATCGAGGTGCAACGGGCATAATTTACGTGTTTGATTTGACTAGACGCTCATCATTTGCCGATTTAATAGAGTGGCGGGATGAAGTTGAAAAAGTAATTGGGCAAAAAGCAAGTCTTTTAGTAGGAAATAAACTCGATTTAGCGAAAGAGGGGAAAAGAGAAGTATCAGAACAAGAGGGGGACGCCCTCAAGAGTGAAGTCCACGCATTTAAATATTTTGAAACCAGTGCTAAACGGGGTGATTCAGTAGAAGATGTGTTTAAGCTTTTAACTTTAGAAATCCTTAAAGCCTCGGGAAAAATTTAGTTTTTAATGTATAAAATTCTTGTAAAAAAGATTTTTAAAAAAAATTTTAATTTAAGTTTTAGATTCTTCCATTATTAAATTCAGGAATTGCTCTACTTCGTCCTTCGAGCACTCGTGATATTTTTTGTCTTCAGCCTTAATATAAACAAGTCTGACGTTCTCTTTGGTGGGGTCTTCATCAATAGATTCTTTAAGCGTATTAAGCGCTAATTTTATTATCTCGTTGAAAGACATTCCTTCCTTATAATTCTCTTTTAAATATTCTCTTGCAGTTGCTTCGCCACTTCCTAGAGCGTAAGCTTTAAATGCCCGATAAATCCCGCTTGGAGATGTAGTGTAAATCTGAGTGCCATTTGCATCAACAGCAACGAAGAATAGAGCACACCCAAAAGGTCTGATTTTGGTTCAGAAACTAATTGTTTCTAAGAATTTCCACCATACTGGGTGTAAAGCTGCTTCATGTCCGCTATTGACTTTACAAGCATATTCAACCTTACAGGCTCATCATATGTTAAACGAAAAGATTGCGCTTGAACTCGAGCGTAGTTAATTAAGGTTCTTGAATCGGCATGCAAACCGGCAATTGCAACGCCAATGTGCTCATCAACTTGAAATAATTTATCAATGGAATCAGCATCCATTAATTTTGAAGGAATTTTAATTTGAGCCGCTAAACAAACAGCTTCTTTTGATTTTACAGCCACAGCTAAAGTACCGCGCCTTACAGCCTCTAATGCATACTCTACTTGGAATAATCTTCCTTCGGGCGAAAATACTGTAAGAGCTCTATCATATTTTACCTGTCCTCCGCCAAACATTCTATAATCACATTTTTGCTATTATAAATAATTTTAATTATGTGATTATATAATCTAGAGAATTTTAATTTATTGTTTATAAGCTAAAAATCCTTCAGACTTGTTTATATTAAGGTTTTATTTTTAAAAGAAAAAAAATTAAAAAAAAAGATTATTAATATACATATATTAATTTTTCTTGAGATTCGTAGATAATAGCACTATCGACAATCAAAGTCCATTTAAAGTAGAGTATTACACCTGCTTTCGTAGTGTTTAAGAAACCATTTAGGACTAAACCTTCACCAAAATACAATGTGGTATCTATTATTGTAAAATTTACTCGTGTATAGTCGCCGTCTATAAATGTGGTGTTTTCAATTGGATACATATCTGGGGGTAAAATTAAGCTATAATCGACATTATTAGTAGTTTGGCTATATACAGATAGATTAACTTTAATGTCCAAACCAGGCGCAGAGAAGTTAGTATCGAAATTTTGAAGAGTTATTTCGAAGTTTGCTGGATTATCCGGATAAGTCATAGAAGTTTCCATCTCAAAGTTATATGAAATTGAAACATTAGAAATCGTTTCACCTTTCGTAAGGTTCAGATTGTCGTACGCATCTTGAGCGTTTTCACCATAACCAACATTTCTAATAAATGCTTCTACAAACCCGGCTAATTTTAGCTGTTGAAGGCTGCCAGCAGTGCTATATGTAGGGATATAATAATAGATTGACCCTCCAAGGGGGTATATTAAAGTATTTCCGTGTCTTTTACCTGAGATTAAAGTAAGCTCTTGCGTTGCTTCAGATCCATAAGTTTCTCTCGCTGTTTTAGGACCAATTAAATTTTCAATGGAATCTCTTGTATAATAGAAAATTGCTTCACCAAAATGATCACCGTGTCTGACTACATATATTCCTGCGAGTAGTGTCGCTGTTTGACCTTTATATTCAACCAAATCTAAACCAATATATTCAATTCCATCACCTAAATCAGTTTCTATGTAGAATAAATTACCATCTTCGGGTCTTTCGTGGAAATCATCGCCTCTTTTCCATGTTTGAGAATTTCTTACGTGATATTTGTAATTCGCTTCTAATTGTAATTCAAATAAATCCTCTGGATAGCGTAATTGTGCTTTTAACCACTCTGGGACTGTTTGCCAATCATATTTTTCCAAATAAATTTCCCAGAGAGGAGAAGTTGGGTCACCGCTAGGGTCTAAAGTCGGATTTTCATAAAAAGTCATCTCCCCACTTATTACATCGATTAAACTAACGCCTAAAAATCTTAATATAGGATATTGAGCATACGAACCTACATTGATATATGTATAAATCGAAACGGCATAATACATTTTACCTCGGGTCATATCAAATACTAAGTAGGGATCACTGTCAATTCTTAATTGAGGAAGGAGTATCTGATAAACTCTGTTTATAACATTTCTATTAATCAAATACTCATGTTTACTATTAAAAGCGTAAGCAAAAAGTCCTATGTTTAAAGTTTTCCAAAAACCTTCCAAGCCAGTAAGAATCCCGTCTGGTTCTTCCTCATATGTAAACTTATTATTAGGAATTCCTTCTGCCCACTCAGTATTAAGTAATATATCAGAATCATAGGCGCCTAGAGCCCCCGATTCGTAATAACCTAAAGTTTGTTCGAGATATCGTTGGCTTTCGCTTTCCCCAAAGAAAATTGGATAATTTTCAGTGATGTTGAAGGTTAAAGACACATTTACTAAGTCACCCGTAAAGGTATCCATTGCTAAAAAACCCTCAACATGATCGTATAATTCAGTGTTAGTCTGGACAGCATCTCCAGCAATTTCTGAAAACCGTACAGATTTAGGTGCAACCCAATATTCTTTATTATTTATATATACTATGTCTGAATCTGCTAAACCCTCGAATGTAGAACCGATTGAAGCCGCTAAATACTGAACAGCAAAATTTTGATCAAATTGTCTAACTTGGGATATCATTAAAGCGTCGGAAGTTGTAGAAGATTCGGTAAAGTTCGAAATTGACCGTTCTTCAAACATATCTAAACCGGCACATGTCGAAGTCCATTCAATTTCCCTTTTATATTTTTTTATCCATTGTTGTTCTGTCCACACTGCTGTGTTGTTTAGGTTTAATGTTGGTCCAATACTGAATATTAATGGAGTAAGTGTGAAAGCAATTACGATTACTATGATATAGATGATTTTTTTTTGTTTAAACCGCGAAAAAATGTAATTTGCCGAATCTTTTTCGAACTGCATTTTTCCATAAAGGTACATGAAGATTCCTAAAGATGTCATTGTTATGAAACCCAAAATAACTGCCCATATTTGGATAAGACCTATACCGTCTAAAGGGAGCGTTGCAACGAAAAAGAATCCAAGTCCACATAGTAAACCAATTATTAAGAAAGCATTTGAAATCACATAATAGTCGTTTTTACGTAAATATGTATTCTTCACTATGTTAAGAACCAATCTAAGAATTAATACTCCAAAAATAAAAGTCACTACTGGGAGAATTAGATTTGAGTAAATAAAAATCGTTACAAAATCCTTGTTATTCGAATCAAATAAAACAGCAAACGCGTCTAATATTATGTTTGGAGTAATTTCAATTTGCCCGTTTTCAATCAAATAGATTGTCCAAGAAAAGCCGCCATTATTTACATCAAGTAGTAAACCTAATAAATAGAACATTACAAATCCAATCGTCCACCAAAACGCTAATGCTTTTAACCTTGAGGGTTTTCCGAATCTTAGCTTAGTACCAATTATAGTTAACAAATTTCTTTCAGGTGGTAAACTCATTATAACAGATCCTATAAATGCCCCTATTAATGCAGTTTTGTTAAATATAAAATTAGTAGACCACAGATTTAAGAAGTAAAAATCAAAGAAATCAATTCCACCCGCTTTATTTGAATACAATTGAGCCTGAAGATTAATATTCCCGAACCAAGAGGGCCACCACCAGAAAATGGCCATCGATGTAATTATCGCAACAACTACAATAATCAGGAGAATTAGTTTTTTATAATGACCATTTTTTTTAAATAGGTTGTAATTAAACCGAGCATCTTTTACTACATTTGCATCTTGACAGTCTTGACAATAATAGTTAAATTTTTTATGTTTCTCACACGATTTTTTTGCCATGTAAAATCAACAAATATTTTCTATTTTTTTTTACTTAAAATTAAAAAGATAAAATTTTTTTAGATAATATAATACGTTAATATAAAAGATAATCACTAATATTAAGGATTTTCTTTTTTGAAGTATAGGTACTTTTAAATGGCCAAAAAGAAAAAAATTCGAGAGGACTTTGATGTAATCTTCGCAAGCGGTAATGAAAAAGCGATTAAAGAAATGTTAGATAAATATCCTTGGTTACTTGACGAGGTTTCAAACGAAATGAAAGGTAACATAGGAGAACAACAGCAAATGATCGCGGCATTAGGCGTAATGGAGGATGAGCTTGGAGGACCGGTTCCTTTAGACGAGATAATTTTTAGTTTAAGAATAGATTTCAATATTCGTAAAACAGAAGAAGAAGTACACGAAATTTTAAGTAGCACAGAAGATCTAAGCTTAGTTAAGAGAGAGTCAGACGGTTGGACTTTAACGGCTGAAGGGGGCAAAGTTTGCGACGATTTTTTAAATAGAAATTTAGGAAAAATTGAATTTTAATTAGTTTTGCTATTACTAATATTGAAAATAGAGCAACTTATTTAACTCAAAAATGAATTTTAAAATTACTATTGAACCAATATATTTTACCTATAAGTGTTTTGTAATTTAAATGAAAGACTTTTAAATTTTCTAATTTGATGATTAAAATGGATAAACGAGACGAACAAAAGGATAATAATCAAAAATTTAATGATACCAATCCAGACCCAACAAAAGTAGCTTTCTTTTCTGATATGGGTAATATGGAAGAAGAAATAGCTTCTGAAGCAATTGAATTAGTAACACACGCATTATCGTTAATAGAAGCGCGTTTTTATGACGATAGCATCGAAATTTTACGTCAGGCAATTGGGTTATACGATCAAATTAGTAGAATTGCAGAAGTTGACGCGTTAAATAATAAAATTTCCGAGATTTATTTATTAAAAGAACAATCGTTTAGAGAAAGTGAATTAGAAACAGATACTATAATTGAAGATTCTCAAGAAGAAGTTCTTTTAGAACAGAACGAAGAGGAATTGTATAACCAAGCGGATTCCTTAATTGTAGAGGCATTACAACTTGTAACAAACGAAAAATTTGATGAGGCCCTTGATAATTATGACGAGGCAACAAAAATTCTCCAAAAATTAAGTAAAGAGCTTGAATTAAAAAAGCTAAGTGAATTGATAGAGGATTGTTTTAACAAAAAAACAGAATTTGTACGAATACATAAGAAAGCGTCTACTGGGGAGATTATTACCGTAGAGCAAGATAATGAAGAGCCAATATCGAAATTAGAAATAAAGGCACAACGAGTTAGAGCGTTTGAAGAATTAAAAAGGAAAGAAAATCAAATATCTAACCAAGCATATGAATTAATTGGAAAAGCAACAGAATTAAAAAAGATACGACAGTATGATGAAGCAATAAGGTTATACGACGAGGGGCTTGCTTTATTTCAAGAAATCAATTGGAACAATGAAGTTAAAAAAATTAAAAACATGATAGAGCAAGTTGAAAGAGAGAAAAAAAGATTTTTGGAAGAGGTTCAAAAAATCAAAGCAGAAGAAGAGCAAGCGAAAGAAATCAAAAAACAAAAAGAAGCTGCTTTAATAGACAACGCGCAAATTCAAGAGCAAATAAAAGATCAAGCTCAAGCAGAAAAGTTGAGGGCACAATCTGAGAGAAAACAAGAAGAAATGACGTTTCAAAATGAAATTGCTGAGATGGTAGATTATGCTGAAAAGTTAGCAAGAGATTATGATTTAAAAGTTAAAAAGGCGATTAAAAGAGGAGAACTAGTTAAAGAATGCGTTTTTCCTGTGGTAATTAAGATTTACGAAGAAGTAAGGAAAAAAGTGAAAGATAGGGGTTGGAAAGACCAAGCAGAATTGTATGCTAACCAAATTAGGCATTATCATACACTTTTAGAAAAAGATAAGAATCTTCGCCAAATAGAATTTCGGAAACGACAAAAACAAAAAGAATATGACGAGGCTTTAAAAATTAAAACAGATTCGACAATTGTTGAAGTAGATGTCGTACCAAAAAAAAAAATTGATGAACAGAGAAAACAAGAAGCTGAAGTTAAAAATTTTAGAGAAATGATCGAGAATTTGGTGAATAGAGCAGAAAAAATTGCACGTGAATACAACACCGCTTTTAAAAAAGCTGTCAAAGAGGGTAATTTGAATATTGAATCAAAATATCCAAAAATAATTAAAATTTACACTAAAGCAAGAGATAGCGTTTTAGAAAAAGGTTGGAACGAGGATGCTGCTATTATTTCAAGTCACATTAGAAAATATTCTGAATTGTTAGAAAAAGAAAAAAGAATAAGAGAAATAGAAGCTAAGAAAGACGAAGAAAAGAAAGCTTATGAAGAATTTCATAAAATTCAAAAAAAGGAAATTGATGCAGAGAAAATAAAAAAAATTGAAGTTAAAAAAGTAAAAGAATTTGAAGAGGATAAATTTCAAAAAGAAATTACTGATCTGGTAGACAAAGCCGAGAGAATGGCGCGTGATTATGAAGTAGCCTTGAAAAAAGCAATAAGAGCGGGAAAACTCATAGAAAATTCACCATATAGTAGAATTATTGAAATATATAATCAGATTAGAGAAGGTGTTATTTCAAGAGGGTGGAAGGACCAAATATTAATATATACGAACCAAATAAGAATTTACCAAGAGAAATTGGAAAACGATAATAAGTTAAGAGAAATAGAGATTCATAAGATTCAAAAACGAAAAGAATTTGAAGAATCTCTAAAAGTAAAAACGGAAAGTATACCCCCTGAAAAATTAAAAAAAATTGAAAGTAAAAAATCAAAAAAGCTAGAAGAACAAAATTTTCAAAAAGAAATAACTGAAAGAGTTGACAAAGCAGAGAAATTAGCTAGAGAATACGAAATAGCTAAAAAAAGTGCTTTAAAAGAAGGGAAAGATTTAGGAGAAACTCCTTATTTTGAAATTATTGAAATCTATACAAAGTTGCGAAATAAAGTTTTAACAAGAGGATGGACGGATCAAGCGTTAATATATGCTAAGCAAATTAAAATTTATCAAGAGAAATTAGAAAGTGATAAAAAATTACGTCGAATTGAACTCAAAAAAATTCAAAAGCAAAAGCAGTTTGAAGAATCACTGAAAGTAAAAGCGGAAGGGTTAACTGTTGATAAATTGAAAAATCTTGAAAGCTTATCAAAACAAGAACAGGACGAGGAGAAATTTGAAAGAGAAATCGATGATTTAGTAGACAACACTGAAAAGTTAGCCCGAGAGTATGATTTAGCTATTAAGAGAGGGCAATTTGAAAAAGAGTGTCCTTATTTGATAATTGCAGAATTATATAAAAAGATTAGAGAAAAAGTATATGCTCGAGGTTGGAAAGATGAGGCAGATCTATATGGTAATCAAATTAACCATTACCGAGAAAAATATGAAAGAGATAAACGGTTACGTGAATTAGAGGCTAAAAAAGTAAAAAAACAAAAGGATTTTGAAGAATCATTAAAAATAACTAAAGAAGATAAGAAACTTAGACTTCAAGAGATACAAGCAATCGAAAGTAAAGACAGAGAAACTGATGGCTTATTGAACGAAGCTATGGACCTTATTAATGAAGTTGAAAACGAAGTAAGAAGCTATGAGTTAAGTTTAAAAAAAGATCTTTTATATTATACAAGTCCTTATGAAAAAGCAATTTCAAACTATGAAAAAGCTAGAAAATTATTCCAGAAAATAGGGTGGAAAGAAGAAGCACACCGATTAATAAATACCATAACCTTTTATAAAGAAAAAAAAGTAAAAGATGATAATCTACGATTATTTGAACAACAAAAATTAGAAGCATCTAAGGAAAAGTTGAAATATAAACCGAAAGAAGAAGTTTTTGCTCATGAAAAGAAAATTATAGAATTTGAGAAGATAAAAGAAGCTACGACAAAAGAATCAGAGGAAATTTTTAATATTATCAATCGCGCCGAAAGATTGGCTCAGGAGTATGAAATTAAAAAGAAAAAAGGAATTTTGAATATTGAATCGGCATACGAAGAAATAATTAATATATACATGACGGCAAAAAAAGAATTTGAAAAGATCGGATGGAACGAACAAGCTAATCAAATAATCAACTCCATACGCCACTATCAAGAGAAGTCAAAGGCTGATAAAAGACTAAGAGCCTTGGAAACAGAAAAGATCTCAAAAGAAGAAGAAGAAATAAAGAAACGAAAAATCGAAACATCTTTAGCAAGAGAAGCAGAAGCAGAGTTATTAAAACAAAAAGCTCAGGCTCTTGAACTAAAAAGAAAACACGCGTTAGAATATGAATCCAAAAAAGAGCAAGCTTTTAACTTTATGGATCTTGCAAAAAATCAGTTCAAACAAAAGAATTTCGATAAAGCAGTAAAATTTTATAATGAGAGCGAGAAAATCTTTGCCGAGATCAATTGGTCCGAAGGTCAAAAAATGATAAAAGAATCTATTAAAGTAATTAAGCTAAAAAAGGAAAGAATTGGACAAGAACAAAAAGTTATCGAAAGGCAAGAAGCAGAGAGATTAAAACTTGAAGCTCAAATTGAAGATGAAATAATAAAAGCTAAGGATTTACAAAAACTGCTACAAGATCAAAGGAGACGAGAGTTTTTAGCTATACAGAAGGAAAAAGAAAGAGAGAAAGAAATTTCAGAAAACGCTTATCACTTTTTAGAAGAAGGAACTAAATTGAAAAATAAAAAGAAATTTGAAGAAGCTTTTGAAAAGTATATTATGGGGAGAAATCTATTTAAACAAATTGGATGGTTACATGAAGTTAGTCGAATAAACAACGATTTACTATTTATTCTTAAAAAAGAAATGAAACAAACAGAAAAGATAAAAGCCATGCAACAGAAAAAAGTAGAAGAGAAAAAAGAGCTTGAAGTTTTATTAAAAGAAGCAGAGAAAAAACGAAAGGAACTCGATCAAATAAGGAAAGAAGAAAAACGTAAACGGCGCGAGGAAATCGTTCAAAAAGAATTAGACATAGCTAATGAAATCATTAAAGACCTTAAATATAACGAAGGAATATTAAAGTTAAAAAAAGTAATTAAGAAATTAGAAAAATTGAAACAAGACAAATTAGTAAAGCAAATGAATAAACAAATTGAAGTTTTAGAAAATGCCAGTCAAGTGCCAATTATTACAACATGTGAACTCGAAAGGGATGAAAATATTAATAAATTTGAATTAGCTTATCGCGCTTTAGACAACGCTCAAATTTCTTTATCAAATAACCTTTTTATGAAAGCGATTACAGAACTTAATGAAGCGATATTTAATCTAAAAGAGACGAAAATTGGCATTAAATATATATCCTTAATAGAAAATAAGGTAAACACTTATAAAAAGGAATTAGATATTAAAACGGTTCAAGAACAGAAAGTAGAGGTTCTAAAAGACGAAATTGACGATATACGAGTGAAAATTGCTGCTAGACGGGCTGAAAGGAGGAAAAAAATAAAAGACTTGATGGATCTCCCTTAGCGTTCACTATAAATTTCTTGGAGTCTAAGGTCTTCTGACTTACTACTTTTTTTATCGCTTGAGCTTTTTCTACCATAATTTTTCGCTACTTTCTTATTTTAATAAAATTAAAATTTCTTTTCCAGAAAAGGGATTTCTTAGTAACCTCGGGAGATTCTGTCGTGGAAAAATCGCTTAACGATCTTACGGCAGGGGAGATTTCTGGAACTTGGACAGCAGTTCATAAAAAGGTTTCAAGTGGATTTCAAAACGGACTCTTGCTTGCGAATGTACCTGAGGTTAATCTACCCGAAGGATATCACAACGGTTTTAAAGATCCTATTTCAGGGACAGTGAAGTCTAGCTTCATAGTATATAACGGTTATTTGCTATTCGGACCTGTACAGCTCAATCCGGTTTCCCATGTTCTTGAAATTGTTCACGAAGACGCTCTTGCAAGCGCGTTAACTGATGCCATGGATCCTCATTCCTTAGATCTTCTCGGCGCAAAAGAAATAGATATTTTTTTCACTTTAGATTATTTCCGTTCAACTTTCCAAGAAGCAGGCAGAAAAGTTTCGTTTGTTTTCCAACCAGTCAATTCCCGAATTATTCCAACGGGCGCGCACGAAAAGATTATTTCTGGTTCAGTTTCTGTGAAAAAACTGCTTGAAGGTAGGCAATTTAATCTAGCGGATTACGTCGATAAAAATTTGAAAAATTTCGAAGAAATTTCTCACCAATTTAAAAAAAATGTTTTTCAAATTGTTGAAGACTCAGTGAATACCAAATCCACAACTGGGTTTAGTTTTAGAAATGAATGGGTTTCGGAATATATTAACTCTTATGTTGACGAGTCTGGGTCTTTTAAATTGGGGTTGAACGATTTCGAACTTGGTTTTCTTTACAAACTATTAGTTCCAAACATTAAAAGCATGGATTATTCGATTACCAATAAAGACAATATTGTTTACAAATTATTCAATATTGATTTTACTAAAGAAACAAATATACATTATTCGATGCGTAGGTCGACTCAGTCAACGAAACAATTGTTTAACGAATACTTAAAGCTATTTAAATAGTTCTCTGAAATCGATCCAACAACGGTGCCGATAGAGCTTTGTGAAGTAGTAATAAGATTAAACGAAGAGACAGAACATTTCAGGAATAATCCAACTCTAGATTTTCAGATAAACGAACTAGATCCAACAGACTCCGTCAACAAATATTTCATGTCTAAAGAAGAGCTCATTTTGGCTCAGAGAATTAACTACGCTCTAATACGCTTAATTGGCGGAAACAACTTTAGAGATATCTTCTTGGGATCCATTTTCCCAAAGAACGGCTACATAAGGCATATTAACAGACCTTGGGCTGTCATAAGACGGAATGTTTTAGACTTAAGTTTTAGTTTAGAATCTCTTTACGGTCATCCTGCTCTTGTTATTGTTCCAAGTCATCTCGTATCCTATGAGAATAAATTTCAGTACTTATACGATCGCGTGGTACAGCCTGCAACAATCCCCTTACCAATTAACCCTAGCGATAGCGCCCTTGCTATCTTTAGTTTAAGCAATCCTGGCATTTCTAATTTGCGCATATCAGGCGTTCCTTTACGAGTATGGACCTCTGATCTTGGTGGCCCCTTCTTTGAACCGATGATTGCTGATAAAAGAATGAAATTTTACACGACTTTATCTCAGATGGATCAACAATATTACCTTAAAAATTTTAGAACCAGTTCTGATCTCTCGGAAGATTTTTTGAGATTTGAGAGTTTAACTACGATTGTAGGGATAATAAGGAAAATTTATGAAGACATCGTCGGATTAGACATCACTGGCATGGCAGATAAAGTCTTGCAGAAAGAATTTACCACTCTAGAAGTCTCTAACGCTCGAAATCAGTTATTTACCTTTCTCACTTCTTATGGGTTAGAAGCGACATCTCTTGAGTTTCAATACAGACACGGGGCAAGATATACATTATTGTTAAATAGAGATATATACGATGTATATTTTAAAAATAGGGAAGATCTTACATCTTTGATAAAATCTCTCGAGAAAAAAACCATTTATAGTGGTACATCAAAAGATTCTCGTATAAGTTTAACAAAAGAGGCTTTAAGGTTTTCGCAAGATCGCATAATATCTACATTAGACTTTGTATGGAGTCTTACTTATAAATCTGACGGAACTCGGCGTAAAGTCTACCTCTATTTTCTTCCAAAAAATTCGGAAGGTTTCGGGTATAGAGATTTACAATATAGATACTTACCAGTTATGAGTGGTCCAGATTGGAATCTATTCAGCAGTATGTCAAGTATACAGGCACGAGGTATAGTTCTCGATCCCGAACATCCGGAGCTTTTTAACCCCTCCGAAATTCTCGCCGCTATGAACATAGAAAACGCGTTATGTGTCGCGCGAACATCCGATATGGCTGATAACGAGATTTTGTTTGCGTTCGACGAGTTTCAACCGTATATGCCTCATTTGGTAAAAAATGAGAATCGCCGGGTGATCGGTCCCGATCCAGACGGTTTAACCGAGAAAAACACGCACGAATTCCTCACCCTCTACTTTAAATACTGGCAAATCGTACAACGGTTTAAAATGGTTGATTTCTATAATTTCGGCGATTCGAACGATTTTTACAATATCTTTAGCGATGACACCGATTCGTTAATATGGTTTATAACCCAGTACGATCCTCCTTACGTTTTCGACCCGAGATGGTATAATTAATTCTATTTTTTTTATTTTTAATTCTATTTAATTTTAATAATATATTGAAAAATAATTAAAGACAACCTATTTAAATAAGGGATTAGTTATATCCTTCTTAGAATTGTATAAATTCATTAAAATTCGAAATTTGTAATAGGTAATTTGTTGCTATGCGCGAATTCAAAGTCAGCGAACTCATAACCTTAAAGCTCGAAGGCGATAAGACGATCATCTACGTAGACGGTATGGAATTTAGGCAGTGCAAGTATCTTTTACTGAATATACCTGTCGAGAAAATAAGCTCGTTTGACGAAATCGCTTCCGTTGACGAAGCTGCTGAAAGATTGGATCATTCTGAAGAACCTCGTAAAAACACCGTTAAAAAAATCCCTCCAGAAGTCGAGTTCTGGGGACATTGTAGCAACCTTCAAGCGTGGGTTGAAAACAGCTACGACACTCGAATTATACATAGCAATTTAGCCTTTCCTTTGTTAAGGGCGTTGCTTATTTCAGGTGACCCAATCGCGGAACGGGTAGTTAATGAAGAAGTCGCGAAAAAATTAATGCGAGGGACTTTTAACACCATAAGGTTTTTAATTTTAGAAGGCTACTTTGATTATCTAAGCGACGAGGAGGTCCAAACCATAGTTTCCGGCGAGACAGAAAAATCCAGAATAGAGAAAAAGAAAATATCGTTTAAACACATGAATTTTGACGCTTTAGGGGACGATATCCACGGAATGACTCTGAAACAGTTCGATTTTCTGATAAATCACCCAAAGTTTGACTTCCTTGCGGATTTTCAAGAACATTTTACCGAAAGATTTAAGAGGGAAAAGGTTTTTGAGCCTTACGACTACATTGTATTTATTTTCCATAAACTTATAGATTTAGAAGAAAGAAAAAAATTAAGAAAAAAATATTTCCCTTTATTAAAAAAACTTAGAGAATCACTTTAAGAAATCTCTGTTTCTAAATTTCGCTTTCAATCTTAGTTTCTATTAAATTTGGACTAATACTACTCCTCACTGACTGCTCTATAAGATACTCCGTCCTAATCAAGTCCCTAATTCCGACTCGTATTGCTTCACTTCGATTTGGAAACTTACCTTCTGAAACGAGCACTTCTAAAACCTTTAAATAATTTTCTGGTAAATTTACTGAAATTAACTTTATTTTAATCACCAAATTTTTGAGTTCTTTGGAAAAACTCTTCGTTTTTCTATACAATTAAATATCACGTACGTATATATAAACATTTAGTGGAAATCGACCCTAAGTAATCCGACGAAAAAAAAATAGAGTCTCTATTAGGATATTTCATCAATTTGGGATTTTTGTCTGTTCAAATAAGACCTTAACCTTCAAATAAAATATATCATAAATTTTAAATTAGAAAATAATATATATCATATGTCTTACATGTAACATACAATATAAAATATAAATTTTAAATTAAAAAAGAAGTGATTGAATATGGCTGATATTGAAGCTCAGTTAAGAAACCATCTAAAAACCGCAGCTGATTGGGAAAAAATGGAAGCTCCTGTACCTGGAGTTTTTGTAGTAAAGGTCCCTGCTACTAAAACTAGACCTGCCTTACTATTCCTAGAAATTAATCCTCTAAAGGAAGATGGAAAACCAATGAAAAGAAAAGGACTATTCGTTGGATCTAAAGAAATGTTGATAAAATTTGGAGAAGCTTTAAATGACGATAAGGTCTTTCAATTAATTGGTGAATTGGAAAAAATCAATCCTGAAGTGGCTACAAGCGGAACCGTTAAAAAGTTAGAAATGTAATTTTATATCCTTTTTTTTTCTCTTTTAATTTAAACACTAGTACATAATTCACTTAATTCGGTTTATTTTTAATCTTGAATTTTACCTCTGCTTGTTTTCTGCTAAATTTCCAATTTATTCCAATTTTTTCCCTATTTCGTTCATGTACCCAAGCTTGGACCTCTTCCCGTAATGTTTCCTCGTTAGGAAAACGACGACCATTCAAGCATTGAGATTCCAATGCTCCAATTTCTAATTCGGCTTGGTTCAACCAACTTGCGTGGACAGGAGTAAAA
>NJBI01000080.1 GCA_005222975.1 Promethearchaeota archaeon Loki_b31
GAATTATGACGATAAATCTTGTCTATCCATTTAAAGAACCTATTGCGGATGAAATTTCCGAACTTTATCACAAATTTCACTCCATAATCAAGGCTGTTACCGATTGGAGAATTGCAGAAAAAAAAATAGAAATAGTTTTAGCCGTAGGTGAATTTGGTGTTATAAAAGATCTTTATCAGGCTATATCTAAGATTAAAGACATAATTAGCTCAATCCACGAAGTTATAATCGATTGATTAATTCACATTTAATCAAATCGAAGTGAAAAATCTACAAATTCGGTAGGTTTTTGCGTGAGTACGCTTGTACTTATTATATCGGGCTCGGAAATTAAATAATCAACTATGTTATCCTGCGTAATATTTCCCGAAACTTCAATAGTGACATTTTCGCGTAAATCATGCTTTTTTAGTAAATTAATTGCATCTTGTACGCTATCAGGATTCATATTATCTAACATTATTATATCTGCTCCGTTTTGTACAGCAATTAGAACATCCCCAACTTTTTCCACTTCCACTTCTATCTTTTTTGTGAAACTAACATTGTTTTTCACATTTTTGAGAAGTTCTGCGACATTTCCGTTATAAAATTTTAAGTGTGTTGACTTTAAAAGCACCATATCATCTAAGTTAAAACGATGCGTATCTCCTTTTCCAAAATCTACAGCTTTTTTTTCAAATAATCGTAAACCGGGAAGGGTTTTTCTAGTACATGCTATTTTAACTATTTTCCCGGATTTTTCAATTATCTTAACAAATTTACGCGTTGTTGAGGTAATTGCGCTCATATGGCTCATAAGATTTAAACCCACTCTTTCACCTAACAAGATATCTTTGGTTTTTCCACGTAATTCTACTATTACATCTCCATTTTGGATTTGATCGCCATCTTCTTTCTTGAGAGTAACATCAACTTCTAAAACATGAAATAATATCTCAATTTCTTCTATACCTGATAAATACCCGTCACTTTTAGCAATAATCTTGGCGGACGAAATTGAATCCGTAGGGATTGATTTTGAACTAATATCAATAAACATACAATCTTCATGCAAAAACTCTCTTATTTTTTTTTCAATTAAAATGCGATTAAAACTCATTTTTACCAGATTCTTTAAGCAGTATTATTATTATAGATTAAACACTAATTAAAATTATGCTTGGCATTGATAAAATATTTATTGAAACTAATGAAATTAGGCTTGAAGCCGAGTTTTTTCAGTTGAGTACAAATATTTCTCAGTCTGTTGTTTTAATTTGTCACCCACATCCTCAATTTTTCTGGGTTTGAAACCCTAAAAAGGGAAAATATGGGGGCAATATGTATAACAATGTCGTATCTGGCGTTTTTAATATGTGTGTTCAAAATAAGAATTCATGTTTGCGGTTTAATTTCAGGGGAGTAGGAAGTTCGACAGGAAGTCATACTAGTGGAAAGGGAGAGTTAAGCGATGTGAAAGCTTGTATTGATTTTTTAATAAACGAGAAAAATATTGAAAAAATAATAATCTGTGGTTATTCCTACGGCGCCGCTATCGGGTGTTCTGTTGTAAATTTTTCTGAAAAAATAATTGGCTATTGTGCAATTTCTTTTCCTTGGGATTTTATGGGCTCAAAATATAAAAAACTTTCTCAAACTAAAAAACCAAAATTGTTTATTCAAGGTAATCGAGATACTATAGCACTCTATGAGAATTTTGAAAACCATTATAATTTCTATTTCGAACCAAAAATGTATAAGATTATTAATGGAGCCGACCATTTTTACTCAGGATTTGAAGAAAATATCGCACAAGAAGTAAGCGAATTCTACAATTCGATTACAAAATAAGATATTATGAGATTTTTAATAAGAAAAGAGAAGTATTAGAAAAACTGATGATCCTTAAATGGAAGATAACTTTTCTAAATCTGGTCTAGCATTTTCAACCGCCCAATCGAGGAGTTGGTCGTAATAAGATTCAATTTCATTAGATTCCGGATTTTTTGATAGTACCGCTAAAATGAATTGCGTTTTTTTATCTAACATAATTATATTTCGACAAATAATAAAATCTTCTGAATATTTAATCTTTATACTAGAAAGTAAAGATAAATTCATTTCCTCAGACGCGTTTGATGCAGCATCACTTAATAATGAGCCCATTGCCGCAACAACCCGTTCATCGATGTCTTCTGATTTTTGCGATGCTAAAACTAGTCCTGCATTTGTAGCAAAAAGAGAAGCCCTAAAATTACCATTATCATTTAATTCTTTGAGAACTTGGTCAAGTCTGCTTACCATAAGAAATATTCACTCATTAAGTATTATTAAACAATTTTATAAAAATTCTCGCTTAACTTTAATATTATAAATATTATGAACAATTTAGTATTAAATTTTACCTTATGTCTTTTTTATGTTTATTATAAATGTAGATAAAATATTATATTCATCAATCTTTAATGTTATTACGCTTGGTCTCGATATAGGTTTTTCAAAGCCTTTTTTTGGAATAGGTGCTTTAGGTTTTGTAGGACTTCCCGGATTAATTAATAAAGTATTGTACGGTGTACCTGTTATGAGTGGCTGATGTGTATGTCCAAAAATAAGGATGTGGAGGTTATTTCGCTTAAAAAAGTCTTCTAAATTATCAGGTTTCTTGTGGATTACGCCAATGTTATAATTTCCAACATGGAATTTAATAAATGTCTCTAATCCCGTTATTTCATCTAAATCGCTTTTTACGCATCTGATTGGAGCGATTTTTTTCAAATCTTCTAAGAAAAAAGGTTCACATACATCTCCAGCATGTATGATTTCGTCAACATCTTCGAAGATTTCTTTTAATTGATTAATTAAAGTTTCAATTAGAATAGGCTCATCATTCTTTGTTATGTGAGTATCTGAAATTATCCCTAATTTTACCATTTTTTTTTTCGCTATAATATAAATACCCCAATCATAAAAATAATCAAACCGAATAAAAAATCCATCATTATCCTAACAATTTTTTTTAACCAATCCTCTCCAATTTCATTATCATTTTTGAAATATGAAAAAAATTCTTTAAAACCTATTGATAAACTTTCTTTGATTCGAGAGAATTGCCAAACAAACAAAAATATACTGATAATTAATAATGGAATGTAAACAATGAAGCTCATTAATGAGTAATCGTTACCATGCATAAAATTCCAAATTGAATGGGCTGAAATAATATTATTTACTGCATGAGCAAAAATCACTGGAAATATCCAATGTCGTCTTAAAACCAGCATCGCAAGAATAATTCCTACTAAAAAAGTCTGTAAAAACCATATAATAGGAAAAATTATTGGTAACCCGATACTAGGTATCGCAAGAATATAACCAAAATGTCCTAAACCAAAAAAAAAGGAAGTCATAATTACAGCAGACATATTTTTAAAGTAATCACTTCCTCTATTAGCTAAAAAACCTCTTGTTAATGTTTCCTCATATATAGCGACAAAAATTTGTATTATAATAACAGATATAAGAAACACGAAATAACTCTCCAAAAGGTAAGAGTTGTAAGAAAACTCCGCCTTAGGGTTTAAAACTTCGGACAAATAATATAGCATTTCAGGTAAAAATAAATATGTAAAAAAATCTAACGGTATAAAAATTAAAAAAAGTATTAATATTCCATATAAAAGCTGATATTTAAAATTCTTTTTTGTAATATTAAATAAAGTTAAAAAGTTCTTTGAAGGGCTGATATCCTCTTCTAAGATTAATTTTTTTCTTTGAGACACCATTATAAAATTGGACAAATGTAGAAATAAAGGAATCGCAACGATAATAATTGCCGCTCTCAACATAAAAAGAAGAGGTTCAAAAATTACAGAATTAAAATCAATCAAGAGAGGTAGTAGAATAGCAGGAATTAACATAAAAATATAGATTCCAAGAAAAATAATTAGAACTTCGAAGAAAAAATATAATCGTTGAATAAATATTGTTTTTAAAGGGCTCTTAGGTCTTCTCATAATTTATCTATCTCTAACAACAAGTTCAATGAATAACAAATAATTAAATCGAAATATTTTAAATTTTTTTATTTGAAGCATTTAAAAAAAAATTTAAGTCCTCTCTACTTGGAATCCCATTTCTTGCCCCTAATTCTTGTATACAATTTCCAGCCACAAAATTACCAATTTTTACGTTATTTTTAAGGTGTTCAAATTTTAGATTCATATTTCGAACAAGCCCATAAATGAATCCCGCTGAAAATGCGTCACCAGCTCCAGTTGTATCAATTAAACTACTTAATATTAATGGAGGTTGAAGTTCTGCTCTACTGTTGGTTAGTAATAATGCTCCTTTTTTACCTAATGTAGTAATAATAACTTGTATACCTAAATTAAATAGGGTGCTCGATTTTTCTTGGATCAAATCTTCGTTTAAATCACATCCTTCTATATCAAAAAGAGTTGCATACTCTTTTTGAGAGAGAATTAATATATCAATTTTCTCCAGCAATTTTTTAATGTTCTTTAAACCTTGGTCGATGATTAACATACCAGGATTTAAAATAACGGGTATTTTGTTGTTTCTACCAATAATAGCGGCTTCAATAAACGGTTCTAAATTTTTTAAGCTACTTAAGAAAATTATTTTTGTATTTATCAATTCTTTTTCTAAAAGATCTTCCTTTGAAAGATAATTTGCGGCACCACTATAAGCATATATTCTTCGGTCTCCTTTTTCATTTAAAGCAATATAAGCAGAACCAGTTCCATATTGCTCAGAATATTTAATAAACTTAGTAGCAACATTTACTTCCTTGAAATCGTTAATTATTTTGTTGCTAAAAGTATCTTGACTCCCTAACTTTCCAATGAACGCTGTTGATAATCCAATTTTCGCACAAGCATAAGCAGTATTAGCGGCTGCTCCACCAGACAATAAAGTTAAGTTTGATACGAATACTTCATCATCTTCAGCAGGATGTCTTACTACTTGAGCGACCATATCAACAAGGGCAGCTCCTATACAAAATACATCAAAAATTTCAATCACATTATATATTTTTTAAATGAATTTAATCGTAATTAAAAGATCCAAATTCAGATTTTATTTCTAGTTGGTTTTTGTTCTTATAAGACGATTTTTCACATTGCCCGATGATTTTTGATTTGATATTGTATTTTTTAGCAATTTCTATAATTTCTTTAGCAATTGACTCATCACAACAAATTTCCATTCTATGACCCATATTAAACACTTGATACATTTCTTTCCATAAAGTTTCTGAAGATGTTTTTATAATTTCAAATATTTTGGGAATTTTAAAAAGATTATTTTTAAGATAAGTTATACCCTTACCAAAATTGAGAATTTTCGTCTGGCCTCCTCCCGTGTTATGTATCATTCCGTGAATTTCCTCTCGATATTTTTTTAGTACATCCAACAATAATGGAGCATAAGTTCTAGTCGGAGACAATAAAGCTTCTCCAACAGTCAAACTCAATCCTTTGATCTTATCGGTAAGTTGATAATTCCCAAAAAAGATAAATTGTTCATCAAGGTTTTGATCATAACATTCAGGGAATTTCTTATAATAAGCATGAGATAAAACTCCATGTCTGGCTAAGGTTAATCCGTTACTTCCTATTCCGCTATTAAATTCGTCTTCATACGATGCTCTTCCATCACTAGCTAATCCAACTATCACATCCCCTGCCTTGATGTTTTCAGCATTAATAATATCTTCTCTTTTCATACTGGTAAAAACTGAGGCATCAACTAGTAGAGTTTTTACAATATCTCCTACATCAGCAGTTTCGCCTCCACACATTACGACATTTAGACCAAATTCAGACAGCTTTTCGCTATATGTAAAATATTCTTTAATTATTGTACTAATTACTTCGCCCGAGATAAACCGTTTATTTCGACCGATATTATTAGATATAAAAAAATTTCCAGTAGCTCCAACGCACAACATATCATCAACATTCATAACAAGAGCATCTCTTACAATCCCCCTAAAAACAGATATTTTGTCCGTTTCTTTAAAATACATATAAGCTAAGCTTGCTTTTGTTCCTGCTCCATCTGAATGAAATATTGAACAATAATCATCTCTCCTACCTACATCTTGTACTATTTTACAAAATGCTCCGGGGAATAATCCTTTATCAATCGATTGGATTGCTTTATGAACATCTTCCTTTTTTGAGGAAACCCCTAATTGAGAATATATATCTTTTTCGTCAGACATTTTTACAAATTATGTTTATTTTCCAGAAATTTTAATAAATTTTCTAAAAGCTCAAGAGATTTTCCTATGTAGTTATGTGGATTTAACAAATCATCAATTTCATCTTTTGTAAAACTTTCCGTTATTTTTCCATTTTCTAATAAGATTTCTTTAATAAAACGATTTTCTTTTTTTGCTTTTATTGCTGCTTTTCTTAAAATTTCGTGCCCTTCTTGTCTTCCGATACCTTTTTCAACTAAATTTAACATGATTTTTTCAGATAAACAAGCTCCCTTGGTAAGATTTAAATTTTCTTCTATTCTTTCCTCATCAAATTCAACTTCTTGGATAATACTCGTTAATTGTATTATCATAAAATCTAACAGTATGAAATTTTCAGCAAAAATTATCCTTTCGTTAGCAGAATTCGTTAAATCTCTTTCATCTTCTAATATTATATTATCTAGAGCGGGTATAATATTGGATTTTAAGACTCTAGCTAAACTACAAATTCGTTCAGATTTATGGGGATTTCTCTTATGAGGCATCGTCGAGCTTCCTACTTGAGCCTTTTTGAAAGGTTCAAACATTTCAGCGATTTCATTTCTTTGGAGCACTCGAAATTGTCTTGCGACTTTAGCTAGTGATTGTCCGATCAGCGCTGTTAAAAAGAGGACTTCAGCATGACGATCTCTCTGAATTATTTGGTTCGTGATTAAAGCTGGATTTAATCCAAGCTCTTTCGTTATGAAATTCTGAATTTCAATACCTTTCTCTCCGAAACTTGCCATATTTCCAACGGCACCCGTCATTTTACCATATGATATTCGATTTAGAGTTTCTTTTAATCTATCTAAATGTCTATCTATTTCATATGCCCATACGCCGAATCTCATCCCATATGTAGTTGGAATAGCGTGTTGTCCGTGAGTTCTTCCTATACAAACAAGCGATTTCTTATCCTGTATAACTTTTATTAGTTCTATTAAAAGCTTTTTTAAAGAATTAGTGATATATAATATAGCTTCTTTTAACTGTAATCCTGTTGCTGTATCTTCAATATCGTAACTTGTTGCCCCCAAATGGATGTATTTTCCAGCATTTCCTTCACATTGTTCTGATAAAGCCTTAACCATAGCCATTAAATCGTGATGAATTTCCTTATCAATCTCTTTTACCCGATTTAATTTAACATAATTCAAATTAGCTTTCTTACATATCTCTTCTGCGGACTCTTGAGGAATATTGCCCCATTTAGCATGTGCTTTTGCTAATACTGCCTCAACTTTTAACCAATTCTCTAATTTTTTTTCTTCTGTAAAAATTTCAGCTATTTTAGTTCGATAACGAGTTTCAACTGGATTAATAAATTTATGATCCATAGCTAACTTATTGATCTTTTATTTCTATAATTGAAATAATCTATGATCAATTATTATTCTTTTTTTAAATTTCTATTAAAAAGCGAATATCTACGAAAATTTAATTTATTATTACTTTTTATTTAAAAAATTTTGAAAATAAGATTTTAGTTCTGATGACCTGTTCTCCTAGCGGCTATTTGTCCCACCTTTCTACCGGGAGGGGCATTTCTAGAGGTTGTTGTTGGCTTATGAGGACTTTGTTTTGCACCTCCTCCGTAGGGGTGACTTGCTGCGTTCATCGTGACTCCACGAACAACCGGCCATTTTTTAGCTTTAGATCTTACATAATGGAATTTATTACCGGCTTTTAAAAATGGTTTATCGGTTCTTCCGCCACCAGCAACAACTCCAACGGTACAAAGGCAATTTTCATTAAACCATTTAGTTTTTTTTGATCGAAATAACACTTCAATGTTTTTACCCGATTTATTCCTTATAATGGCGCCTACTCCAGATGCTCTCGCAAATTTGCCACCATCTTGCGGAGTTCCCTCAATATTAAATACAAGAGTTCCTAAGGGGATTTTTTTCACAGGTAAGATATTTCCTACTTTCACTTCTTGGCCATATCCCGTTTTAGACTGAATAAATTCTTGTCCTTCATAAATTCCTTCTGGAGGTAACCATAAACTTTTTTCCCCATCTTCGTAACTAATTCTAGCTACTGGAGCACCTCTACCTGGAGCGTGAACGAATTCAATCACTTTAAATTTAAACAATTTTTCATTTTTCTTGAAGGGACGATACTTTACCTTTCCTACATGTCGGTGACTTGGAGATCGAGCCCATAAATGGCCGTATCCTTTTCTTTGAGCTAAAATTCGCTTTCCCATAAAGATCACTTACTATCGAATTAGTAATATCTAATTAATAAAAGTTTAAATTTTTTATTATTTTAGTTAGAATTTATTTAGTTTTAAGATAAAACAAGAGAAACAAATCATAATTTTTTATTTTTCAATAACTCGTCTATATTATAATTAAAAGCTATTGGAACTTCTCTATCGATAAACTCCCCAGCAATGTTAGCTAACAATAGCTCTTTGATTTCTTTTAGATCGTTTGTTTGGCCTAATACCCAACCTAATTTGACGTACCCAACTTCTGGCAAGAGGTTCCTACCTGGAATAACACCTAAATGTTGTAATTCTCTCCCAGTGGAATACACATTCATCCCTACAAAACCATGTAAAGTTTGTGTGATCATAAGAATAGTAATTCCTTCTTGAATAGCTCTTTCAATAGCATTATAAACATATGTGCTGACATGTCCAAGCCCTGTTCCAGCAAATACTATACCTTTATAACCCTTATCTATATAAAATTCAATTTGTTCATTTTCCAGTCCGGGATAAGAATAAATGAGAGCTACTTTCTTCTCAAAATTCGTATTGATAGTAGTTTCAGATCGACTTCGTTTTCTGTAATTATTTTTAAATGTTTTAATCTTCCTGTCCCTTACCATCCCTAACGGAATATCATCAATAGTACGAAAAGTATCTCTTACTGAGGAATGCATTTTTCTTACTATTGTTCCTCTATGAATTAATCCATAATCATGTGAAGGAGAACCTAGCATAGTTATTACAACCTCAGCTATATCAGAAGTAGCTACAGTAGCAGCGTTTATCAGGTTTAAAGCAGCATCAGAGGAAGGACGATCGGAGCTTCTTTGACTCCCTGTTAACACAACTGGAATAGACAAATCTTTTAACATGAAAGATAAAGCGGCGCTAGTAAATGTCATAGTATCTGTTCCATGTCCTATAATTACTCCATCAAAACCAGAATCTATGGCTTGTTTAACTTTTTCTGCTAATTTTTGCCAATATTCAAATTTCATATTTTCTGATAATATCTCAAAAACAATTTCGCAATCAATATTACAAATTTCTGCCAATTCGGGTACGGAACTAAATAACTCACTTGGGGTAAAAGAAGGTATAACCGCCCCAGTCGTATAATCTAATCTTGAAGCAACCGTTCCTCCAGTTCCTAATAATTGAAGCTTAGGCAAATCTTTATTGTATGGAAATTCTTTTTCTGGAAGTTTGTAATTAGCTTCTCTTTTTCCAATTTTTTTTATATTTTGTATCTCAGAGACATTTATTCCAACATTATAGTTGTTTTCTAACTTGATTTCTATAAAATCAGGAGCAGAATATTCACTTCTTGGCATTACTATTCCTTCTAATTTTGTTTTATTTGTAGTGATTTGAATGATATCCCAGATCTCAATTGTATACTTTTTTAGAAGATCTATAGATTTGCCTTTATATCCTTTTAGTTTATCTTCCACTTATTTCATCTCCTTTAATTTGTTTGATATTTGTATCTTCAATTCTTTAGAAACGATCTCACCATCTATTTTTCCCCGTACTTTTTTCATCACTTCTCCCATTAGTGGTCCCATGGATCTCATTCCTCTTTCTTTAATGATTTTTGGGTTTTTATTTATAACTTCTTTGATTATTATTTTTAAATCTTCAACTGAAAGAGTTTCAAGATGTAGTTTCTCGATTGATTGTTCGATAGAGAGATTTGGAGAATCTGCTTTTAATCTCATTATATCTTCGATAGCTTCCTTTCCAATTTTTTTATTTTTCAATTCTAGGAAGATTTTTTTATAATCGTCATTAGTTATATTTTCTATTATTTTTCCTTCCCGCTTAATTGCTTTTGCTGTGTTTAATAATGTTGTTATGATTATTGAAGGTTTCGCTGGGTAAATATCTATTAAGCTGTCAAATAGAGATAACTGCCCATTAAAAATTAATTTTTTAATGGAACTCTGTTCAACTTTGTACATTTTAGCATAATCTTCAATTATATCCCAAGGATAATTAGGTAAAGTCTTTTGAATTTGTTTAGTTTCTTCTATTGTATTCATTATTGCTTGTGAATCTGTATCAGGATATAAACGTGCCCCACCATGTAATTCTCTCAAAAATTCCGTATTTCCATCATCAAGTGCTTTTCTTGTCTCAGGCGGAACACCTTTAAAAATATACTTTATCCGATTAATGATTATATCTGCTGCTATTTTAAGTTCTTTAATAGTCCCCAAAACTAAAACAAAGCAATCTTTTTCTTTTGAATTCAACTTATTTTGGATTTTTTTTATTTCGTCTTGAGAAAAATTATAATTTTCTAATTTTTCATCAGAATGAATAATCCCTTTTAGGCCTGAAATAACTTTTACCTTACTACTTACCTCGGTACCGAATCTATAATTCTCCATTAGCTCCTTTCCAAAAATACCTTTGAAACCTTTAAAATTTAAACCATAGAGTTTTTTTCCCGATTTTATACCAGTTGCAATGGACTTTGATCCAGTTTTTCCCATTAAACTAGTTAAATCTACGGGCTCTTGAGGGATGTCATTTTCACTTATTTTTCGATTCTTTAATTGTTCTCTAATCTCTATTAGGTTAAGTTGACGTAAAATTTCATGATTAACCAATAAGGTTATCCAACTCAATTTTTGAACTCCTTTAATTTCAATCCGGGTTCCAGATTTAATGCTTACATTAATATCTTGCCTGATTGAGCCAAGAACTTTTTTTACATTAGTTATCCACAGTAATAATCCAATCCTTTCAGCACATTCTCTACATTCTTCAGGTGTATTTATATCCGGTTGTGTTGTTACTTCTACTAATGGAATTCCAAGGCGATCTAGTCTGTAAAAATTAGTTTTATTTTCAGTTTTTATTTTCCTAGCAGCTTCTTCTTCTAAGCTTAATATAGCGATTCTGATTTTTTTACCGTTCTTCAAAGTTATGTATCCATCTGTTCCCAAAATCATTGTGCGCTGAAACCCAGAAGGGACGCTTCCATCAAGATAATTTTTCCTACTTACATGCATCTCTTCAATAATATTTGCATTAAGAAGTAAAGCTAATTCTAAGGCAATTTTTCTAGCTTCCTCATTACAGGAAAACGGTGGGGTATCGTCTAACTCGTAAGTACAAATTACGTCGTTGTAACCTTCATAAATGATAGTCTTACCCTTTTTATATTCTGTCAGCATAGCTTCATCAAATGTGCCCATTTCTCCCAAAACAGGTCTCATATACCTCTTTGTGTAAAAATCGGGCACCCTAGTTCCTTGAAGTTTACTTGGGCATCTACAAAACAGTTTAGTTTCTGTATCAAGCTGCTGATGAATTTCTAAGCCACATTTTAATCCTAATTCTTCATAATCGAAATTGTACATATTAAATCATTTAAGAATAATATACTACTACTATAAACTGTTTAATTCATTTTATAATTTTAATATATTGTATGTAAATACATTAAGATAGTAAATCAAACTTATTTTTATTGCCCTTATGCAGTTGATAGAATGCTTATTAGGTATAGTAAGAATTTAGCGGTGCAATACTTTAGAATTTAGAATAGCAATATCGTGCTTTGATGTCATCTTGAACAGCTCTTGGTAGTTCTGTATACCTAGCACTGTAACCTGATACTCTAACCATCAAATCTTTGAATA
>NJBI01000081.1 GCA_005222975.1 Promethearchaeota archaeon Loki_b31
CTTCTAACGACTTAATTTTTAACCTTGTATTTTTCCAACTTCACGAGCCAATATATACAATGAATAGTGGAGACCAAAGTACATATTATAATGATTATAATACCGCCTACCATGCCCAATAGACCAAGTATTGACCCCAAGATTATTGAAAAAACAAATCCCATAAAAAATATAAAGAGGTCGATTATTAATACGATTATTTGGTGAGCCAGCACGTGTTTATTGCCTAGTTTTGCACGAGAAATCAATAGACATCCTTCAACTAAAAAACAAATAAAAAGTAAAAAGTTAGCAGAAACTGGTAATGTTCTCCGAGAAATTAAATACCACCACCATAATCCCAAAGCAATAAATGTGATACCTAGTAGTAATGTATCCCCCGGTTTTATAAATGGCTTTAATGGTTCTCCTGTTTTAGATGAAATGGGTAATCCCAACTTTTTAGAATTTTTTTTTTCCAGTTTTATTCCTCCATTATAATACACATTATTATAGTTTTTAACTATTTTCCTTTCTTTTTAGAAAAACATCACCTTTTTAGAGGTTATAAACTAATATTAAAATTAGATGGATACAAAAAAGGATGTAAAACAACAAAACGCCACGATCGGACAAGTTTTTACGCCTAGCTATGTCGCTAAGTTTATGGTTTCAAATGTTCTCGGGCTACTTAAAACTTTAAACTATGAAGATAAATTTAATATTAAAATTAATGATTTAAAGGTTCTTGATCCTACAACAGGGGAGGGCGTTTTTTTAAAATATCTCTTGGAATACAATCTCACAAACATAACTGCGTATGAGATTGATAATCGTTTAAAATCGCAATTGGTTAAAAATTATCCTAACGTTCAATTTCGTTTTGAAAATTTTTTAGGTTCAGATATTAAAGAAAAGTTCGATATTATAATTGGAAACCCGCCTTACTTAGGTCAAAATTATAACGCAAAAGTTTTTCAGAACTTGATAAAAAATTATTCCTTTTGTCGCGAATACTTCGTTGGTAATATGGACTTATTTTATTTCTTTATCCATCTTGGAATAGCTAAGTTAAAGCCCGGTGGAATTCTCTCCTATATCACAACAAATTATTGGATTACTAAATCCAAGAAAACTGGTATTAAGTTATTGAAACCACACATATTAGACGAGTGTTTTTTAATTCAATATATTGATTTATCGAGGATAAGAGTATTTAAAGATGCCCTTGGGCAACATAATTGTATTTTTACACTTCAAAAGAAGACAGAAAACGATAAACTAAAAAAAACAAATAGGAAAATAGATATAGTACAAATTTTAAGTTCTAAACCCCAAAATCAATTTAATGACAACACTAATAATGTTATTTTTGATATGTTGAACCATTCCTTGAAACACTCCTTAAATCACAATTTTGTTACGCGATATCAATCAGCCTTAACTAACAGAGAGCTAAATAGTAAAGGCAGTTGGAATCTTTTGTATCCAATTGAAGTCAAAAATATTGTTGATAAAATTAAGTCCTTTTGTATAATTAAAGGTAAAACAACTTTCTTAAAAGATTATTTTATTATTAGAAATGGATTGATATTAATTAAAGACGAGATTTTTATTTTAAATCCTAAGGAGAATCTAAAACTTAGGGATAACGAAGTATTCATCAAAATTAACGGCGAATTTGTTAAATTAAACGAGGAAGAAAAGAAAAGGCTAAAAAAAATTTTTAAAAGTAGATCCATTAGGTCTTATGGTTATAAAATGGAAGATTTTCATGGATATATCGTATATTTCAATAAAGAAGAATTTAAAAATCGAGATAAGAACAAAAGGAATGAGCTAATAAAAAAGAAATACCCCGTATTAACGTCTTATTTACATCAATACAAAGAGGAGCTGGAAAAGATATTAGCAAACGCAAAAGAAAACGTAAAAGATGTATATTTTCCTCGAAGGGGCAGTTTTATTATTAGAAATGGAATTGAAAACGAGCGAAGAATAGTTAATCTTGAACCTTTATATGACAAAAACCAAAAGATTTTCTTCAAATACATCTCAAATGACAACATATTTGGCTATTCTGAAGAGACTTATTACGCAACTTCCGATACTTACTTCTTATGGCCGAAAGATGACGAGACGAAAGTCGATTATTTATTTTTTATCGCTTATTTAAACTCCAAATTAGTTAATTTCTTATTTAAAGCTAATAACATTTCAATCAAGAGAAGTAAGACGAAATTAGAAGACCAATTATATGTTCCAAATGTACACAGATTTCAATCTGACGAAGAAGTTTCTAAAATATCCTTAATAAAACTCTTAGCTATGTGGATGATTCAGTTCACTAGTTTCAAGGAACCTCATAATTTAAAAGAAATTAAGGAAAAAATTCTTGAATTAAAACTTTTTTTTAATGACAAGAATAAGATGTTATTAGATGAAATATTCGAATCCATAGAACAAAATAATCAGCAATCAGTTCAAGAAATTATTGATAAACTCCTTTTTGAATTATTTGGTTTGGAAGAGAAAGAAATAGATCTTTTAATAGAGAAATACTATTAGATGAGATAATAAAAATCTAACCAAATGAAATACCTCCTGATTTTGTTAACAATCTCAGATCATCCCATAAATAACTTGTGTCGATCATTGTAGGAGAATTACAGCTATAACATTTCTCGCTTTCTTTAATGAATTTAACAAATTGAGGAAGTTGTAACACTTCACTAACAGATATTTGTCGTAAATTAGCTATAGGTTTATCAATCTGAAGACAATTTTCAATGTCTCCATTGTAGTTTACAAACATGAAAACCTTTTTTGCGTGGCATAGGTATTGCTTTTTACCACCAATAAAATGGTTTAGATACATTTCTGAATTTAGCACTTTCGAACCGTTCTTCTTAGCGTCTAAAATTTTTTCAAATGCTTTACTAATCTCGTTAGCATTCGCAGAAAGTATGCCTTTCTCATCTACATCACCGTGTGAATAATGGCGGACAGTATTTATTACGTTAAAAGCTACGGGAATTCCAATTTTATCTGATAAAATTATCATTTCCTCAACGCGATTTATATTATATTTACTAATTGAAAAGCTAAATTGTAGTGAAATCAATGGATAGCTTTCTTTAACAATAGTAACAGAATCCATTATTTTATCATACAATCCAGACAACCCTCTAATCTGATCATGTTCTTCAGGTCTAGGGGAGTCCAGAGATATAAGAATAAAATCTATATCATCTCCAAATTCTTTGATTTTATCTGGAAGGAACCAGCCATTCGTAACTATTCCAACAATTGTAAATTTTAACTCCCTTTTAACAAATTTAATAATTTCAGTAATATCTTTTCTAATGAGAGGTTCTCCGCCCCAAAGAATAGTTACTAAAAATCCTGCTTCCTTTGCCTCCAAATATATACGCTTGATTTCATCAAGTGTTAGTTCATCTTTTTTCGTATTATTTTTCCAAAGACAAGTTTCACAATCGCAATTACATTTTAAAGTTGTAAGAAAGTGAAATATAAATGGCTTAACATTTCTCTCCTTAGCAATTTTAGCAGCTAACGCTAATTCAGCAATTTGCTGTTTTTTCTTTCTTTTTATTTGTTTCGTAATTAACTCACGTTCCATAAATATATCTGTTATAGCAGATTATTTATGATTAACTATATTAGTGTTTGTGTTTGATCAATGGATGAATTTGAATTTCCCCAATTTGACGATGTTGGTAGCTTCCCTCTACCCATTGATATTGATAAAGAGACATTTAATAGATTTTATTGGATTGCTTATAAAGCAATCGTAAATAAAAATGACATCTTTTTTAATAAAGGAATTCAAATTTATTTTATTAATCCCATGGTTGACTGCTTTAAATTTAAATTAAATGCTGGGGTTCAAATTATTAATTACCCGCAACTAATGAACATGCATACCCAATTTCTAAAACCTATTGAAGATTACGAAGTAAATCCGGGTTTAATTGATGTTAACAAGGCTTGTATTCCTGAAATTTTGGTAATTAAAAAATATGCAGAAAAATATTACGAGTATACGGGTAACCCTATTAAGATTAAAGTTTGTGTCACAGGACCGATTGAGTTATATGTTAAACAACATAGTTTCACAGTCTATAACGATTTAGCTTTAAACTTTGCTAAATCAGTTAACTATTTCCTAAAAAATTCAATTCTTAATAACAAGTATTTAAAAACTTCAGTAATAGCGATTGACGAGCCTTCTTTTGGTTATACCGATCTCTTAAATATTAGCGACGACGAAATAATAAAGATTTTCGACGAATCTCTAGATGGAATTAAAACAAAGGATATAACCACCCAAATTCATATACACACTTTAAATAGAGCAGATATTCCTTTAAAAAGCAAAAACATAGATGTTTTAACCTGTGAATACGCTTCAAATAAATCCAATAAGATTTCTAAAAAAATTTTAGATCAATTCGATAAATTTATTCGCGTTGGAATTTCCCGAACCAATATTGATAATATAATCGCGGAAACAATAGACTCTGGAAAAACATGGGAATATTTAAAAACCACCGAAGGCATGATGAGCCTTATTGACTCTAAAGAGAGAATTAAAAAGAATCTCCTTGACGCGTTAGAATTATATAAAGGGCGCTTAAGATTTGTTGGCCCCGATTGTGGATTGGGGGGGTGGCCATCTCAACAAGTTGCATCTGAATTATTACACCGAACTAGTGAAGCAATAAAAGAAGTTAAACTCAACTTTAATTAATATCCTCGTACTTTTTCTTAATCGCGTAATATTGAAATTCTCAAAAAAAGTAGAAATTAAAATAGTTCTAATAAAAATATAAGACAAAAACCAATTTAAAAAAGTAGAAAATGATAATAGATTATTTAAATCAAACTATTCAATTAAAAATTTGTTATTTTGGTCCCGCACTTTCAGGGAAAACCACCACTATGAAATCGCTCTTTAATCATTTTGGAAAGAAGGATAAAGTGTTAAGTATTGAGAGTAGCGTACGTAGAACGTTATTCTTTGATTACGGAACCATTTCATTTAAAAACCAGCAATGGCTCCTCAAAATACACCTTTATTCTACAACGGGACAAGATTTCTATATAGTTACAAGACCAGTTACACTACAAGCTATTGATGGGATTATTTTTGTAGCGGACTCACAGCAAAGTGTTTACTACAGAAATTTGACGTCTTGGAACGAATTATGTAGTTATTTTGAAGACCATATCATCAAAATGCCCAAAATCCTCTCATTTAACAAACAAGATTTACCGGATACATTTGATACTTCTGAGTTTTTAGAAAATATTAATTATTTTAAATATAAGAACTTAAAAATCAAAAAAACTATCGCAATACAAGGTGTAGGTGTTGTAGAGTCTTTTGAAGATTTAATTGGTCTAATATTTAAAAAAATATACAAATCACAATTGATTTCTCTAATGGAATAGAGATTCCTTCTTTTTCTTAAATTGCTTAAGTAAGGAAAAAAAAAAAATTTTTTTAAGTGTTAACCACTTATTTTAAAAAATCGATACATTAAAATAGGTAAAGCAATTAATGTCAATTAGAAGTTGACATAATTTTATAGAAGGTGATCTTTTTGTCAGACGAGTTTGATGACGATTATTATGATTTTTTAGAACGGATTAAAAAACTCCTTAAAATAGATAAAGGGGTTTTTGATGTGGATTTTTTATTTTTGCCTGAATCAAATTTTGATCCAAACCTAAATCTCCAAAATAAAAAAGTAGAAGGATTTAAGGTCACATATCATTTTGAATCTGGAATGGAAAAACCAGAGATAAAGATCGAAGGCGATTTTGACGAGAAAAAACTTCAAGAATATTTTAAGAAATTGAACCTTTCATCATACCCTCAATTTAAAATGTTAAGAAAATCGGGAAAAAAACAGGTAATGAATGTAGGTACACTTTCCTTAAAACCGGATTTTGAGCGAGAAGCCTTCTTGGAAAAAGAACCTTATTACGAATTAAATGTGTATGATGATTACGCTGAAATTGTCATAGAAATTCCGGGAATAGAAAAAGGCCATATCATTTTAAGTTTAAGCGAGGATGGAAGAAAACTGAAAATATTGACTGAAAGTAATTTCCAAAATTTTGAAAAGGAGCTACAATTACCGTTTGAATCCACCATGAAGGATCACGTTGTAGAGGTCAACAACGGAATTGTATCTATTATTATGCGAAAAATAAACAAAAAAATTAATAAACAAAAATCAAGATAATAAGAATATCGATTAAAGCTGGTATAAAAAGATGAGTGGGATTTCAAGTGGTTATGAAGGAAAAGAAAATAGGTTAAGAGTAAAAGACGCATTCAAAGAAGATTCTGGCAAAGGTAGGGTAAGAATTGACCCTTATATAACCAGCAAGTTAAACTTAAAAAATGGTGATGCGATTGAGATATATTCTCCCTTAACAAAATCAAAGACAGCTGCATTATTATATCCCGGTAAACCCGAAGATAAAGGGACTGGAATCCTAAGGCTCGATTCGTCTTTAAGAAGGAATATAGAAGTAATGATTGATGATTATGTAGAGATTCGTAAAATTGAAGCGATTTTAGCCGACAAAGTAGTATTCGCAAGTTTAACAGAGCCAGTTATAATTAGCCCTAGACAACTAAATACATTACTAGAAAATAGAGTAATAACTAAAAATGATGTTATAAGCTTTTGGAATTATCGTAAAAAATACGACTTAATAATCGTAGATTTTGAACCAAAGGCTATTGCGGTCAGAATTCACCTCGGAACAAAAATTAAATTAAGCGAAAAAACACATAAAGAACTTGTAGAAAGAGAAAAATCAAGAGTAAGCTATGAGGATATTGGTGGATTAGAAGAGGAAATTCAGAGAATTCGTGAAATGATCGAATTACCAATGAGACATCCTGAATTGTTTAAAAGAATAGGAATAGATCCTCCTAAGGGAGTCTTGCTTCATGGTCCTCCGGGAACGGGTAAAACTTTATTAGCAAGGGCGGTAGCTTTCGAGACTGACGCTTATTTTATTACAATTAGCGGTCCTGAAATTATGAGTAAGTTTTATGGACAAAGTGAACAAAACCTTAGGAATATTTTTGACGACGCTAAGAATAACGCTCCTTCAATAATATTTATCGATGAATTAGATTCGATAGCCCCAAAAAGAGGGGAGGTCACTGGAGAGGTTGAGAGAAGGGTAGTAGCTCAGTTACTCTCTCTACTCGATGGTTTAGAAGGAAGAGGTGAAATTATCGTCATTGGAGCAACAAATCGAGTAAACGATATTGATATTGCACTAAGAAGGCCTGGTAGATTTGACAAAGAAATTGAGATTGGCGTACCTGATACGCACGGTCGATATGAAATATTACAAATTCACACGCGTGGTATGCCGTTAGATGATGATGTGGATCTTAGAACTATTGCAGAAAAAACTCATGGTTTTGTAGGTGCAGATATTGAAGCGTTAGCTAAAGAAGCGGCGATGCTATCTATTAGAGAAATCCTTCCAAAAATAGATTTAGACAAGCCAATTCCTTTTGAAGTTTTAAGTTCAATTAAAATAAAAATGGAAAATTTTACCTTGGCGTTAAATAACATCGAACCTTCGGCCTTAAGGGAAGTAATTATTTCCCAACCCACAGAAACTTGGGAAGATGTTGGAGGACTAGAAGATGCCAAATTACAATTAAGAGAAATTATTGAATGGCCATTGAAGTATCCTGAATTATATAAACATTTATCTTCAAAACCGCCAAGTGGAATTTTATTGTTTGGACCCCCTGGTACTGGAAAAACTCTGTTAGCAAGAGCTTTAGCTCATGAAACCGAAATAAATTTTATCTCAGTGAAAGGTCCAGAATTTCTATCTAAATGGGTTGGTGAAAGTTCAAAGGCAGTGAGAGAAACATTTAGAAAAGCGAGGTCAGCATCTCCGTGCATTATATTTTTTGACGAGATCGATGCAATTGCAGGAGTGAGAGGGAGGTCTGCAAGTTCAGAGGTAACTGATCAAGTTATTTCCCAACTATTAACTGAAATGGACGGTTTAGAAGATTTAAAAAATGTTATTTTACTCGCTGCGACAAATCGACCTGACATGCTTGACCCCGCGTTATTACGTTCTGGAAGGTTTGGAAGACATATCGAGGTTTCTATGCCAGATTTAGAATCACGTAAAGCTATATTTAAAATTCACCTTAAAAATAAACCACTAGCAAGTGATGTTAATATTGAGAGCTTAATTGAAGGTTTCGAGGGATATACTGGTGCTGATATCCAAGCCCTTTCTGAAGAAGCGACATTATTAACAATCAGAAGAGCTATTCCAGCCTTTAACGAAAAAAGGAAGGAAATACAAGACTATAATATTCAACTAGAACAATTACAATCAGAAAAAGCTAGTAATAAAGACATACAAGAATTAGAAGAGAAAATTAAACACATTCGGTCTCAATTAGTTAATGAAGTTGTAATATCAAAAGCAGATTTCGATGAGGCACTTGAAAAAATCCTTAAAGGAGCAGATAGAGCCAAAAAAATTCACGATCAATATTCAAAAGCACCTGAAGAACTGTATAAATAAAAAATTAAATTAATAGATTAAAAAGATGATAAAAATGGAAGTGGAAAAAGAGAGTCAGACCAAGCAATTCATTAGCTTAGATAGCTTATTAGAAATGCTAGGAAATCCCACTAGAAGAATTATATTGTCAAAACTGGCAAAAGTTCCCCACTCCCCATCAGAATTAGCTAAAATCTTAGGCATTTCAAGGCAAGCAGTACATAGCCAGTTAGATCTCTTAAGCACTAACAATGTAGTTGAAAGGTTCGGTGAAGAAAAACGCGGTGGCAAATATCGAATAAAAAGCAATCTCTCAATCAGAATTAATATTTCTCCAGATTATTACAATATCCGGTATAGTATGACTGAGATTAAAGATGATGCCAAATCTATTAATCTAAAAGATATCGGATGTGCTACTAAATTTGAGAACATTAAATCTCCAAATAAAAAAATCAGATTTTTAGGCGGACAGATCAAAGATATTGAAAATAAAATTAGGGAATTCGAGTTAGAAAGAAGAAAATTACTGCAAAATAAAGAATGTTATATTGTGGAACTAAAAAACATAATTAACGATACTTATCAAAAGGATTTTTTAAAAAAGCGACCTGAATTAGAAAATTTAGAAAGAGAAATTTTTTATACATTATTTTATAATCCTGCTCAATTCCGTCAAAGGATTAATATAGATAACCTCATGGAAGATCTATTTTTTTCAGACTTAGATCCTTTCAAGCGCGCAACACATAAGTTAGATGTAACAAATTTATTAAAGGACTTATCGTCATTCATGGATTTCCTATGGGAAGATGATGATGATTGGTTTTTTGACTTTTAAAATCATTCATTTTATGATTTTTTTTACAATTCATTAGAATTTAAATTAGAAAATTTATAAGGTGGTATATTGAACCTAAGCGAATTAAAGAAAGAAATGCCCGAAATATTTGAGAGCGTTAAGAATGATGTAAGAAAAATACTAGGGCGCCATCGAGCTGGATTAAGCTTAGGATTGGTCGAAATGGGAGTGTTCCGTGGAGGTTTTATAGGTGGGATGCATTTTCATCCTGGAACGGAAATCGTTATGAATAAATCTCCCTTAAAAATCATTTTGGATTCTCAACCTTATGAAATCGTCTGGGCATACACTTATCACATCTTACTTCACGAATATATTCATTCATTAGGAGTTATTGATGAGCGGCAATGTAGAGCAATTACTCTTAGTATTAGTGAACAAATTTTTAGGGAAGCCGACCATCCCGTAATTATCCTCGCAAAAAATGGAATTGGCACATTTATTCTTAACTTACGAATAATTTACATCCCTCCTGAGAAGCGGCCCGATGGTATGCCTATTGAATATGTGTACGGTTTCGATAGAGAAAGCCAATCCTATTTTTCATAACTTACATATAATATAATGGAAAAATTTGGATTGAAACTAAAGTGCTGGGAGATTACACAAAAGGAAGTAATTTTGTTGTTTTAATTTCATTAGCTTAAAATATTAAAGAATACTGTTTCGATGGAAAAACCCTATCTCATTTTTCGTAGGTTCATTTAATGAATTCATTTAAGAGCTAAAAATAATAATTTTGATAATTGAACTTTTAAAGCCAATAGATCTTTAAGATTAAGGTGATCAATTCTTTTAATTGTCCTTACTTTTTTTTACATTTTATTCAATAAGTGTAATATAACCATTTAAAAATTATTAATTTAGAACAATTACCGTTGAAATCTGATATATTTCTAAAATATTCCTATCTATTTTGTGTTTTTTATTAATCAATGATTGTATCCGAGTGAAAATATAAAGACTTAAATATAGAATAGAGTGGTTTTTAGTTAGACAAAAAATTAAAAAATAAATAGAAATAATGAAATTCTCTATGCTAAATGGATTTTTATTGTTTTATTAAAATGATTGAGATGAAAGAGATCTATTAAACTTACAATAAAAAATTGAGAAAAGAAATCTCGATAAAAATTCAAGCTATACATCACTTAGTCTCAGGATATCCAAGACTTGGTGTTTCTTTGTATCAGGTACTTCTTTTAGAAGAGCCACTAGAGATTGTAGAATATTTCGATTCTATTTTAGACCACCTATCACCATACGTTGAAGGAATCGATGCTAAACTCAGTTCGCAAGAGCGCTATGTTTTTGGACAGATAGTACGAAACCTTTCGCAAAATGTTACAAAGACCAACTTTTCATTTGAGGATATATTTGAGAAAGGGCCTGAGAGTGAGCGAGGACGAAACAGGGCTTTATTTTCTAAACTGAAGAAGAAAGGATTTATTACAGTACAACATAAAGAAGGTCGTCGGGTATTCCACCGTCTGAGTAGTCCTATTTTTGGTATATGGTACTTAAAAACTCATGTTAAAGATGCTACTTTTAAGGGGAGATATATTCTGGAATTCATCTATGCATATTTTACAAGTGAAGAACTTATCAAACAATTCGGTGGTTTAACTGTCCCTGATATGGCTTCAGTTGCCATAAAAGCTGCTTTTACGAGACTGGATGAGGAGTATATTTCAACAGTAATGAATTTAGGAATGACTTCAGTGAAAGAAGGAAAATTTGATGAGGCTTTAGAGGTTTTTGAAAATGTAATAAAAGATTCGGACAGCTCAGCTTAATCCCGCCCGTCAAAGCCTTTTTAAAAGGCAGATGTAGTAGAGAGCAATACTGAGGGAAGAAAAGCACGATGTGGCATATTTTTTCTGGAACATTGCCCAACGTGGATTGATATCATTTGATACACGAACAGCTTTAAAATATATGAAGGGTGTCCACAATATATGTTCTATAGTAAATTAAAAAGGAATGACATATAACACAAAATAGTGCATCGCTCTTGTGCATGCCGTATTCGCAGTAAATATTTCACGAGTGCATGATTAAGGAAAAGTTTGTAATAAAAAAGACACAATACATTTCAGCAGAGAAATATATTTAACTGAAATTTACCCCATGTACAGTCTTAAATCCCGATTTTATCGGTAAACCCGAAACCTTTTACGAGCTTCCAATCAGCAACTTGCACTTTCGACCCCCTTTCAGCTATGCTTGCCCCGCCCGCCCCGTAGCTCCGGGAGATGGTACCGGGGTTAAATTCTTTAAAAAAGACAGCATAGCGTATTTAACTGG
>NJBI01000082.1 GCA_005222975.1 Promethearchaeota archaeon Loki_b31
TATGAACCTACACCAAAGCCAGAACCTGAACCAGTATATGAACCTACGCCAGAACCAGAACCAGAACCAGTATACGAACCTACGCCAGAACCAGACCCTGAACCAGTATACGAACCTACGCCAGAACCAGAACCAGAACCAGTATACGAACCTACGCCAGAGCCCGAACCTGAACCAGTATACGAACCTACGCCAGAACCTGAACCAGTATATGAACCCACTCCAGAGCCCAAGCTAGAACCAGAGCCAGAAACAAGAATAACCGCATGGTTAAACCAGCTTCAAACATATAGAAAATATGAACCGGCACCAGAACCAGTGTATGAACCAGAAAAAACCGAAGAAAATGAAGAAGAAACAAGTGAAAACGAATCCATAGAAGAATAAGAAGGAACTTTGATGGAAGCGTTGATTCTTATTCTGAAAGGCTTTATGTACTTTTTCGTTAGATAATATCGCATGTCTTAACGCTATGTGATAGCCTAAACTATCTGTTTTTTCCTTTTTTAATATTTCGGGAGAGATATATTAAAAAAATTAAAATAAAGAATCCAAAAAACACGATAAACGTAAAAATCACGTAAATATTAATTTCAACAACATATCCTGCTATGATAGGGGTGATACCGAAGCCCATTCCTATTAATATTTCGTTTATTGTCGAATATTTTGCTGTATTTTCTGCAGTTCCATACTCGAGCATAATTTTCAATGCAGTACCATGGATTAAACCAAAGAATAGCCCAACAATCATAATTATTATCGAGATATACCAAATATTTCCAATAAAAAGAATAGATGTTGATATCATAATAACTGCAATTATGCTTATGATCACGGATATTTTGCGCCTATAGATTTTCATCACGTTAATCCATGTTAAACCTATAACTTGTGCTAATTGCAATCCCGCTTGTACGATATACGTTAGATAAGAAGGATGTGAGAAAGTCTTTAAAAAGACGGGATAACTAAACAGGAAAATCGACTTTGAAGTAGCTAGGAATAGTATTCCAAGCCATGAGAACAAAATAGGATATACGATCATGGGTGTAATAGATTTTGGGTTTGAGTTAACTTTGAGGTTTTCTTCAGAAGTAAATCTTTCTAATTGCCATTCTGATGCTCCATCTAAAAGTTGCGTTCTTGATTCTTTTTTTAAGAAGAAACTAATCGGGATTAACAGAAACGATAATGACCATGAAATTACCATGGTAATGTAATCATTCCAAGTAAAAGCCCAAATATAACCAATAAGAAGACCAAAAATGAATCCAAAGTTCCAAGAAAAATTAAAATTTCTAAAATTCTTATTAGACTTTTCAATATTACTATTGTTTTGCCATTTGCTTAATAGATTGAGGAAATTTGGCCAAACTAATCCCATGGTTAACCCTAAAAATACACGACACATGATTAAAAACCAAGGCTCGAAGTAAATCATCTGTGCGCCGGTCAAGAGCGGAGTAACTAAGGATGATAATATGATAGCGTTACGAACGCCTATTTTTGAAGTAATTACTTGCCCAATAATAGGTGCAAAGATATAGGCAATTGCTCCTGCTGAGGTTATTATCCCTAAAGTGCTTTCATTAATGTCAACGACAAAATACAGATAATTTGACAACGCTCTTTCAAATATAGAAACATAAATTAACCTCACAAATGCAAGCCAAAATATTGGCCAAGCTCGATAATCTTCTGACGATCGGTTTAATATTGCTTTCTCGTCCTGATAGAGAGGGGATTTTTTCGCGATTGGCACAATTTTTCTATTTGTTTCTTATTTTTCAAAAAAAATGGTGCTTTGTTCAAATATTTTCTTAAATCATGAAATTAGATTCAAATAATCTAAAAATTTTAATATTAAATAATAAAAAGTAAAATAGATAAATCCCTCGTTATTTATTTATGGCAATTGTTTTTGTTTTCTTAATTTTGGTACAAACATAGGGACATTTTTCTTATAATCCTCATAAATTTTACCAAATTCTTTAACTAATTCTTTTTCCTCTTTCCATGCAACGAGAAAATTTAATAGAATTATTACAGGAGTAATAAGTAAAGAAAAGAACGAAGATAACAGAAAAGAAATTCCTATATGTGCTAGTATTCCGCCAAAGTATTGGGGATGCCTAATTACGGAATACATTTTGGTTGAAACGATCTTTTCTGTCCTATGTGTTTCTGCTACTTTAAGAGTAGTTAATCTTACACTTACGATTCCAAACCAAGCTCCCATTAAAATAAAAGGGATAGAAACTAATAAATGGAATAATAGTATTGAAAAATTAATAATTGGAATAGATATAACGAAGTTTTGAAAAATTGGAGTAATAAACATAGGCTGAGGCGAAATCCAAATTCCAAACCAAAATGTAAAAAAACCCCATCCCGAAGTGAGACCGAGTATTGCGGTAATTTTATTACCTTTATCCTTTCCATATTTTATTTGAAATTTTAAATGTTCAACTGATAAAAAATGAAGTGGTACCATAGAACACATACCTAAGATGGAAATAATAAACCAGATATATATTTTTAGCAACTTCTCCTTTCCTTTTTTCTAATTTAATTTTTTAACATTAATTAGACTATGATAATCTGATATAAATATTCTATTTTTGTAAGTCTTGTACGATTGATTCCATTCGATTTTTCACGCCTCAAATTTTTACACAATATCATTTAATAAAAATTGGACTAAAAATCATTTTTTAACTGTTAATTTTGTTTTATTATTGTATAGTTTAAATTTGAATTATTATTTGCGTGAAAAATCTATGTCTGACACCAATTTTAATTATTGTCCCAATTGTGGTAAGAAAATACAAAAATCTAATAGCAGAAAGGTTAATTTTTGTTGTTATTGTGAGCGAGAATTAAAAACGAAGAAGGTAAATTTACATGACAGAATACAATGCACAGTTTGTCACGAATTTATCTGGCAGGGAAGAAATCGAACTATTAAATGTTCTTTCTGCGGTAGTCAATACCATTATTCGTGTGTATCGTCTTGGTTAACGAAGTATAACTCGTGTCCTATGTGCCAAAATGTATTCTTAAATCCAACTTTAATTTTTCCGGAAAAACATAGGTACAGGTAAAAACGAATAAAAAGATTTATGCTGTAAAAATTTGAGCTCACAAGGTTAAGTCATTGGAATTTATCGTCCAATTTGTGTGACTTGTTAAACAATCACAATATTTATTATAGTCTAAAAAATTAGTAAATATTGAGGATATATGAAAACTACAATCTATTATTTTTCTGGAACAGGTAATTCTTTGAAGATTGCGAGAGATATAGCCGAAAAGTTGGAAGAATGCGAATTAGTTCCAATTGCGAAGGTTTGGCAACAAGATCAGCTTGCATCGACTAGTGAAAAAGTTGGTTTTATTTTTCCCTTATATTATTTTGGTCTTCCTAAAATTGTCTACGATTTTATAAATAACATAGAACTTGCTAAGTCCAACTATTTTTTTGCCGTGATTACGAGGGCTGGAGATGTGGACGGTGCACCTTTGCAACAGTTAGATAATATACTTGAAACGAAAACGAAAACGCTTAATGCCGGATTTTTTATCAGAATGCCCAATAATTTTATAATAGGTTATAAAACAGACTCAGAAGCCGTACAAAAAGAGTTTTTTGAGAACGCAATTAATCAGGTTGAAAAAATCACTAATATTTTAAAGGAAAACGGAGAAAGTTTTCAAAATAAGACGATTATAAGCGAGAGAATGAATAAGAAGTTCCGTGATAAAGTTTACGCTAGCGATAAATCCTTCTACGCTAACGAAAATTGTACTAATTGTGGTATATGTGAAAGTGTGTGTCCTGTTAATAATATCGTTCTTACAGAAGGTTTACCACAATGGCAACATAAATGTCAGCAATGTTTAGCGTGTATTAATTTTTGTCCTGAGAAAGCAATTCAATTTGGTACTAAATCTTTAGAAACAGGAAGATATCACCATCCTGAAATTACGATTCAAGAAATAATGAACCAGAAAAAGTAAAAAAAAAAAGTGGCAAGAATTTTCTGGTCAAAAAGAATTAATTATTATTCAGATTTAATTACATTGGTTGGGTTGAGATTAATTCTAAAATTGTATTACAGTCAACTCGGAATTCATCTCTAAAATCCTCGCAGACAACCCAAGCTTGTTTGAAGGTCCCATTTCCCCAAGGTATCTCGTCTTCATCAGTTTTTAAAGCCGTTAATTTTGGTTTGATGTCGTGAAGCATTTTATTATATGCTTCCTCGAAAAGTTCTTGCAATATTAATTCTCGTAATGAAGTTAATTTATTAATCATTGTATTTTTTCTATTTTGGGCTGTTTTTCTCCAACAATCATCAGGTGAATTAAAAATTTTTTCAATTAGGTCATCTATTTTAGAAATTACATCAATCACTACCACATATGGTGGTTGGGTTTCAACAACATTATCGATATTCACATCTTCAACCATTTTATCTTCAAGTACATTATTGGTAACATAATTTCCATTAGCTGAACAAGAAGTCACCATTAATACGGCTAAAAGCATTGTAAGAAAATAAATTAACTTCCTATTGTTTAAGATATTTTTTTTCATTTCAAAATCTCCAATGTCATAACTGGATTATGAAAAGATAATGTTGATCGAATATTTAATAATTTTGCCCATTTTCCTTTTTTTAAATATTAAAAAGAATAGATTTATGTTATTAAGATTTTCACAAATTATCTATTAAAGATTTTGGTAGTACAAGCAATTTTCAGATATGGGGCAAAACTCGCATTTAGGGTTTTTTTTCGAGCAGATTTTGTTTCCAAAATCAAGAATCGCCCAATACATATGTTTACAACTCGTCTTAGGCAATAACATATCTAAATTCGCATTAATAACATCAATTTTTACTTTTGAGTTTAAAGATTCGAACGCTCTCGAAACTAACCTCTTAATATTTACATCAAGAAACAAGGTTCGTTTATCCAATCCAAAACATAAAAATGCGTTGCTTACATAATCGGCAATTCCGTTGATTTTTTTAAGTATTTCAGGATCGCGAGGGATTTCTCCGTTATATTCCTTTATTACCATCGCACTTAAGTCTTTTAAAATTTTAGCGCGTTTGTTGGATAGCCCTAAAATTTCAATATCTGATTGTAGCTGACTAATATCAGCCTTGAAAATATCAGCGAAGCCTTTATATTTCGTAAAAAAAGCGTTGTACATATTAGAAACGTTTATAGCTATAGTTTTCTGTAGTAAAATTTCGGTAATCAATATTTGATATAGGTTTTTTGATTTTCTCCAAGGGTAATCGCGTTTGTTTTCGTTGTACCAATCTAAGATTTTATTTCTAATTGAGATATAGTTATCTTCTTTGTCCATTTCTTATCTATTTTTAAACTTAGTTATGAATTCTATAAATTTTCAACTTATCGTTATAGTTATTAATTAAATATTAATTTGATTTTATTCTTATTGTAGATTTTTTCATCTAGTACTGATACTAAATTTAAGAGTAAAACATAAAAAAAATATTTAAAAACAATTAACCACATGAATCTTTAATATGGATGAAATAAAAAAGATTATTGACGAATTGGGAATTGATGCGCTAGAGTCTAACACAAAAATTGCTGGAGTCGCAGTTGTATCTGATTCGGGAAATATTATTTTCCAGACAGACAATTGGGATCTAACCAATCAAACGAACATTATTTTGAATGTAATAAAAGGAGCCCGCTCTTTTGTTTTAAACGATGGAGAGTTTTCGGTTGTTGAAACTACTACTGAAGGAATTATTGGAACCAACGATAGTGGGATGGGGCATATAATATTCGCTCCATTTCAAGGAGGCGTGCTCGTATCATATGCCATGCCTCAAGCAGATCCACCCAAAGCATTAACTTTTCTCAAAACATATGCGATGAGATTGAATGGGAAGGTATAATTGAACATTTTTACAATCATTCCAAAATTTTTTAAAAAAAATCACTGATTCTTTTAATATTAAGATGTCGGAGAAAAAGAATTTCATAATAGATTTGTTCAGTGGAGCTGGAGGTTTATCGCTCGGGTTTGAAATGGCAAATTTTCGCGTTGGATTAGCGATAGAATTAGAAGAAAATTATTATAATGCGTATAAATTAAATCATCCCGAAACTTTATGCTTAAATAAAGACATAACGGAATTAGATTGCGGAGAAATATTAGATAAATTCGTTAAGAACATAGAAATTAGCGGGATTATAGGAGGGCCCCCTTGTCTGGGATTTTCTACTGTAGGAAACAGAAGACCAGACGATCCTCGAAATACGTTAATTTATTATTTTATTCAATGGGTTAATTACTTTAAACCACAATTTTTCGTTATGGAAAATGTTCCTGGAATTTTATCGATGTCAAAAGGAAAGGTAGTAGAAAAAGTTATTGATTTGTATAGCGAAATAGGTTATTCATGTAAAATGGAAGTGTTATTAGCGGCAGATTATGGCGTTCCACAATTAAGACGAAGGGTGTTTTTCATAGGAACTCCAGAGGATTCGATTTTATCGTTAAAGATTCAAAAAACAAATAGAAAGGACGGTAACCAGAAAGGTTCTTTCGAGAAAGACGCACTACCATCTTATTTAACGGTAAAGGACGCGATTTCTGATATTCTTGACATAAAACCTTTTGTTAAAAAACGTACAGAAAATTTAGTTAAGGAATATTCACATCCACCAAAAACGCAATTTCAAGATTATTTAAGGAAAGAGTCAGATAGGTTATACGATCATTTTGCCCCAAATCACAGCGAATTAGTAATGAAAAGGATTTCTCACATTAATCAAGGCGAGAACCATAATTCTTTGCCGAAGGAGTACCAACTTAAAGGAGGGTACCCCAATATATACGGTAGACTTCATTTAAATAAACCTGCAGATACTATTACGGGAAATTGTGGTTGCGTTAGCGCCCCAGGTAGATTTATCCATCCTACACAGAATAGAGCGATCTCCATTAGAGAAGCCGCGCGATTGCAATCATTCCCAGACAGGTATAGGTTTTGCGGAAATATGAGCGAGAAATATAGGCAAGTAGGAAACGCAGTTCCTCCATTAATGGCTCATGCAGTAGCTAAATCAATCAACAAATTACAAAAAATACCAATTTAAAATAATATAAAATTATCTTTTAATATTATCTTCACTATTTTTACTGCAATTCCAAATTCAACATTAAATCAAACATTTTTTGATTTGACTTCTTTGTATAAATTGAGAAAAATTTATATATTTGTCTATTAAATAATGTCTTGCTCTAAAATCTAATTTAAATAATAAAAAATAAATTTAAAAGGTGAAATTAATGACTTATTTTTTAGCTACAGCTACATTTCCGCCCCATAAGGCAACTGAAGTAGGAAAGACATTTCCAAATCTACCTAAATTACCCGATTTCGTTAAACAACTCTTTATTTTCGTAGTGCCTAGTAGTGATATTAAAGCTTACAGTCTATTTGAAGTTCCAGATGATAAAGCTCACGAAGGATATGTCGCAATGACAAAGAGATATACGGGTTATTTTGGAATTGAAGGATATAAATTTACAATAGAGCTTTTATTGACTGCAAAAGATGCTTTAGCTTTAATAGGACTCGGTTAAGAACCAAAAAAACTACTAATTAAAAAATTCTTAAATTTTTTTTTTTTATTCAAATAATTGGATAATTATCAATTAGTTTGATGATTAATTGGATTAAAAATATAAATTAAGAATTTCAAACACTATTTAAGCAATTAACATAATTTTTGCAATCCCATAAAAATAATAAAAACAACTATGTATGATGTAATTATTTCTGGAGCCGGCCCCGCAGGGTCAAAGTGTGCTGAACATCTAGCTAAAAAAGGATTAAAAGTAGCGTTAATCGAACGGGATACAACTTGGAGAAAGCCAGGTGGTGGAGGTTGTAGTGTAAGATTATTCAAATATTTTCCCCAATTAAAGAAGCTTGATCTTATTAATAAACACACTATAGCGATGTATTCGGCAGACTACACTAAATTTGAATATAATTATAAAGATTATAATGAATATTCGTTTGTAATGGATAGATTAAAATTTGATAACGTAATTAGAGATATTGCTATTGACGCAGGAGCAGAATTATTTGATAAAAACATGTCATTTGATTTTGTTTATAAAAACGGACAAAAAATAGGGGTTAAAACAAAAAGTTCGAGCGGAGTTAATGAATTTTTTGGTAAAATAATCATAGTTGCGGATGGTATGAGTTCCAAATTAGCGTTAAAGTCTAACATAAGGCGCATTTGGAAGGTGGAAGATTTAGGCTTAGCAAAATGTGCAATTTTAGAAGGAGATAATAATTTGGATATTAATAAGGTTTATTTTTATTTCCGTCCACATATGGGATACGGATGGATTTTTCCTATTTCTGATAAACGCTTCAATGTTGGAGTTATTACATATAATAACAATAATTATAGATTTAATGCGATAACTCTTTTTAAAAAATTTTTAAAAGACCCAAATATCCAACATTTCTTATTTAAATCAAATTATAGCGAGATATGGTCTGGAGCTTTTCCTGGACCTGCGTGCGGTGTGCTTGAAAAAAGCCTATACGATAACAATTTAATGATTATTGGGGATGCGGCTGGTTTCGTTGCACCGATAACGGGGGAAGGAATTCACGCAGGCGTAGTGTCCGGTCAAATTGCTGCTGAAACGGCTGTGAGTGCTTTAGAAAGAAATGATTTCTCTACTAAGGTTCTACAGGAGTATAAACGACATCCAAACATCAAAAAAATAATTAGGAACTTTAAATTAATGAAGTCATTTGGAAATTTCTTTTACGAAAAAAACGGTTTATATTTAAGTAATACATTCAAAATTGCTGAACAAGATCCAGGATTTAAGAAGATCGTGGCTGATGTATTTCTATTCAATAAAATACCACCGAAAGATTTTATTGTAAAAATTAAAAATTATAAAACTTGAGTTTATTCACGTCATGGGTCTATAGTATTTCGTTAATAACTTAATGATGCTTTATACATTTCTAAAGCTAATTTAGAAAATACATCGTCTACTTTAGTGCCAAGTTTCGCGCTTGTTTCATAATATTCGCGAGCAGTCAATACTTGTTTGAGGATATTGGTATCTTCCAGTTTAATAATCCTATTTTCATGATTTAGCAAATCAAGCTTGTTCCCTACTAAAATATTTGGTTGCACGCCTATTTTACTCTCAACTTCTTCTTTCCAGGTTAATAAATTATCGAAAGTTTCTCTACGCGTTAAATCGAAAGTGTATACGATTCCTTTCGCACCTTTATAAAACGCGTATCTAACCCATCTAAAACGAGGTTGCCCAGCTAAATCCCATACTTGTAAAGTCAATACACTCTTAACATTGGGGATCTTGACATATTTCACAAAAAAGTTAGAACCAATCGTTCTTTGGGCACCTGGAACAAACCTTCTCTTTAGATATTGATTTAGCATAGTAGTTTTTCCTACTTCAGAATCTCCGACAATACACACTTTATAAAAGAACTTGTTGTACCCAACCATTTTTGACTTGCTTAACAGATATGCCTAATTTTAATTGTGATATAAAGTTTATAATTTTATATTTAAGCATAAATTTATTTTAATTGTAAGTTATTATTTTAAAAAGAATAAAGTAATTAATCAACAAACTTCGACTTTTTAACATGAGCAAGGATTTAAAAGATTTAATAGATATGGCTGAAGAAGACGAAAAGACTCGAGCTCAGTTGGAAGAAAATGTTGAAACTCTAAAACGCGAGATCGTTAAGTTAAATAAAAAAGTAAAAGAGAAAACTTCTTTAGCTAAAATTGATTATGTGAAACCTGCTGAAGAATTTAATGAATCTGAAGAAATAAATGTTTTAAAAAGTTTAATCGCTTCACAGAAGCAAGAGCTAGCAGGAAAGATTCATGAGACAGAGGTTCTACAACAGAAAATGGAAGAGATAAATCTCGAATTAGAAAATGTTAGAGATTCTTTTACTGATTCTGTTAAAGACCAAGTTTTAATAAAAACTCAAAATTCGCTTAATAATCTGATTGAAGATTACGGTAGGCTAGAGGGTATTATTAACTCATTAAACGAAAAAATCTCTGAATTAGAGAAAGAAAATAAACTACTGACTGAAAGCTCAACGAACTTAAAATCTGAAAGCTCTAAAGTGGAACAATTGGAAGCGGAAATATACGGGCTAAAAAGGCAACTAAACGATTTTGAAAGAAGTAAAAAATTACTCGAAGATAAAATTCATACATTAAAAAGCAAGCAAAGGTCTGTTGAAGAATTAGAGAAAGTTTTAGAGAGCTTAGAGAACAGAAACATAGAATTTAATAAAGAAAGACAACAATTAAAAGAAGATTTAAAAGCCACAAAGACTGAGCTATTTAAATTTTCCAAAAAAGAAGAGAGAGTATCCGATTTAAAGAATAAAATCGAAGAGCTAAAAAAAGAAAACATAAATCTTAAAGAAAAAGATACGCTTTTGTTAGCTAAAACAATAACAGCGATAAATGTGCAACAAAAAAAACACACACCAGTTTTAAAAGATACACCACCAAAAACAGAAAAAGTTTCAGAAGTTGATTTAGAAGTAAAGCAAGAGAAGGCAAAAGAACAAACAAAAGTTTTACTACAAAAGCCAGAAATAAAAAGCGATTTGGTTCCAACTGATATTAAGACGGATTTGAGCCGAACTTCAGAACCTGAAGAATTAGGGATTAAGGACGAGATACCAATAGAATCTTCTGAGGAAATAGTTATACGCAAAAAAAAGTGTCCAAATTGTGGAAATACTAATAAATCGCATATTCGTGAAGTTGACGATAAAACCAGATTAATATACACTTATCCAAAGATATACGCTAAAATGTATAAATGCGGTCAATGCGGAGCGGAATGGCGATAATAAAAAGCGATTTTTAGAGTAAAAATTAAAAATTTATATTACTAACCATTAAGACATAAATTGTCGAGAAAAATTCTTGATTTTGTCTAGATGAAGCTTATTTTTAATTTCTTTTTTAGTTATTGCAAGCGTTGATACTGGTGTCTTCTCGCATAATTTTCTCATGCTTTCAAAAGTTTGAGGTCCACCTTTCCCGCCCATTGTGCAATAAAAAGCTACGCTTTTAAATCGGTTTTTATTTTCAGTAATATATGTTCTTATTGCAGGAGTCATTCTCTTGTTCCAAATAGGCGTTCCGAGAATAACTGTGTCGTATAATTTAGGATCTTTCTGGATTGTTTTAATTATTGTCAATTTTTCCCTTGTAGCAGCAAAACCTGAATTTATAAAGCCAATAATAAATCCTTTTCGCTTTTTAGTATCAAGAATTTCTTCATATTCACAGTTCATTTCTGTCGAAATCAATTCAGCAATTTTTTTAGTTCTACCCGTTCTTGAATAAAATACCAATAAACATTTCATAATAAATGATATAATTCTCTAAAAACTTAAAAAATTATTTGTAATAATTGAGTAAATTTTAATTTTTTTTGCTTTTACTCTTTTTTGGATTTCTTAAATCCTTCACTCGTTATATATATTTTCTATACAAGTTCATTTAATGTCGGATATTTTAAGACATATAACAAATTTAATT
>NJBI01000083.1 GCA_005222975.1 Promethearchaeota archaeon Loki_b31
TAGAAAAGTGAAATAAATTTCAGAATTAGCCTTAAAATTTATATGATTCAATAAAAAAAATTATGAAGGAAAGAGTCCAAAACTGGTTAAAGGAAGCAAAATGGGATCTTGAAAACGCTAATATTCTTTTAGAAAATAAGAGATATAGCACAGCAGTTTTTCATTCTCAGCAAGCATCCGAAAAAGCAGTCAAAGCATTATTATTTTCTCGAAATTTAAATGGATGGGGTCATTCCATCAATTCCTTATTAGAAAAATATAGCGAAGAAGAAAAACGCCAAATAAGTACAATACAAAATGAAGCACGTGAGCTTGATAGAAATTATATAACTACAAGATATCCAGACGCTTTACCTGAAATTGCACCTCAAGATGCTTACGATAAAATAGATGCAGAAAAATCAATAAATCAAGCGAATAAAATTTTTTCTTTCGTGGAGAGTGAAATTAATTATTTCAAACTAGAAACTAAGGTGAAAAAAAATAAGTAAGAATAAAAAGACCATTGATTACCTTACTGAATTTGTGAACGAGTTGAATGGTGTTCTTTCCTTAGAATGCGTGATATTGTTTGGTTCAAGAGCAAGGAAGGACTATATGCCTTATAGTGATGTTGATTTAATATTTATAGGTGATTTTAAAGAAAAGTTTATCAAAAGGGGAGCTGTTATTTACGAGAAATTTGATTTTCGTGTTGGGTTGGATGCATTTTGCTATACTCCTAAAGAGTTTGAAAAAATGTTTCAAGAAGGTATTGTTTCTATCTTAGATGCTATAGATGAAGGAATTTGTTTATTGGGTCGTGATTTTTTTAAGAGATATAAAAAGAAAATTAATAATTTAAAGAGTAAAGGACTTCGAAAGGAGCCACCAGTATGGATTTTACCTAAGTCTATGTCTATAGATTAGATGGAAATTATAAGAATCCCTTTTTTCATCTATAGATAACTAATTTCTAAGTATTCGTTAATTTTAACAATGGTTAAAATTAATTTTAATCAATTATTAGGAACAATTAATATTGACATTAGATAATATTAATCATAGATTCGCGAAAATTTAAAGTTATAGAGTGGTTTCAAATTGAAAATTGGATTGTTTATATGTGATTGTGGTAAAAATATTAGTGGAGTAATCGATAACGGTAAACTGATAGAACATTTTAGCCAATATCCAGATGTCCATGTGATAGGAGATCAATATTTATGCGCAGAATTGGGTTTAAATAAAATAATTGAGGAAATTAAAGAAAATAAGATCGATCGTGTAGTTATTGCTGCGTGTTCCTTTAAATTACATGGATTATTGTTCAGAAAAACCATAGAAAAGGCGGGCATCAATAGATTTCTTATATCCTTCGCAAATATCAGAGAGCAAAACTCTTGGGTTCATAGTGACGAACCGGAGAAAGCTACGAGCAAGGCAATCGACCAAATAAATATGGCAATTGAACACGTTAAGCTTCTCATGCCTTTAGAGGTTCAATATGCCAAGGTTAATCCAGCAACTTTGGTAATTGGGGGCGGAATTGCCGGTATTAAAGCTGCTATAGTCATTGCGGATGCTGGATATAAAGTATATTTAGTTGAAAGAGACTTAACAATAGGAGGACACATGGCTCTTTTTGACAAAACTTTTCCTACGTTAGACTGTTCGATCTGTATATTAGGCCCTCTTATGGTAGAAGTAAAAGATCACCCCAATATTGAGTTGCTTACCTACTCTGAAATTGAAAAAGTGGGAGGTTATGTTGGAAACTTTGATGTAAGAGTAAAAAAACATCCGCGATTTATTAACGAAGAAACTTGCGTAGGTTGCTTTGATCTCTGTCGAGATGTTTGTCCAATTGATGTAGAGGATACTTTTTTTCCCAGAAAAGCAATTGATGTGGTTTATCCTCAAGCTATACCGCTCTATCCAAACATTATAGAAGAATTTTGTATCGGATGTAAGGCGTGTGCGCAAGCGTGTGATCGCGACGCAATCGATTTTGATCAAAAAGCAGAGACAATCAAATTTCAAGTAGGTACAATTATAGTTGCAACAGGGTTTAAAACGTTTGATCCTAGTTTGTTAGGCGAATTGAATTATCAAAGATATATTGATGTAATCACCACTATGCAATTGGAGCGACTGCTTAACAACGAAGGACCTACTCGCGGAAGATTTGCGAGACCTTCCAATGGAAAAGTACCTAAGAAAGTGTCGTTTGTATTATGCGTAGGTTCAAGAAATAAAGTTATTCACCACGATTATTGTAGCCAAGTTTGTTGTAATGAGGCAATCAAACAAGCGGTTCTATTAAAAAAGGAATATCCTGAGATTAAAATTAATGTATATTATACTGACATTCGAGCTATGGGTAAGAATTGTGAGGAATTCTATAATAGAGCCCAAGAAACTTTTGGGATTAGGTTTATAAAAAGCAATATTTCTGCAATTTTAAAAGACGATTTATCAGAAAGCGGAGAATTATTAATTCGGGGCGAAGATGTTATTGAGGACTCAATTTTCGAAAATAGAACCGATGTCGTGGTACTAGCCGTAGGGATCGAACCTGCAGAGGACACAAAAGAATTAAGTCAATTGTTAAACATATCACAAGATCCCTATGGTTTCTTACTAGAAAAGCATCTGAAAATAAAACCTTCTGAGACCTCTGTGAACGGAATATTTCTGGCAGGCGTGATACAAGGGCCTAAGGATATTCCTAACAGTATAGCTCAAGCAGAAAGCGCTGCTGCGAAGGCTATCGCTTTAACTTCAAAAAAGAAGGTCGAATTAGACCCTCATATCGTCTATTTTAATCCAGATGAATGCGATTTATGCCGATTATGCGAAAATATCTGTAACTTTAACGCTTTAAAAATTGAGAAAAATAAATTAATCATCACCCAAGTTAACTGCACAGGATGCGGAGCTTGTGCCGCAATGTGCCATTCAGATGCGTTGTACATTCCGGGTTTTACTAAAGCGCAAATAAATGCTCAAATCAAAACGGTATTAAAGAAAAAAAGCGAATCCCCCTTAATAATCGCGTTTCTCTGTAATTGGTGTTCTTATATGGGCGCAGACCTTGCTGGTACAAGTAAATTAAATTATCCGAGCAATGTAAGATCTGTGCACGTAATGTGTACAGCAATGTTGAATCCTTCACAAGTGTTTGAAGCTTTCTTTAACGGTGCGGATGGCGTATTAATCGCAGGGTGCCACCCACAGGATTGCCATTATGATACTGGTTTTATGAAAGCAACGACTAGATACGAAAGTATAAGAGAAATACTTGGGGAAGCTGGGATAAACGAAGATCGCGTCAAAATAGTAAGTATATCTGCTGGCGAAGGTGAAAAATTCGCTCAAGTTATTTCCGAATTCAAATCTGAGCTTGGAAAACTGGGACCAATTAAGCCTGGAGAATATGTAAAACCTGTATTCGCGGAAGAAAAAGCGAAAGAAAAAGCAAAACTGGATGAAATATAAAAAATAATTAATGATTTTTCTTTTATCAACTAAGATGTTAAACAATAAATCTTCCCAATGAAAACATTATGAAAATTCGAGCTATTACAATTGGACAAAAAATACCTTATTTAATCGAGGATAAAGAACTCGAAAGCGTAATGGAGCAAAGTCTTAGCAATTTCAATGCATTCAATAGAGACCTAACGCAACAATTTAACGACATAGCTATTGAAGTCCAGACTAAAAGGTTGTGCTCTCAACCGATATTATCTTATGATCAACAATTGCATGCGAGAAATTTAAATGAAACATTAATAAAAATTCACGAACAATTAGCTATCTTAGAACGAATCGTATCGAAATACGAGTTTGATTACTTTACTTCTTGTGCTGTATTAGCGGACGAACAAATTCAGAAATATGGTATTTACGAAAAATTATTGTTGAATGAAATACCTGCGTTCATTAAAAGAAAAGAAAAGTTTTTTAGTTCTTTACATGTAGCGTCAACGGAAAACGGAATTAACTTATCTGCTCTTCGATCAGGAGCTAAAATTATAAAATTCAGAAATATGGTATTTACGAAAAATTATTGTTGAATGAAATACCTGCGTTTATTAAAAGAAAAGAAAAATTTTTTAGTTCTTTACATGTAGCGTCAACGGAAAACGGAATTAACTTATCTGCTCTTCGATCAGGAGCTAAAATTATAAAAAAATTATCCGAACCAGATCCCTTTAAAAATCTAAACTTTTGCGTGAGCTCTAATGTGTCTCCCGATACGCCATTTTTTCCCGCAGCTTATCACATATCAGAAAGACCTTCTTTTAGCTTAGCGTTGGAGATGGCAGATGAAGTTGTGAAGGTTTTTGAAAACTCAAAGAATTTTAAAGAAGCACAAAATAACTTGAGAACAAGGTTTAACGAAATTTACGACAATTTGATGAGAATTTGCGAAGATGTGGCTAACAAGCACGAAATTGAATTTAACGGAATCGATTTCTCTCCAGCGCCTTATCCTACTGTAGAAAAAAGCATCGGTACAGCCTTCGAAAAACTAAATTTCGAATATTTTGGAGCTCACGGCACTCTTATCGGAGTAGCAATAATAAAAAATGCAATACCCAAAAGAAAAAAAGTTATAGGATTTTCAGGATTTATGCCTTCTGTGCTTGAAGACTATACAATAGCTAAAAGCTTATCAGAAAATAAATTTAATTTAGATACACTATTGCTGTATGCTACTATTTGCGGAACAGGATTAGATTGTGTTCCATTACCAGGTGATATTACCGAAAGAGAATTGTTTTATATTTTATTAGATATATGTACCATTTCATTAAGATTGAAAAAACCACTGACAGCTAGACTTATGCCAATTCCGGGTAGAAACGCGGGCGATGTTGTAGATTTTGATTTTGAATACTTCGCCTCCTCAAAAGTTATGGCTATTCGAAGATTAGCTGAAACTAATGAAAATGATATTTTTTCCAGTAAAGAAAAAAGCTTCAACTTTTTGTAATATAAATTTTAAGAAGGAATCTATCCTAAGATTAATTGTTATAAACTAATTTAAGAATCTCGGAAAAAAAATATGGAAAATCTTGTGGATAATACAAAAAAATGCAAGAAATTGATATTTTCTAACGAAACTTTAGAATATTTTGATAATGAAATTGATTTTAAACCTGATATGAATCCCAGTGCTAATCATCTTAATAATTTTAGAAAAAACTCAAATTTTCTTAGGGATGAGATGTTAAACGAACTTGATCACCTAAAAACACTTATCCTAAACAATCCAGATTTGAAATTGAAAGCCCTCGATGAAGAGGAAAGAGTAATCTTTTTTAATTTTGTAAATCATTATTCGAGGTGTCCTACATGTGGTGCTACCAATCACTACTCGCATTTAAAAAAAATGTATTTTAATGATGAAAATATAGAACTGAGAGATATTTTAATCAATTTTATGTATTCAGAAATAAAAAAACTACAAAATTTGAATATTAATATAGGAATTCCTTGTTGTACTTGTTTTAAAAAATATTTGGAAAAAAATAAATAAATAAGGTTTAGTATTTTTCTATAACTTTTCCAGCTTGTAATATCTTAAAATTGATTTTGTTCCCATCTTCCTCGATTTTCTTGACGCAATCTGCTTGAATTAAGTAGTCTATGTTGTATTTAAAAACATCTTCTTTATCCAAGATATTGTTGGCTTTTAGTTTTTCAAATAAATCTTCTTGAGAGGTTTTTTCCACCTCATTTAAAAATCGTAACATTTCTCGTCTTATTGGATTGTTTACAGCTTTCAAATAAAATGCGTGATCTACCATTTTTAGCATTCCTCTTTAAATGTATGGCTTTTTTGTTTTCATTTTGTATTTATTTTAAATAATCAACAACTTTGCCAGCTTGAGTGATTACGTAGTAAATTCTGTCTCGTCTCTCTATTTTTTCGATGCATAATGCTTTTATTAAAAAATTAATGTTGTACTCTAAGATAGAAGGGTCTTTTAATATCTCTTTTTCAGATAATTGGTTAAATAATCTCTTTTCTAAAATTTCATTAGAATCATTTACAATTTTCAAAATTTCGCGCCTAATAGGATGGTTTACAGCTTTGAGATATAAATCGTGATAGTATTTACTACTCTCAACCGTTTTGCTAAAATCTTCGATCGTTTTGAAGTCGCTGTAATTTTCAAATTCAAACTCATCTGGCATAGAGTGAAAAAAATATCAAAAAGTAAAAACTTTTACTCTATAATCAATAAAAATTTAATATTTAAGTTGAATATTTAAAACTAAATTAAAATCTTGATATTATTATGTCAGAAAAAAAACCTATGAGTTATGATGAAATTAAAAGTTTACTTGGCGCAGATGCGGATAAACTTCTAAATCACACATGCACTGGAATCCCAAAAGAAATGATTCACGAACCCGGCCCAGATTTTATCGAAAGAGTGTGGGAGCATTCTGATCGAAATAATTTGGTATTAAACAATATGGAAAGAATATATAACCAACGTGGTAGATTAGCTGGTACAGGATATGTCTCTATTCTCCCTGTAGATCAAGGCATTGAACATACTGCCTCTGCTAGTTTTGCTATAAATCCTAGATATTTTGATCCCGAGAACATTATTAAATTAGCAATAGAGGGCGGCTCTAATGGTGTAGCGTCTACTCTTGGAGTTTTAGGCTCAATTAGTAGAAGGTATGCGCACAAAGTTCCATTTATAGTTAAAATAAATCATAACGAATTACTTACAAAACCTAACTTGTCTGATCAAACAATGTTCGCTAGTGTAGATCAAGCATTTGATATGGGTGCAGTGGCAGTTGGCTCAACTGTATATTTTGGCTCTCAAAATTCGCGGCGACAAATTCAAGAAACTTCGGAAGCGTTTAAATACGCTCACGAGCTTGGACTTGTTTGCGTTCTATGGTGCTATCTTAGAAATAAGAAAGAGTTCATTAAAGATGGAAAAGATTACCACACTGCAAACGACTTAGAAAGTCAAGCTAATCATTTAGGCGTAACTATTGAAGCAGATATTATTAAACAGAAAATTTCTACAACTAGTAGAGGTTTCGTTGAGTTGAATTTTGGAAAAACCGATAAACTTGTTTACGATAAATTAGCAACCGACCACCCTCTTGAGTGGAACCGATATCAAGTAGCGAATTGCTATATGGGCAGAGTTGGGTTAATAAATTCTGGTGGAGAATCTGGTGGAAACGATCTTGCCGATGCCGTTAAGGCAGCCGTAATCAACAAAAGATCTGGTGGAATGGGTCTTATTTTAGGAAGAAAAGCCTTCAAAAAGCCAACACCGGAAGGAATTAAGATATTAAACGCTGTGCAAGATGTTTATCTAAACAAGGACATCACAATTGCCTAAATTCTTATAAATTAAATATTTTTTTTTATAGTTTTTTGTTATATTATCATATCTGATTGTGACACTTCATCAAACCCATAATAAAGTGTAGTCTGAATGCATCTGACAGACCAAAAAACCGTCATCCAATACTTCAAATGATGATTCGATTTTCATTATAGAAAATATCCAATGAGATATCTTAGCTTGTCTTTTTGAAAGCTAAAATCCCTCCAAATTGATTAAAACGATTCACTGCAGGATTTTCTATTGATATTGTCTTTGTTATAATTCCCTTATTATTCGCGATTTGTATAAGACGATGGATTCGATGCTTATTTTTGTGGTTGTTAATGAAATCTTCAGTTACGATTAAGAAATCTAGCTTTTCTGCTGCGGTTTTGTCTTTTTTACCCCCTTCATAAATGAAAGCTTCAATATCTTCCAAATTATACAACAGTAATCTGTTAGGATCACCGATGTTGATTATTTTTTCTAGCTGTTTAACTAATAGATTTATTTCGTCAGATGTAGTTTCATGAATAATATGTAATGATTTCTCCTGAGAAATTAAAAAATTAGCACTTTCTAATGTATTAGCAGTTCCAACAATCTCACCAAAACTTACTCGATTATATCCCTTAGAACGAACTAACCACTGGTGATGTTTATTAATATGGTCTAAAAAGATGGTTGAATAATCCTTTTTCTGTGAGCTTGCTAATAAAATGCTTTTTAAACCATCTCTAATAACAAGTCGAATGATATTTACTAATTCTTCAAGTAAATTATATATTTGCTTATCATCCAAGTATTTCCATTTGCGAATTAATTTGATAGTTTTATAAACTCTTAAAGAATGACTATACACTTTCCACATATGAATTTCTTTTTCATCAAAACCAATTAGTAGTGCCACCAAAAATCCACGTTTTAGTTTTTTTTTCATTCTTTTTTTTGTCTCATGACTAATTATTTAGTAAGTCTATCGTCATCAGTATCTAATTTATCGATGTTGCTTTTTTTAAAAAATCGTTTAGTCTTTTTGAATTAAACCAGATCACTTTTTTAGATTTATCTAAAGCTTTAAAATGAGTTTCATTTCCTGACCAAATTGGTGCATTTAAGAAAAGAGCACAGGCAACAAAAGGTATGTCATTTTCATGGAAAATTAAACTTCTAGCCTCAACAATCTTTGTTTCATATTGTTTGGGAGAAATTTCAATTATATCAAATTGAGAAAGAATAGAATTCACAGTTTCTTCTTGAAAATTTAATTTTTTGGAAAGATTCCTAAGAATTTCATCCCAAAATATAACGGGAGCAAATAATTGAATTTCATCATTATCAATAATACAATTAAGAAGTTGTCTTTCGATGCCATTTTTATTATATATGGCTGAATATATTATGTTTGTATCTATAACTAAGTGAATCATTTCTTAGATTCTTCCTTTAAGATTTTTGCTCTTATTTCTTCTCCAGATTTTATGATATCTTCTAAAGATAAATTCTTTTCTTTTAATTTTTTTTGAAATTCAATGCCAAAATCGTCAATCTTCTTTTTCTTTGCTTCTATTATTAGTAATTTTAGTAATTCATCCATAGATTTTGCATTATATGTTGATAGAAGATTCTTTAAATCTTTTTTGGTCTTATCTTTAATAGAAATTGTAGTATATGTCATGTTTACTTATATGATCTAATTATTTAATTATTTAATAAAATAATTATTCTATTAATAGTAAAATCATTATATGTTTTTATATTTTTTTAATTATTTGAAATTAGAATTGATGCATTTTCAAAGATGGAACTAGCTGTAAAAATACAATCGGGTAATTTTCAATTATAAATGGGTTATATTAAAAGAAAGATAAAGAACACAAGATTTTAAAAGCACCATTGCTATTAACTTAAAACTACAAATTTTCTCAAAAAAAGTTCTATTAAATTAAAAATTGGTCTACATTATCTTAATTAAAATTAAAAAGTATATTTATCATAAGTTAAAAGGATTAGTTAAATGAAATAAAAAATGTGAGTAAAACAATGGGAAAACCTACAAATTATCCAGATCCTAATAAAAACCCTTATAGAGTAAATAGAGAGCAAGAACGAGAATCTAGTCAAGCAAGGTTTACAAAACCCTTAATTGATTTTGAAAATCAACGCGTTTGTCCCGCGTGTGGGAAAGCAATTAAAATTAGTCACAATTTTTGCAAATTCTGTGGAATAGATTTAGTTGGTATACAACCTCTTGGATATTCAGATAGAACGCTAAAAGATTTAGCTAATACAGCACTAACAGACCCTGATCCTGGTGTTAGGAAAGACGCGGTGGATACTTTAGGAGAACTCGGTGATAACGAGGTTCTAGGCGTCTTAGCTTATATTTTACTAAACGATGCGCATGAAATAGTTCGAAAAGAAGCTGCGGATGAATTAGGCGATTTGCATCACCCGCACTCTCTTGACGTTTTAGCTAAAGCCTTAAAAGATCGAAACCCTTCCGTGCGGAAAGAAGCAATAGAAGGTTTAAAGAAAATTAAACAGATGAATAAACCCGAAAAAATCGATAAAAAGGATAAAAACCTTGAACTCAGCTCTAAGGCACAAGATAATGAAGAATCTAACACAACTGAAAATAACAGGTTGAATGACGAAAAAGAAGGAGAAGAAGAAATAGAAGAAGGTCCGGTTGAAGAAATTGAACCACAAGACGATGATCTTAAAAGTTTATAGAGCAAATGACTTGCTCAAAAATAAGGTTTAATCTGTTTTTCTTTAGGTTCAAATTAATATTTTTATTTACATATTAATCTTTATTACTTGGAATTTTTGGTAGTTCTCTTCGAGTTGATGCAGGTTTTTCAGCTTTATTTTTTGGAGGCGTGCTTACTTTCTTTAAAACCTCTACAGCTTCAACAATTCCTTTCTTATCGTCAAAATAAACTCTAAATAAATTATTATCTAATTCCATTACCCCTTTCGGAAGCTTTTTAACCTCCTCCCAAGTGATATCTACAACATTCTTTCCAAATACTTCCGTTACTTTAGAAACAGCACCGTATAAGGAATGTCCAAGAATCAGATTTTGGCGTTCGTAATTTTCCGGAACTTCTATACTTAATATTTTATCTTTAATTTTTTCTTTCTCTTCCTCTAATAATCCAAGAGTTCCTTTTATTTTAGATGGACGAATAAGACGTTCTTTCCCTTTAAATTGCGGAGTTCCAATAGCAAACGAGGACATCACTACTTTATCAGTTTTATCATCTAAGATAGGCGAATAGTACTCCTCCTCTACGTCTCTTTTGGCAGTTTTACTTGCTTTAGATTGACGTTCTGCTTCTAATATTTTATCGCGTTCGATATTTCGGACATAGCGCATATCTGGTAATTTTTCCGTAACCTCCATAGATTCCAATCTAAACGCGTTTAAAAATTCCCCCAATTCGTCCCCTTGATCTATTGATACAATTTTACATCGATGGTAACGAGAATCTTCCATCAATTCTCGCTGCAATTCTTGAGCTACACGGGAGCTTATGAACCTTTTCCTAACGGGAGATTTTGCCCCTTTCCAAATATAAATCCTTCTAAGGTCTTCCCGAATAATAATAAACACCTGTTCCGGATTTAAACGATTTTTAAGCTCCTCTTGTTTAATATCTACTCTATTTCGTTCTCCTGAATTATCAAGCTCATATACTATGAATTCTTCGTAAACATCGGTCATATTGTATTCTCAACTTCACATTTGCATTTAGTTTTTAGAATTAATATTTATTTAACGAAATAATCTTTCAACCAAAATATAAAATTTCTTCAATAAAAATTTATTTAAAAACAACAATAGGATTCATAAAAGATAAAAGAATTATTAAAAAAAAGTATCTTTGCGTTTTTAACAACCTAAAAAAATTTGGATTTGGAAATATTCTTATAATTTCCTTCACCCAATTCTTATGAGTGTATCACCATCTTGATTATTGTCGATCGTGTAAGACGTTGTCTATTGAAAGAACAAATCCCAAGAGTATCCTTCGGTCTGTTTTGTTATCTAAGATTTTTAAAGCGTAAGTATCTTTAAAATCAAACATACCACCTAAAAAGATGTCTCTCCATTTATCAGCTTTTTCAATTTCGGCGACAACATTTCCCGTTGTTACATCGTAAACTTTGAAACTAAATCCCATAAATTTTCCTTG
>NJBI01000028.1 GCA_005222975.1 Promethearchaeota archaeon Loki_b31
TGAGTGATTTTTATGATATTTTTTGTCTATTAAAAAGGAAGTGATATCCAGATATGTATCTTCATTTGAAGAACTTTTAATAAATTATACTTAATATACCGAATTAAGTGAATTATGTACTAGTTATCGAAGCAATTTTAAATGTAAAAAGCTTTAATTTTTTAAATATAAACTCTATTAATTATTTAAAATATTTGAAGTTAAAATTCTTAAAAAACATTTGAAGTGATTATATGGGAGAAGAATTTGATGGAAAACGTTGTATTCAATGTGGTGGAGAGACCTTTCGATTAGTTAACGACGACTGGATGTCGAGGACATTTCGGTTTGTTGAAAAAGGGCAATTAAAGATGTGCGATGGCTGTGGAGCTAAATATTTGGTATGCCAGCAGTGTGGATCACTTTTTACGAGAGTTCATCCGGCATTAGAAGCATGGGAAGTAAACCAAAAATGTGGTGTGTGTGGATATGAGGATCCTGAAGTAAAAGCATGGGATGGCGTTTCAGCCCGCTAATTTTTCTTATTTTGTAAAAATTAATATTAATATAAATTCATTGAATAAAATTACATATCTTTCATGATTTTTATTAATTGTAATCAAGAAAATATAAATTTTGAAAAAGTAATTAATAATTGATTGTTAATAATTATGATTTTCTCGTTGATTTAATATGAATAATATTAGAATTGAAAATGCTACACCAGATCAAATTGATTCTTTACAAGCTTTAATGAAATTATTGATTTCAAGATTTGGAGACAAATTTGATCCCAAACGGTTTGATTGGGGCATCCGCAGACGGCTTTATGATCCTTTACAGAGACATGGTATATTGATAGCGATAGATGAAGATAAAGATAACGAAGTTATTGGGATGATAATCGCGGAGTTGCGAATCGATCCATTTGGTGCTTCTGAGGGGTACATTAAACAAGTATTTCTTAAAGACGGGTACAGGGGGCAAGGCATAGGCGAATTACTTGTTAAAAAAGCTATTGAACATTTACAGAAGATAAAAGTAGAAAAAATAAAAGTAAATATTAAAGAAAAAGCGAAGGAAGCGGCTAATCTTTACGCAAAGATGCATTTTAAGAAAGTATACGAGGTTTTAGAACTAGATCTCTCGAAAGAAAACCTTGAAGATTAAAAGCATAAATATTGAATGAATTGTACCTTGATCGATTTAGAAACTCCTTGGGTGGAAAAATATAGACCTAATTCGTTTGATGAAATCGTAAGCCAAAATATCGCTATTAATAACTTAAAAGATTTCGTAAAAAGCGGTAATATGCCCCACATGATTTTTACTGGTCCTGCGGGCACGGGTAAAACAAGCACAGCATTAATTATTGCTAGAAATGTGATTAAAAAAGAGAATTATTTTGCAAATGTTTTAGAGTTGAACGCATCAGACACCGTAAGAATGGACTACGTTAGGAGCGCAATTAAAGGCTTTGTAAATCAAAATCTAGTTGTTGGGGATGATACGTTAAAAGTTATAATTCTTGACGAAGCGGACAATATACCCAAACAAGTTCAGCAGGCACTCAGGAGAATTATAGAAAAAGCATCAAGTAGCGTGAAATTTATATTAATATGTAATTATATCAATAGAATAATCGATCCAATTATTTCAAGGTGTGCAGTATTTAGGTTTGCTAAATTACCTGAGGAGAAAATAATAGAACGATTAAAATTTATTTCAGAACAAGAAAAATTACAAATTCCCCAAACTCAAGCAAATGAATTTTATAAAGCGTTATTTTTTATCTCAGGAGGCGATTTAAGAAAAGCTATTAATACTTTACAAATGTCTGTTGCACTTGAGTTGTTAGACAATTTAGATATAAACGAAATTTTAAAGATTTCCGGTTTTTTGGATGATTCAACGTTAGAAAAGTTAATTAAAACGCTTCAATCTAAAAATTTTGAGGTAGCGAGAAAAAATTTTCTTACAATTGAAAATTTAGACAGTAGAAATTTCCTAAGACAAATAATGGGAAGGTTAGGTAGTCTAAATATAGAATCTAGCAATTATCACAAAATAGTTGCATTTATCGGAGATATAGATTATAGAATTAGCCAAGGAGCAGATGTGAAAATTCAATTACTTGCTTTGATTGGTGAATTGATAAGAAATATCAAAAAAGACACGTAATTTTTATAATAAGGGAGGAAAGGGGCTTGCTTTCAGAAATTCCTATATGGCGCGTTAAGTATTTTCCTAAGAATTTAGAGGATGTATGTGGTAGAGAGAACATTAAAGAAAGATTAAAGGAATATATTAAAAGTAGAAACTTTCCACACCTGCTATTCGTAGGAGCCGAATTTATCGGAAAAACAACATTAGCGCGCCTTTTTTCGAGAGAATTCTTGGGGGGTTATTATGATACAAATTTTAAATTAGTTTACGCAAATGTTCCGTTAACAAGCGAAGAAATGAAACAAGCTCGCTCAAATGCCCATATATCAACTAGTAGGTTAGGAAGTTTGGCAGGAAAAACAATATCTACTCCCGCATTTATACAAGTTAAAATTAAGCCGTTTGTTCAATTAAAAGTGTTAGGGGATGTTCCGTTTAAAATTCTAATTGTAAAAGATTTTGATTATTTAGGATCTAATCAACAAGCATTTCGGAGATTAATGGAAATTTATGGCACTAATTGTAGGATGATATTGATTACGACTAAAATTTCAAAAATAATTGATCCAATAATGAGTCGATGCCAAATATTTTTAGTTTCACCAATTAATTATAGCTCTTTTGAAAGTCTCATACTTGACATTGCTCAAAAAGAATCCCTAAAAATTAAACGCGAGGTTATAGAATTTCTTTACAAAACCTCAGGAGGGAAGCTCTCGCGTGCGATAGATTTGTTACAGCTTTGCTCTATAAGTGGAGATGTTATTGACTTAGACAAATTATACGAAAATTCAATAAATTCTCAAAAGGACATGATAAGGAGCCTTCTATTAATGTGTTTCAAAGGAGACTTTCCTAAAGCGCGAGAATTATCTCGAAAAATTCAAACAAATTATAAATTTAATTCTCAAGAAATGTTTAAAATTATGCTAACCGAGCTTACAAAAATACCTTTAAGTAAGTACTCTAGAATTAAATTGATAAATTTAATAGCGGAAACTGACTTTAGAGCGATTGATGGAAGAGATGTCGATATTCAAGTTTCAAATTTACTAGCAAAAATCTGTTATTTTTCAGAATTTATTTAGGTGGGTTATATGGCAATAACTACTAATTCAAATATTACATGGGTGGAAAAATACAGGCCAAAGTCAATTAAGGAGATGGCACCACCTACTGCTAAAGTTGATGGCCACAAAGTTGATTTGACGGAAGAATTACACCGTTTTGTAGTAGACTTTTTTAAAGAAAAAAGAAAAATTAACGAATCAAATAAAAAAATTCGAGCATATAATCGAACTCACGAAGAAAAAGATCATAAAGAAGAGCTAAAATTAGCCTCTGACAAAGCAGCAGCCTTACTTGAGGGGCCTCCAGGAGTGGGGAAAACTACCATAGCATATGCTTTAGCAAATGATCTGAATATGGAGGTTGTGGAGACTAATGCCTCAGATACTCGAACTAAAAGTGATTTAGAAGCCAAATTAAGCGAAACTACAAAATCTCGAGGGATTATGGATTTTATAGTCGAAAGTAAAAAGAAATTGATTTTAATAGATGAAATTGACGGAATTTACGGAGTTACTGATAGAGGGGCAGTCCCAACGATATTAAAACTTATAGAAGATACGCAATTTCCTATTATTATGTGTTCTAATGAATACAAACAAAACCTTCAGTCATTATACAAGAAGGTAAGAAAATTTGAAATATATCCATTATCTAACGAAGAAGTGTCGAAAATCGCGAGAAAAATAATTAAAAAAGAAAAGGTTTCAAACTTGAGCGAAAAAGATTTAAGCTTAATTGTTGAAAAAAATCACGGAGATTTGCGCGGAGTTATTAACGATTTGCAAGGTATAAGTCAAGGCTCTTTAGATAGGAACGCTAAAGAGTTGATTTTGAAGCTAAATAGGGATAGTACAGAAGAGATTTTTGCTTTAATTAGAGATTTATTTCAAAAAACTAACACATTAATTGAAGCTCGAAGTTTAACGGATAAATCAGATGTAGATTATAATTTATTATATAAATGGGTAAACGAAAGCCTTCCTACATTTATCAGAATTAACAAGGAAATCGCTCAGGCTTTAGAAAACCTATCTTTAGCAGACGAAATCTTTGGTAGAATCCGTAAAAACCAGTATTGGTCGTTACTACCTTACTTTTACGATCTTTTTGCTGGGGGCGTTGTTTTATCAAGAAAGCGGAGAAGGGCGGATGAGGGTTTTCGTAGAATAATGTTTCCAAGGTTCACATCTACTGGCTTTTTTTCTTTATCAGCAAATGAAAAGTTATTAGTGGAAAAAATTCAAAAGAAGTACAAAATCTCAGATATCGAAGCAGTTCAAGATTTTATCCCATTCTTAAAAATATTATGTAATTCTTCAAGGAAACAGCTGAGAGACGTAGGTGAATGGTTTGAATTGGACGCTAAAGAAAAAAAGTTTTTGAAATAGAATAATCTTGGAATAAGAATTATCTACTCTTTTTTGGGTAGAGAAAAAATTCATTTAAACAGATGTTAGAGATAATATATAGCAAATATGGAAGTTTAAATCCATTTTCGGAAATCTATTAAAATATTTCTTAATAATAACTAAAAAGGGTTAATCTAATTTTTAATTTAATCCATAAATTTAGCGAATAAATCATTAAATAACTCTTTTAAATATAAGTAAATTTCAATTCATAACAAATAATATTTTAATAAATTGAATTAAAATGGTTGACAAAACAGAAGAACAAATATCTGAAGAAAAAGAAACTTCTATGTCAAAATCTTCTCAGCTTGTTTTACAAATATCTGGAGCTGCCCTTTTTGGAGCCCTTTCTTTAGTAGTTTCTGCATTTACAACAGAAATTATCCCAAGGGTTCCTGGATGGGGGATTGCTATTATAGATCCCATATCAATAATATGGATAATATGTTTTCTCGTATTTGGAACTAAATCGGGAATACTTTGCTGTGTAATTGGGACACTCGGTTTAATGCCATTCGATACATCTTTCCCAATAATAGGCCCTTTAATGAAATTTTCAGCGACATTTACTCTTATCATAGTTCCCATTATGGCTTTAAAACTATATAGAAATGAGGAAGGAATTAGAAACAGCCAAAAAATTAAAAAACCGAGAAATTATGTTGTTTTTGGTCTATTTGGAGTGATTTTAAGAATATTTATAATGATGCTTTTAAATTATTTACTGTTTATAACAATATTGGCAGATTGGCTAGCGGGTGCGAGTTTGGGATTTATAGGGCTCCCTGGCATTTCAGGTTGGACAGCAATTATTATTGGAGTAATTATTATTAATGCTTTTACAAGTATATGGGATTTACTTGTCCCTTATGTGTTCGTGTTTGGTTTAAAAATCGATAAGATTTTCTCAATTTGGTAATTCTTTTTTTATTTCTTTTCTCTTTTTTTGAGATTTTCACAATTCTGAGAATCTTTAATGGTTGTTAAATAATAAAAATAGAAACAAGTTTTAATTTTAAATTGTATTCTAATAAGGCGATAATAATGGTTCAAAAAGATTTCGAGCATGTAATATTTAAAATCGAGGATAATATCGGAGTAATTACTTTAAATCGCCCAAAACGACTAAACGCTTTAAATTATCCCCTATTAATGGAAATCATTGATATTTTAGAATTAAATTCTAAAAACAAAATAATCCGTGTTTTTGTTATTGAAGGTAATGAGCAATCCTTCAGCTCCGGTGACGATTTAAAGAGTATGGGTCCTGATGGTCCAAGGTTTAAGCCATTAGCTGACGGGTCAAAACTTCCACATCAGAGAGTTATTCGATTAATAAGAGAAATTCAAAAACCATTTATAGCGTTATTACAAGGATATTGTCTAGGCGCTGGACTCGAATTAGCACTCGCTTGTGACTTTCGTTTAGCGGCAGATAATCTGAAGATCGGAGATCATCGCGTTAATCGGGCTCACTGCGTTATGAGCGGGGCAAGTTGGCTTCTTCCGAGAATAGTAGGGTTCGCACGAGCAACAGATATACTCTTAACGGGGCGTCAACTTGATGCTAAGGAAGCATTAACGATTGGTTTAGTAAATAAAGTCTTTTCATTATCAGAATTTAGTAAGGAATCTAAGGAATTTATTCAATCCATAGCCAAACTACCCACTAGATGCTTAGGTTATAACAAGACTATGCTTAATTATTCTCAATATAACGAGTTATTTCCCTCGTTAAAACACGAATTTAAATTATATTGTAAAAACATCGCAACATACGATTTTGGAGAAGGAATGAAATCATTTCAGGAAAAGCGAGAACCAAAATTTAAAGGGAAATGATTAAATAAATTTTAATATTTTAACTCTTATTCTATTAAACATACTTGATTAAATGGGATTATTTTGTTATCAGAAGAAATAAAAGAATTCTTATTAAAAGAAGCAACGGATAGATTTTTCAGATATGTTCAAATATGGACTACATCTGACGAAGATTCCCAATCCAATCCATCATCTAAAAATCAATTTGAATTAGGAAATGTATTAGTTGCTGAATTGAAGGAGCTGAATCTAGATAATATAATACACAACGAGTATGGATATGTTTACGCCGATTTACCAGCAAGTAACGGGTTAGAAAAAGTTAAAACAATTGGATTAATAGCCCATATGGATACTTCACAAGCAGTGAGCGGGAAAAACGTTAAACCAGTTGTCCATAAAAATTATGATGGTGGTGCGATAAAATTCGTAAGCAATAAGGAAATTGAGCTTACAGTTGAAGATTCTCCATTGTTAAAGGAATATATTGGTTTAGATATCATTACTTCAGAAGGTGATACCTTATTAGGTGCAGACGATAAAGCTGGAATCGCAGAAATTATGGCCGCGTGCGCTGCTTGGAAAAGTTTTCCAGAACTAAAACACGGACCTATTACTGTATGTTTTACGCCAGATGAGGAAATAGGAAAAGGAACGCTAAAGATTGATAAAAAAAGGTTACCCGAATTCTGTTACACCATGGATGGTTCAGAGATGGGACAATTGGAATTTGAATGTTTTGACGCATGGAAAGCGACTATAACTTTTATAGGGCTTAGTGTGCATCCAGGTTACGCTAAAAATCTAATGGTAAACGCAATACATATAGCGTGCCGGTTTCTTAGTGAAATCCCTGAACATGAATCACCAGAACACACGGAAGACCGAGAAGGATTTTATCATATGGGAGACCTGAGAGGAACAGAAGAAGAAGCTAAAACCAAATTAATAATCAGAGATTATGATGAAATAAATAATAAAAAAAGGATGGAATTCCTTCAAAAATTGAAAGAGATCTATGAATTTCGATATCCGGGCTTAAAAATTGAGCTAAAATTTGAACACCAATACAGGAATATGTTAAAATTTATTGAAAAGGAAATGATAGTCGTTGACTTAGCAAAAGAAGCTATTAAAATGGCAGATATAGATATAAAAATTGAAGCTATTAGAGGCGGAACCGATGGTTCTAAACTTAGCGAAATGGGGATTCCGACACCGAATATTTTTTCTGGGGGTCTCTTATTTCATTCTAGAAAAGAACATATTCCCACTTTAGCGTTACAGAAAGCCGCAGAAGTTATTATTTATTTAGGGCAATTATGGGCTGCTTCTTAATTCTATTTAAAAACTCGACAATTTCTTAGGCTTCACTTTTTTTTATGATTTTAGAAAAGTCAGTTATCGTAAAACAAATAATACATACAGCTAATAAAATTGAAATATAAATAAACGCCCAAGTATACGAAAACACGCTATATATATATCCAAAAACTAAGGCTTCCACCATACTTATAAATCCGACTGACAAATAATAGTATCCACAAAATTTTGAAATATGCTCATTATATTCTTTTTATTAATTTTTTGATAATAATATTTAATCTTTTTTAAACATGTTTTATATTCATGAAAGAAAAGGGTATACCTCAGATCTCATATGAAATGATTCAAGAGATAACGAATCCAACTTATTTCAACCGGGGCGAGAGTTATTACAAGTCTGGAATGGTTAAAAAAGGTTGGATTATTGAGGATGGTATAAAAGCAAAAATGAGAGGTAATTATAAACCTTATTATCTTGTAGAAATTTCTGTGTCTGATACTATGAAACTAAGAGGAAAATGTACGTGTCCGATTGGATTTGGATGTAAACACAGCGTTGCAACTTGTTTACAATATCTTTATGAACCGGAATTTTTTATTAATAAAATTTGTGACCAAGAATTATCTCATCTTAAAGGCTTAAAAGAAAAAGAAAAGAGAAATATAAAAGTTCCTAAAAACTATGAATTAAATCCGATTTCCGTACAAGAATGGGTTTCAACATTACCAATAGAAGTATTAAAGACAAGATTTATAGATCTTTGGAATCGTTTTGCTCCAACAATATTCAAAAATCTCCTAGATCCAGATTATCCTCATTACTTTTGGTTTTCTCAACTTATTGATATATCAGATTTTATTGATTCTCGTGAAGAAGAAAACTCTAATAAATGGTTTAGACCTCTTGAGTTAATAGATTTTCTAAATGATTCTGATCTTTTTATTCCAATACTATATAATTGGACACAATCTTATATTGAATTAGGGAGGGAAATAAAGCAAGAATTCAATTCTATTGGAATAACTGAAAATATGATTGATTTTGATCCAGAGTTTTATTTCATAGATGATAATAATGGGGATAACCATAATAGTTGGGATTATGATTATTACGATGAAAATAATGCAGAATCGATAGCAGACGATTTTTTCTCTCAATATACAGAAATATTTGAGGAAATAGCGCACTTTTTTGGAATCTTAGTTCACAAGGACCTTTCGGATTTGGCAAATAACCTATATGATTTTGGATTTAAGTGGTTTCTGGATTTAAATTTATCCGAACATAGGGATTATGGTTTAAACGAGTTATTTAAAAATCAAAGCAAATTTGGTGAAATAATCCAAAGTATACAAGCAAATAATTTGAAAGGGAAAAAGCGTATTGATTTTTTATTACAAATGTATTTAAAATTCAAATCGAAGAATATAAAAGAGAATATCATTAAGGAATTAAATCAATTATCAAATCAATCAGATTTAGACGAAAAAATTAAAGAAATTTGGCAGGAAATCCTTGCAATATATAAAATTAAAATGATGAGTGAAGATTTTTTATTTTTACTTGGATTAGCTGAACAATTTTCTAAAGATAATTCTAAAACTCAATATTTGCTAAAAAATACACTTCTTAACATTGAAAAGCACGCTGAAAATCCATATGATTTGATTCATTCCATTTTAACTAATTTTGGTGAAAAATCACTTGAAAACAGAGAATGGCTTTATGCTTTTATAATAAAAGGCAAATTTAACGATCAAAATATCATTGACGAGAAGTACAAGAATAATAAAGGCTTTCTCTGCTCCCATTGCTTTGAATGGTTCTTCAAATATTATTTACCGAAGGGTGATATTGTTAAAATAATTGAACTCTGTAGATATGTTTTAAAACATAATCCTTTCTCTTTTGGATTTAATCATTATTCCATGATGAAGAATTATTCCATACAAGATAGAGAGTTTGAAAAGGAAATTACTCCTTTTTTAAAATTAGATTTCTTGTCCGAATTAATTAAAAAGCGTCAATATAGTACTGCAAATAAAATTCTTCTTAATCAAAAGGATTATACTAAAGCAATATCTTTAACGCTTTTACATTATAGTGCAGATAAAGCGTGGGATGTCATTAAAAAACTTCATATGGAGATCGTGATAAATAAATCTGATCAAGTTTTAAAAACTATATCTAAAGATGATTTTCTCTCATTAATTAAGCTTTTTAACAAATATTCAAGCGAATCAATGAAATTAAGATCTAAGCATAGACCAGATTTAAATATTTCTCAAGGTGTGCAATTATGTTTAAACCTCTATAAATATTTTAAAATTCAATCCGAAGGAAATCAGTGGTTTTCACGATTTTGTAAAAAATATAAACGATTCCATAATTTAAGAAGTAGTCTTAAATCTCTGGGAATTGAAATGGTTTAAAAAATAAATAAGCAGAATTTAAATCATCATTACTAGCGTCGAATGGATTAATATCCATTATCGGTCATTTGAAAACCACCTTTATAAAATCGTGTTCTCAAGTCCTGTATTCGGACATAAGACTTCCTTGTCGCACTTTTTCATTTAAATATAACCGTCATAATAAGGTAGTAAAAGAATTATGATAATAAATTATGACAGACTATATTGAAGATCCTTATATGGGATCTGAATACGATGAAATTTTTAATGATTGGTATGAAATTGAGGGAGAGAGAAAAATAAAAGAACTTTCACGCCAACTCCGAACCTTTTTTAATTATAAGGCTGAAGTGATAAGATATCGATTTCGAATCAGTTCAAATCTGGCCGAAAATTTTACAAACACTAAATTTATTAGTCGAAAGAAAGAAATTGAATCATTAACTCATGATTTTATAACTTTGCTGAAGAGGTTAAAAAAACCCACCCAAACACTTGAGGAAGGGATTCGATCTCTCTTTTTTAACAATGATAAAGCATGTTTTAATAAACTTTCAGCCATAACTGAGAAATTGTCCATGTTACTTCACTATTTTTCAGAGGAAAGCCTTCACAATCATCCAAAATTTCTCAAATTTAGCGTGATATTAGTACAACACCTTTGTTTGATGAAAAAATGCTTGAATGCACAATTTAGCGAATTTTTTGAGGAGCTTGAAATAAACTACAACAATTTAGAAGAAGAACTTGAAGATTTAATCGAAATCACGCCAATTAAGAAGAAACAATCAAAAAAACAATTTGAGGAGAGATTAACTTCATGAAAGCATATACTAACGTATCACGGAAAAATGTGGGAGAGGATCGAGTAGCAATCTGCCCAAATTTTGGATGTGAGTACATGACACGAGTTAAACCTCTTAAATTTAGGTTCTTAGGTTTTGGTAAGCATCCTAAATGCAAGAAACATCGAATCCCTTTAGTTTATGTTGATAAAAGAATCGGTGATTTCATGGATGCTGCCCTAGCGTGTTTTTTTGATAAAGCAGGACTTCCTCCAAGTGAATTACTCGAGGATGTAAAATCGAAATTCCCTGACGAATTTAACTCGTTTGTAGAAGGATGGATGTATTGCATCACGGTTGGAAGAGGAGCGCCCATAGTTTCACGTTATATGGATACAATTTCAAATGCATATCTCAAGCAATTGACCAAGAAACAAATTAAGGCACTTAAAAAAGGATATGATTCTAAGCCAAATCTCGTGAATAAAGCAATTAAGGATGGAATGGATGAAATTACTATCCAATATACGAGGATTCTCAAGCACTTGAGAGCTCATTCCGAGATCCTCGTTGATCATCAAAAACTTCAATCATTTTCTAGAAGCCTCCAAAATTACTTGAAGGATTGGCAAGAAATTATATTAAAGCGCAATGAGATCGTTAATTCTCCAGAAAACAAGCGCGAAATGACTTTAAAAGAGACCAAGTTTAATTATGATCAAATCCTAAACATTGGCACATGTCGATCCCTTCTCGGATTAAATCCTGAAAGTAAAGAAGTAAAGAAAGCGGGATTAACCGCATTTGATAGATTTTCTGTATATCACGAATTTTATAGTGAAGGTTTAACTTCGAAATTTACTAAATCAGATATCAGTAACATAATTTCAGAAAGTAAATTAAATAATCATCACCAACCTGATATAGATAAGGCTCAATGCGGTTTAAATAATAATAATATCTCATTTTTTGAAAAGTTTAAGGATCAAAATATATTTTTACAGAATTTACAAGAATTAAATGGATTTTGCTTAGAAATGGATGATTTTAATAATAATAGTGAAAAAAGAATATTAACAATATCGGTCGAAGTAAAAGAAAAAATCTTTAATGAAGTTGGGAGGGAAATTGAAAAAATTAAAAAGGGATTAAAACCTAAATCGCTCGCAAAAATTTGGAGAGATTCTTTCCAAGATGTAATTAGTCAGAAACATTTATTAAATATTGTTAAAGAAAGATTCTTCGAAATATATGAGAAAATCTGGGGTTCTAAAGCATTAAAGAAGCCATCAACTTATCGTAAGACCGATAGACTGCATATTGAAGATGTAGAAAAAATCATAACTGAAAAGAGAGGTAAGTTAATAAACACCTTCAGGAAAGAAAAGGATACAGAATTCTATCTTAGAATTTTATGTAAAAATAAACATATATTTGAAATAGCAAAGAGTGAATTAAAAAGAGGAAGATGGTGTCCTAAAGAAAGTAAATCTTGTCCTAAAACTGATGAAGAACATAGAAAAGGTATAAGAGATATTATTTCTGCTAAAAATGGTACGATAATAGACTCATACAAAAAACAAGGAGATGGTGATTATTACTTTAAAATTCAATGTGATAAAAATCATATATTTATTAAGAGAAAAACAGCATTAGTTAGAGGTAGATGGTGTCCCTATTGTAATGAAGGAAAGTATGAAAAAATAATATTATGGTATTTTAGTAAAATTTTATCTCATATTATTGGAAAAAAAATTTGTTTTAAAAAAGTAATGCTTTGTAGTGTCCTTGACTGTTCTAATATTAAAAAAAAGATTCCAGAAAGATATAAAGATCTTACTATTTCTAATATGCATTTTGATGGATTCTTCAAGCTAGAAATAGGTAATCAAATATTTAATATAGTTATTGAATATCAAGGATCTCAACATTATGAATTCCCAAATAGATTTAACGATAATACTAATAAAGGGAGAAGTGATTTTCTAAAAGCTCAGTTAGGAGACAATTTCAAAAGATGGTTAGATTTTGAAAAAAACATAATTTTGATTGAATTTCCTTATAACATAGATAAATCAATGAGTCATCCGAAGAGAATCAGAGATTTTATCGTATCAAGATTGAGACAAAAATTAAATATTAGTATTGGTCGAATTCCCGAATTCAATCATATAACGCAAGGAATATTTTAAAATGTTTTAAGAAAACAATGTAATTAAACTATACTCCCCCGACAAAAAAATCTAACTAATAATTTGTTAAATTAACTTTTTTTTTCATTAATTTCAAGTACTCTTTTGGTTTTAAAACGATATTTTAGAAAAATCTGTAATCGCGAAGATAACAATACATACTGCTAACAGAATTGAAATGTAAATAAACGCCCAAGTAAACGAGAATGCGTCATATAAATAGCCGAAGATCAAAGCCTCAACCATACTAATGAATCCAACCGATAAATAGTAATACCCATAAGCTCGTCCTCTTTTTTCTTCACCTGCTAGGTCAGCTATAAATGCTCTTGAGATTGGATCCACAGAGGCTAGGTAAAAGCCGTGCATGATGTAAATTACAATAATTAAAACTATTGAAAAAAGAGAGACTTCAATAGGAAAAGCTAAAATAACACAAGATAGTAGTAATATCGATAATCCGATCACGATCATCGGTTTTCGGCCAATTTTATCGGACAAGGAGCCATTTATTGGAGAAAAAATTGTATAAACTATGTTCAATATAAGATAAAAAACAGGTATAAGGTAAATTAAATTGGAAGGAATATAGTCTAATGCTCTAATAATTAAAAATACGACATCTAAACTGGCAAATTCAATAACTCCAAGAATAACGATTAATTTTATGAAATTTTTATCAATCTTTTCACTCTTTTCTTTTCTAATTTTTTTCCCAAGTTTTTTATCTAACTCTTCTGGAGAAACATCTTTAACTGGAAGAATTAGGGCAATTGCAATACATCCAGGAATTATTGAGAAAAATATTATTTGTGAATAGCTCCATGCGTAAAATAATAAAAGAAATGCAAGTAATGAGCCAAGAACCGCTCCTAATGTATCCATAGCACGATGCAATCCAAATGCCTTTCCTTTTTTAGTAGCGTAAAAAGAAATAAGAGCGTCTCTCGAAGATGTTCTCAATCCTTTACCTACTCGATCTGTTGCTTTTAACCCTAAAACCATTTCCCATGAAGGACTCAACCCTATTAATGGTTTTGAAAGGTTCGATAAGGAATATCCAGCTACAATAAAAGGTTTTCTTTTGTTTATTTTATCGCTCATCCAGCCGGTAATTCCTTTTAAAATGTTCGCAATAGCATTTGTAATTCCTGAAATTAGCCCTAAAATTAGCACACTTCCTCCAATTTCTAAAATAAACAAAGGTAATATGCTTTGAATGCTTTCGCTAGAAATATCTGTAAACAATGATACTAATCCCATCAAAAATACTGGAATTGAAACTCCAAATATCATTCTTCGTCTTTTTATTGATTTACCAATTGTTTGGCTATTTGTAGGTTTTTTTTCTTCTTTGCTCATAATCAAATCCTAATTTTTATTAGAATTTTAAGTTTTTTAAATTAAGTTTTGATATCGAATTTCGATATCGATTATGGATAATATTAATGTATGAGAGATATATAAATATTGTGAAATCTCTATCTTTTAGTTTTTAAACACTTTAATTATGTTAACCAAATATTAATATTTCAGTTTACCTTTAATATTAAATGTATTAAAGTTTTAATTTAATTATATCACAAAAAAATAAGAAAAAATATAAATTAATTAATTGAATATGAATCCCTTATCAAAATTTAAGAAAGGAGCGATTATCGTCCATATTTTATATCATGCTAAAAAAGAAGCCATATATGGAGCTTGGCTTAAAGAAGAATTAAGGAAACACGGTTATGATATTTCTTACGGAACATTATACCCATGGTTAGCTAGATTAACTAATTCTGGTTATTTGCATGTTAATGAAAAAAATATTAATGGAAAAATTCGCAAATATTATTCAATTACTAAGGAAGGAGAAAAACATTTCCAAAAAATAAAACAGTATCTAAAAGAACTTTATAACGAAGTTATGGAAGAAAAATAAACTTAAAAATTCTAAAATTGAACGAAAAATATCTACCATAAACTTAATCTTAATATTTGAGAATTTCTTACTTTAAAAATTTACTCTAGTAATATTATAATAAGTTATATATTTACGAATAAATGGAGTGCTCCACCAATTCCTATGGCGTTTGAAATTACCGCAGCGAAGAAAAGCTGTATTATGACAAACGAGCTTAATATCACGGTACTAAATCGTTTAGTGTTTTCATAAATTAATGTATTTTGAATTATCGCGTATAAGAATATGAGATACATAAACATAACTGAAGGAAAGAATGCCCAAGCCCATGTTAACGTCATTAAATTGATTTGAACGTAAATTGCGATAAGAATTATCCAAAGGGATTTTTTTCGCTCATCTTTTAAGAAATTTAACTGGGGATATAAAACTTTTCTATATAAAATTTCCATAGAGAAATATATTGGAAATGCTATCCATGCCGCTAGAACAGAGTTAAAAAAATTGGAAGGCCACATAAAAGCAAAGGGGTAAGAAAAGCTTAATATTAAATATATTACTATAAAATAAACATTACTTAAAATAGCATAAATAAAATATTTTAATTGAAATTCAGATTTAATTAACTCTTTAAATTGATGTATATCAAATTTTACTCTTTTTTCTTTTAAATCTCTAAGATAATAAATTAATTTAACGGTAAAGAAAACAATGGTTATATTGAGCGAAGCTAAAAAAATACCCACAAGACCAAATAATCTTTCAAAAATCTCCCAATTAAGCAGAAAAATTGTAGTATATAATATTATTTTCAAAATTTGCTTTAATTTTTTAGCCTTAACCTTAATTTTTGATATGGGAACATCATTTTTTACCGAATTTTTTTGTATAATGTCTTCCTTATCCCTGAAAAATTTTGAAGTGTAAGATATCAAAGAAAGAACAATTAAAACTAATAATAATAAAGTGACAAAAAGGACAACGTAGTTTACAAGAAAGGTAATATTTATTGGTCCGTTTATAGTTTCAGATTTAAAAAAATAATTTTCGAACCATTTAATTGACTCGATTAAAACCACATTGGAAAATAATTGGTGTCCACCACCTATCAAAGGTTCTGTTATAGGAATTACTGTACAATCTGTTAAATTTTTCGCTACTAATGCTTGACTGGTAAAATCTAGTACCTCATCATCCACATGCATTATAATTAGTAAATTATTTGTGTTAGTTTTATTCAATAAGTTTACCGGTATATACGGATCGTAATTATCAGTATTTACGACACCTAATTGTTGAGAATCAATATTTACTAAAGGAGCCCAAGTAACTGTAACGTTAAAGCGTGGGTCTAACGCTTGGTTCATAAGTACAATCATCCCTCCTAAAGAATGGCCTATCAATCCAATCTGAGAAGAATTGACATTTGAATAAAAAGGCAATGTTTCGAGTTTATCCAGTAGTTTAGAACAATCTTGAGCTAAAGCGGGTATGTCTGTAGTTGGATCAATATTTATAATATTACCGCTACTTTCACCGTGACCTTGATAATCTAAAGCTACAAGAAAAAAACCCCTTTTGGTGAATTCGATTGGAATTCTCAGATCAAAATCTCGTTGACTTCCTATCCCATGACAGTAAATAATTAAAGGTCTTTGGTCTTGAAATCCTAAATTTTTTGAAGGGTAATATAGATTAGCATAAAGAGTAGCTCCAGAAGATTGGTATTCGATTCTATCATAACGGGAATAACTTATCGATTTATCATAGGCTAAATAGGAAAGAGAGATCACCAATAAAATGATTAAAATCATTATCCTTTTAAAAAATTGGGCATCCTCCCTGTCAATAATACTCATATTAGAAGTTCCAGTATTTTATTTAATTTCAGAAATATAATTTTTAATTAAATTTGTTATTGTTATAATTTATACTAGGTTTAACTTATATATTTTAATTAAATTTATAATTATTAATTAAAAAACATATATTGTGATTTCTAATGTCAGAAAAAAAAACCTTAGAGATAATTGATGGCACTCTTCGCTCTGTTTCCGAAAATTTTCAAAAATTTATAGAGGTTTTAGAAACTGCCAAAAACGAGCTAATTGTTTTAGAAAAGGATAAAGAAGAGCTTAGCCGGGAAAAAGAATTGCTTGAAGGAGAAAAGAATCAATTAGAAGAAGCTACGAAAATGTTAGAGGGCGATAAAAAACAATTAGAAGTTGAAAAAACTAGCTTAGAAAGTGAAAAGAAAAAACTGGAAGAAGCAACTAAACAGCTTGAAAAAGAAAAACAAGAAAGAGATCAGAAAATTGGTTCATTGTCGGAAGAACAAAAGAGATTATTAAAAGAATACGCAAGCTTAAAAGTAGAATTGAAAAAATTAGCGAAAATAGCAGAAGAAAGTCAAGATTCAGAATTTGATTTTGGAAGAATCAAAGCGTTACTTTCAATAACTCAACTCTTAATCTCCGAAATATGGCAGGGACAACCCCATTATCGAATTCTTTTGACGCTCCACGGTGACAAGGAAAAAATGTCGCGCGAACAAATCAAGAATACTACCGGGATTGCCGGTGCTATGGTTTTAAGAGCCGTTCATGAATTATCTAAGATTGGTGTACTAGAATACGACGAAGATACTGCGATGGTAACATTAAAGAAGAGATTATTCGCTAAAAAATCTTTAGAAGAGAAAAAACCAGAAAAATAACTCTATTTTGGAACTAATTTCTCTGGATCCTTTATTTCTAACCCCGCATTTACCCCTATATCGTCAATAATTAATTGGTTATCCTTTTTATTGTACAATTTTAATTCAATTTTAGAATTAATACTCTCTGCAATATGACCTAACATTTCTCCTGACGAAGGGGCTTTTAAATTACCAAAATCACTGCCTTTTTTGAAAATTTTAAATTCAAGTCTATACTTTTTATCTTCTATTTGAATTTGGATAGAATCTACTTCGATTTCTATTGAGCGAACTTTTGCTCTAGTATAGGTTGCAAATTTGTAAAATTTCCCCTCGTGCCAAAGAGCGCTAAGAAAACCATTAAATTGCATTCCCAAAAAGGGTATTATCGCAATTGAGAACATAAAAGAAAGATTTGGGTTTGAAAAATGATTTGATTGCGTCCATATCCATGCGCTAGGAAAGGATTTTCCCCAATCTTTTTCCATATACCCTTTACCTCCATCAAAATTTACGGACGCTCCATTAATTTCTAAAGTCCCCCTAATGTTGTGGTTCATACTAACAACACCATGATAAGTTTCCATAAATGGCATATATGAAAACCAACCCATAACTCCTGGTTGTAAAAATTTTTTAGGCCACGAAATAAGATTTATATATTCGAGATCCCCTTTAATAATATGACCTTGTTGGTCTATTTCAATATGAATTCTGTCAAGTGAGAAGTAATTTTTTCCTATACGAATCTCATATTTCTTGCTGGAAAGATTTTCAAACTCTTCTAAGGGATATTTAAAATATTCAGCAGTTGCTTTAATGCCGTCTAAAAATTGTATAAATGCGTGTGAAGTTTTTTCTTTTTTATTCAGCGCAATTGCAGGGATAATAGCATAAATATGTTTTGCTGGACTATCAACTAACTTATTGTACCACCCTTCAAAATAAATTTTTTTTTTCAATGAACCTTGAAAGGTTGTTGGATTTGATTTTTTTCCCATATTTAAAACCTTATTATTTACTCATTTTTCAATTAAAAATTCAATTTATTTCTATTTTAGTTTATAATATTGAATATTTTTATTAATTATCTTAATTCAACAATGAGAATACTTTTAATAGAACAATTAATTTTCTAATACCTCTGATTTTTACCTTGCGCGTTAAGATTTTTTTTCCTAAGCCTATCATCGTAATTCTTTTCATGGATATAGCTAAAAATGTCTGAGTATCCATCTCTAAATAAGCGTCCCAACCAATTATTTTCTTTTTTAAATTTTCTTTCGGCTTATTTGATATACTTTCGACTCTTAATTCGCCACAATCAAGAATAATTAATGCCGCAAAATTTACATTAACAGCATTTAAAAGAAATTGGAGATTTGTTCCGCTAAATTTTTTTTTAAATTTTTCATTTTCGTTTAAAGGAGCTAGTGATTTTGCTATAATTCCTGCAAAACCTCTTATTTTTTTCTCCTTTAAATTTATAGCGTTCATATTTTACTTTCCTCGCTTTTCTAATTCGTTTCTATTTGGAGATATATAAAATCCTGAATCAGCAATGTTATTCGGATCAAATTCTTCTTTAATCTTTCTTAACCAAATATGATAATTCATCATATATGGTCCAAAAAAATCATGGTTTTTATCTCCTTCCACGAAGAATGGAGCACCAAGGTGTTTGAGCAAATCTAATTCATTACTCTTTTCCATGTATTCTGCCATTCCTTCAACGCTATTCTTATTTGTTTGATCAAACATTGTAGGCGATTCCATATGGAAAAAATGTCCTGATTCATAAGAACTCATCCATGTACCTTCCCCAAAGTCATTTGCAATTACTCCCTTTTTTATGTATTTCTTCTTTAAACGTATATTTGACTTTGTGCTTCGAAGACACATTGCTGCGGTATCACAACCTCCTTTTGTGCTCTGAAAACCCCCTGTTGTTATGAATCCGTGAAGTCCTAAGTTAGACCGTAAGGCTTCTGCGTAAAAAATCGATTCGGGAATATATTTCGTTCCAATTATGTTAGTTAATTTTAATTCTTCTAATAGCATTTTCAAGACTTTTTGCTTATAATCAAATTCACGTTTAGTTCGAGCAGCTATTAAAATAACTATTGGAACTTTCATGATACCAATTGATGATTTGTCCATGAGATTATCAATTGAATTTGCAAAAATAGCCATGGTAGCGAACCCAGATAAATGGCTACAAATAAACGAGATTTCTTCTTCTTCCACTCGTAAAAAAACTTTTTCCAAATATTTATAACTTCCACAATCTATGATATAAAGTCTCATGAAATCTGGAACATCAAAATTATAGTTGGGAGAATTTCCTGTCACATTAAATTTTGTATTACATGGGTATGGAAATAATTTTACTGCTACTTGGGTAAATATACCAATTCCTGATTTTGCTCCTGCCCATCCACGCATAATTCCTCTTAAACTAGGACCTGGTCCATCCCCATTATACCAATCAGGATTATTTTTTAAACCTAAAGACCCTAATCGTAATATATCTCCTGTTGGGAGCACCCATTCAACCGCTAAAACATTTCTTGCACTATGACCTGTGGAGGGAGATGTAAAACCTGGACCATTCATAGAAGTAGCGCTAGCAAGAGGGGATACCTGTGGTCCTGCTCCAGGCATATGACAATTTAAACCGTATTTCATTATTTCTGTTTGCAATTGAGCTCCACTTACATAAGATTCAATTACAGCATAAAGATTTTTTTCGTCGATCTTAACAATATTATTCATTCTTCGGAGATCAACTATTATACTATTATCGGTAGATGGCTGATTCCATGGACCCAAACCGGTGCTTTGAGCTTTAAATGTTATACCATACTTATTACATAACTTCACAATCTTTTGTACTTCTTCTGTATTAGCTGGAAGAATAACGGCTTTAGGAGTGTCAGAAAAAGGAGAGGGCTCCTTTCCTTCCATAAAATTAAAAATTTCCGTGCACCAATTATAAGCATATACGTTTGTTATTACTTCACCGTCATTGACATTGTCTGAACCAACGATGGATTCAAATTGGTTGAGAATTTCTTTTTTTAAGACCATTTAAGCAACCTCCGGTTTTATATCTTTTAAAATGTCCAGTTTTAATCCTAAAGCCATTATTAATAATTCATTGATATCATAAAATTTTAAGCTTGAACCAGATTCTTCAATTCCATCTTGCAAATTAGTAGAACAAAAGGGACAAGCAGAAGTTAAAGTGTCTGCTCCAGTATCTTCAGCCTCTATAATTCTTGTTCTTGCCGTTTTAATAGCAAATTCTGGAAACGCTGATTTTACTCCTGCTCCAGCCCCACAACAATAAGAATATTCTCGTATTCTTTCCATTTCAACAAATTTTAATCCAGGGATTTTCTTTAAGATATTTCTAGGTGGTTCATAAATCCCTTTTGATCCAGTTCTTTTTGGTTTAGGGGGGACATTAATAGATATTAAGGGCATTAATTCGACAACGTCACCCCCCCATTCTTCATATCGTTCTGCATTTCTTCCTAAATGGCAAGGATCGTGATAGGTGACGGTTAATGGTACTTCATGTGTTAATTTTATTTGACCATTATCAATTAATTCATTAAAAAATTCTACAGTATGAAGTACTCGAAATTTATACGCCTTATATAACGGATAATCTACTTTGAATGTGTCATAACATCCAGCACAAGAAAAAATAACGGTTTCAATTCCCATAGATTCAATAATATCGATGTTTTTATTGAGGAAATCCTCGAATGTCTTAGTATCGCCAGTCCTTAATACTGGACTTCCGCAACAGAACTCTTTATCAGTTAGTATGTTAAATGGAACGCCAGCAGCATTCATTATGCGAGCGGCAGCAATTGCCATTTCTCTTCTTCTATAAGAGGAAGTACATCCAACATAATACAAAATTTTTGCTTCCGAATCGATTCTAACATTATTAGGCAACCAATCTAATCTATTTTTGTGAGGTTCACTGTATGGATTATTATTAGTTTTAACAGATTCAATATATCGTTGTTGTTCTGGCATAGGTCCATACCCAGCATCCACCAATTTCTCTCTAAGCTTCATTATTATTTCTAACGGTTCCAAAGTGTTTAAAAATTTACAAGATACATCGCATGAGCCGCATGCAGTACATTTATAAACAATATCTCTAAGTTCTTCTGAGAATTTAATTCTGCCTGTTTCTAATGCTAGTGCCAAAATGATCTTACCTCCTCCACTATACGGATGAAAATTATACATATCTATAGCAGGACAGGCTGTTGCATATTTCTGACTTTTAATTTGAAGTTGCGGTATCCATTTACAAATAGAACAGCGTAAACATCGTTTTATCATCTGTTGATATTCATCTTCGTTCATAACTATAATCTCCATTACTATTATTTTTTTTTAATAAATCTTGAATTGAATTAATCAAAACATAATACTCCTGGATTCAGAACATTATTTGGATCAAAAATCTTTTTTACTTTTTTTAGAGCCATTATAATTGAGTCGTCTAGACTTTTATACACATCTTCTGCCCAATCACCATAGGGTCGATTGAAAAAAGCACCTAAGCCTATCAAATCTTTACTGGTATCTATAAATAATTCTTTAAGACGCTTTATTCCCATATCATCTTGAGGATCATAAAAAAGATCAAACTCACAGTGATAAGAAGTACCTTGATTTATAGGCTGAATATAAATTCCTAAATTTTTAGAAATCTTAGTTTCAACTAAAGAAATAAACTCTGAAATTCTCTCAAAACTAGTTAAAAAGAAAATTTCTTGATAACTACCTTTTAACTTCATTTTCCAAGGCTTTAAAGTGGGTTCACTTAAGACTCTAATAATTTCTTGATCTTCAATATTATTTTTACTCATTAAATTACTAAGATTTAGTTTATTTTTTATCTCGTTAATATCTCCTTCAAGGTAAGAGATTTTTTCATTCGCTAGCATACCTCTTCCAGTTATTATAAATATTAAATTCCATTTCTTTAACGAGTTTGAGAGTTCATATATGTCTTGTTCAGTGTTTTTAATAAGACAGGCTAAATTAAGGTTATTTAAAATTAATAACTCGTCACACAATCGATTTTTTAATAATTCGAATTGAAAATCTAATAGCTCTTGAATGTTCTGAGATTGAAGATGGAAAACCTTTTGAATAGAAGGTAGTAATTCAAGCTTTATTGTAGCCCAAGTTACAACACCTAGACTCCCCTGGGCTCCTTGAATTACTCTAAATGGACTGAATTGGGTCGGTCCCATGGGGTTAATTTGATTTTGTCCTGACCTTTTCTGTTGCTTTAACGTTCCAGGCCCCGCAGCTGTGCCAGTTCGAAACAAATCTCCCGTTCCGAAAATCACTTCTGTACATAATAAAGGATCGGAACTGTCCCAATGATATCTTGGTATTGTTATTGGTTCTCTTTCGAGTGCTGATGATAGCACTGACTTATTAGATGTGGGATGTAAAGGGATAAGCAACCTAACGCCTTTTTTTTTAAGTTTTGGTATTAGATCCTCGAAAGTAACTCCAGGTTCAACCATTACTACGCGATTTTTTCTACTTATAGAAAGGACTTTATTCATTTTAGAGAGGTTTAGTATTATGCTATTATTTTTTTTAGGGATAGTATCTCCATGATGTCTGTATCTAGAACTAGAACTTACAGGAATAACTGAAAAGTTAGAATTATTTGCTAATTTCAAAATCGCTTCTACATGATGTGCTTTTGAAGGCCAAACAATAAGATTGGGGCGTTTGCCGCTAATAAAACTCATGTCCTCAGAGTATTCTTCTAATTCTTTCGTATCATTAGAAACATTTTTAGAACCGGAAATTTTAGCTAGTTTATTATACAATATATCTTTAGTCATACCCATTTAATTCCTCATTAAACAATTACTCAATGCAATAATTTACCTAATAAAGATGTTTGGTTTCAAAACAACCAAGATAATTTTCAATTATCAAATTTATACCAAAAGGATTGCTAATTTTAAGGCATGTTAGAATAAATTATAGATTTTTTAAACAATATTATTTTTATTTTATTAAGATATTTCTATATTAAGAACTATACGCATACTAGATTTCGAGATAGCTTTAAAATGAAATGTCCAGATTGTAATAAAGAATATTCTGATCCTAATCAGCAGATCTGTGAATATTGTGGAACTGAATTAAGTAGAACTGAGCAAATATCACCAAAAGTATCACCAACAAAAACTAAGTTGGAAAAATTTATAAAAGATTCAGGGCTTAAAGAGATTTATAAAAAGATAAAGGATAGTTTAAAGAACGTATAAATTTAATCTTATTTAGAATTAACAAAACATTATAAAAGTTTTAAAAAATGACAATAAAATTTACTTGGCTTGGAACTGCAAGCTATATTTTAGATTTAGATGGAACAAGATTATTATTTGATCCTTTTTTTTATCGTAACTCCCAAGCAACACCAAAGTTAAAGACTAAAAAAGAACAGATAACAAATATAGATGCTATATTTATCTCACATGGGCATTTTGATCATGTAACTGACGCAGGATGGTTTGCAGAAAATCTAAATGTTCCTGTTTATTGTTCTGAAGTTGCTAAAGAAAATATGATTAATTGGGCTGAAGGTAAAATACTTGAAGACGAATCCTATCCAATTTCAAATAATGGTAAGGATAACATAAAACCTTGCGAATATTTTGATAAAATCCAAGTTTCAGAAAAAATTGAAGTCGAGTTGATAAAATCAGAACACATTAAATTCGATTTTAATACAATCGCAAGTAGGTTATTTTCGTGGAAAGTCTGGAAACAAATTGGGAAAATATCTAAATATGGAAAGAGATTCCCCATGGGAAATGTATTTGGATTTTGTACTCATTATAACGGAAGAAATATAGTTGCATTTGGAAGTTTGTGGCATGAATACGAAGATATTTTAAAGAAATATGAGAATTGCGATGTATTTATCGCCCCTCTCGCAGGGAATAGCAAAAAAAACATTGCCAAGAAAGGAGGAAAAATGGTTGATATACTTAAACCTAAAATAGTTATCCCAGTTCATTGGGACAATTTTTTCCCTCCAATCAGCCGAACAGAAGATTTAGGTCCATTTTTTAAATATATGGAAATAAACCATCCAAACATTGAAATTATTGTTCCTGAAATTGATAACGAGATTAAAATGATTTAAAGCAATTATAATTCTAAAATTTCTGATATTTTTTTACCTTCTTCAAAAATTTCATTGGCTTTTTCCATAATATCGGGAATATCTATTTGTTGCGGACATTTGTCAATACATTCCCCACATTTTGTGCATAAACAAGCAGCTCCATCGAATTCTTCACCTTCAGATTTTCGTTTTTCAATATCCTCTTGTGTTTTTGCCATCCTATTATAGAAAAAAGCAATTCTAGGTTTACCTTTTTCCCCCCAATATGCGAGATCATTTACTATTCTAAGGACAAATGGGATTGAAACACCATTGGGACAGGGTATACAATATCCACAGCTCGTGCAGGATACCACTATATCTTTACTATACGCTTCGCGCAATTTTGAAATTGTCAGCAACTCGTCTTCAGATAGAGTATTGACACCTGAATTATTTGCAGATTCCAGATTCTCCTCAACATGCTGCATAGTACTCATCCCGCTTAATACAACTGAAACTTCTGGGTGGTTCCATACAAACTTTAGTGCCCAATCTGGCATGCTCCTCTTAATTTTTGAATTATCAAGAACCATCTTAATTTCTGGCTTTGAATCTAATTTTTCCTCTGGAATAGCTAATTGCCCGCCTCGGATTGGCTCCATAATGATTACTGCGATATTTTTGCTACCAGCATATTTTAACCCTTCAGTACCAGCTTGGTAATTGATATCAAGATAGTTAAACTGTATCTGACAACAATCCCAGTGATAAAAATCAATTATCTCTTTAAAGACTTCACTATTATCGTGAAACGAGAATCCTATGTATTTAAATAACCCTTTAGCTTTAGCTTGTTCCATTTTTTCGATTAAGTTAAGACTTTTAATCTTTTCCAACCGTTGCTTGTTTAGTCCGTGGAATAAGTAGATATCGGGATTAACTTGTAATCTTTCAATCTGTTGTTTGAGAAATAAGTCAAAATCCTCTGTTTTTTTAACCATCCACATTGGTAATTTCGTAGTGAGGTGAACTTTTTCGCGATATCCGTCTTTTAACGCTTTTCCTACAAGCACTTCGCTTTCACCATCGTGGTAGGGATAAGCAGTGTCAATGTAATTTACTCCGTTATCGATTGCATAACGAATCATCTTAATTGCTTCGTCTTTATCAATTTTAGACTTCAATTCTTGCGTTTTTTCATCCTTCACCTGATTAACTGGCAATCGCATCGCCCCGAAACCTAAAGCAGACACTTCCCAACCCAGAGAACCCATTTTTCTATACTTCATAATAACCTTAACAAATATTCCTTTTATTAGTAGGTTGGTTAAGAAATATTAATTTTTCGTTTAAATTACATAATAAACTAGAACAAGGTTCTTTTCAAGAAATCAACTTATAATTTTTATATAAAGGTATAGTGTTGAAATAAATTAATAGAACTTTTATGACTTTTATTATTAAGCTTTTTTTTAATATTGATTTGAATAAATATTAATTCAACCAATTTATTATTCCAAAACTTCTTCTTCCGTTTGACTTTTTTCCCAATCTTCTTTTGTTGTCTCTCTGGAGGTATCTTTGGCTCCACAAACTTCACAATATTCTCTGGTCATACTAGACAGCGAACCACACTTGGTACAAATAGCTGGAAAAGATTTTCTGAAAACTTTCCATTTAAGTTGCATCTTTTCTCTCACTTCTTATATCTATTTTTTTTTATTGTTTAAAACTAAATTACTAACTTTGTATTAAAATTCATTATTTATATTATTTCTTTTTATTAATGTTCAAAATATTGATTTATAATTTTTAATAATTTTTAATAATTTTTAAATTAAAAAGTAAAAATAATTTAATTATTATTTGTTTGCAATAAATTTAGTCTCTAAAACCGTAATAAACATTGATAAGAAGTAATAAAGCTTCCCTCAGTGAAACTGTAAACAATGTTAAAATTTGGAATTTATAATCCAAATCAAATGTAAAAAGCAATAAGGAAGTAATAACAGTTGTTAAGGTTAATAGTGAAAGAAAATTACTACTCTTTTGTTTCAACCAGGTTGGCTCTTGGTCAATGAGTTTTTCAATTATTTCGTATTTTGAAAGAGATTGATAATTCTCTATTTCTTCTATTTGTTTTTTAAGTCGCTTTTTCTCTCTGGATACGCTAATATTTCTAAAAAATGCACCCACTATATATGAACTAATTATTATTAAAATATCAAGCAATGTATTGGTTGATTCAAAGCTAACATTAGGACCAAAATAATTAATGATGATAATTGTTGATAAAATAATTACTAATGAGATCCTAACCGTAAATTTCGGTAAATATAGGGGATGTTTTGGGGTTCTTCTTCTTGATCAAGTAATTTTGGGGTTTTTACATATTTAACAATACGCTTCAGTTTTTCTTTTCCACTTTTTCTTGTCTGAAAATAAAAAGCCATTAAAATAAAAATCGCGTTTGTTATCATACTGGGAATTTCTTGACTTAAAAACAAATAATTGAAAGGAATAGTGACAATTAGTAAGGTATTTAGAGCTCTAATTGTTCCTCGTGGCATGCCAAGAGGCTCTCCTTTAATCTTGCCCTCTTTGCCACATCGTTTTATAATCACCCAAATAATTAAGATTATACCTAAAATCCAAGTAATCATAATAAGAATAAATAATTTCTATTGAATATAATTCTATTTTTAAATTACTTTTTTTGAATTTTAATTTATATAATAAATTGAAAAACTCTTAAAATTTAACTATTAGAAAGCCTCTACTGCTTATTTTTTAAAATCGATACCTTTAAATAGGTCAATTAATATAAGTATATTAATGATTGTCAATCGATTATTGACAAAGAAAGATTGTTTACAAAACTAAGAGATAAAAATATGGTATTTGAAGATTATTACGATGGATATTTTAACGCTCGAAGGTCGTTAGAGGACCCATATAGCAAAGTTTCGATCCCAAAAGAGAAATATAAAAAACTTATGGAGATCGCAGAAAAATACGAAATATTACTAAGAAAATTTGATCATGAAAAAGCGAAAAAAACTGAGTTACATAAGCAGCTTGAAAACTTAAAAGAAGATGGAAGGCAATTAAAGGATTTAGAAGAGAAAACTGAGAAATACTTAAATTCATTGATACGAGTTCAAGCAGATTTTGAGAATTATAAAAAGGCAAATTATCGAGAGAACGAACGGTACAGGCTTCGAGTAAAAGAGGAAATGCTGAAAAAGTTAATTAGGCACTACGAAGATTTACATAGGGCGTTGAAAGTATTGGATTCGTTAAAAAAGGGAGAATCAGTAAAAAAAGGTTTTAAAATGATTGTTGAGAATTTTGAAAAATTTTTAGAAGATGAAGGGGTGAAACCTATGCATTCAGAAGGCGAGAAATTTGACCCTTACAAACACGAAGCCCTATTAGTGGAAGAGAATGAAAATCACCCTGAAAATATTATTTTAGAAGAGATAGATAAAGGTTATTATTTAAATAACAAGGTATTGAAACCCGCTGGGGTTAAAATATCAAAATCAAAATTATAAAATTAAAAAAAAATTAAAAAAAAGATGTGAAAAAAAATGGCAAAAATAATTGGTATAGATTTAGGAACTTCCAATTCAGCTGCTGCCGTATTAGTTGGTGGCAAGCCTACAATTATTCCTAGTGCAGAAGGCAATACATTAGGGGGAAAAGCATTTCCCTCGGTGGTTGCATTTACGAAGGACGGACAAAGACTAGTAGGAGAACCAGCGAGAAGACAGGCAATTTCAAATCCAGATCGCACGATTACCGCGATAAAACGAAAAATGGGAACTTCTTTCAAGGTGACCATCGACAGTAAAGATTATAAGCCACAGGAAATTTCTGCAATGATCTTGAGAAAAATCAAGGAAGACGCGAGCGCTTACTTAGGAGAGGAAGTAACAGAAGTGATCATTACAGTACCAGCATATTTTAACGATAATCAAAGGCAAGCTACGAAAGATGCAGGAAAGATCGCGGGGTTGAATGTAAAACGTTTAATTAACGAACCTACTGCAGCAGCCTTAGCATATGGACTAGACAAGAAGGATGTCAGTTTAAAAATCGCTGTATTAGATCTTGGTGGTGGTACATTTGATGTTACGGTAATGGAAATGGATAACCAAGTCTTTGAGGTAATCTCAACAGCGGGAGATACTCAATTAGGCGGTACGGATATGGATAGAATTCTTGTGAATTACATTATCGAAGAATTTAGGAAGAATGAGGGAGTCGATTTAAAGAATGATTCCATGGCAATGCAGAGAGTAAAAGAAGCTGTTGAAAAAGCTAAAATTGAATTATCAACTTCAATTTCAACAGATATTAATTTACCATACATTACAGCAACTGATTCCGGTCCAAAACACCTTACTATGAGTATTACAAGAGCTAAATTAGAACAGTTGATAGAACCTATTTTAAAGAGATTAGAAACTCCTATAATTAAAGCCTTAAAAGACGCAGGGTTAAACAAAGGGAAAGTTGACAAAGTTATATTAGTTGGCGGACCAACAAGAATGCCTAGCGTTCAGAAGATATTCGAAGACTTTTTAGGGAAAAAACCAGAAAGGAGTATAGATCCTATGGAATGCGTTGCGATGGGTGCTGCGATTCAAGGTGGCGTTTTAACGGGAGAAGTAGAAGATCTGTTGTTATTAGATGTCACTCCATTATCATTAGGAATTGAGACCTTGGGAGGCGTCTTTACAAAGCTAATAGAGCGAAATTCAACGATTCCAACTAAAAAGAAACAAATATTTAGCACTGCTGCCGATAATCAACCAGCGGTGGAAATTCATGTATTACAAGGAGAACGACCAAAAGCTGTTGATAACATAACTTTAGGAAAGTTTCATTTAACAGGAATTCCACCAGCTCCTAGAGGATTACCTCAAATTGAAGTATCTTTTGATATCGACCAAAACGGCATTATAAGTGTTTCTGCAAAAGACAAAGGAACCGGTAAGAGTCAATCAATAACGATCACTGCATCGAATAAAATGGATGAAGGCGAAATCGCACAAAAAGTAAGAGAAGCTGAAAGATATGCTGAAGAGGATAAAAAATTCAAAGAATTAATTGAAGCAAAGAATCATGCTGAGGCATTAATCTATCAAACTGAGAAATTGTTAAAAGAAAACGAAGCGATAATAGGAGATTTGAAATCGAATATTCTTGAAAAAATATCTGATCTAAAGAGAGCGATGGAATCTGAAGATGTTGTTAGCATAAAAAACTCAACAGAAACCTTACAAAATTCTTTACACGAAGTTTCATCTCGAATGTATGGACAGCAGCAAGATTCATCTCAGGGCGCTTATCAAGGGGCTCCACCTGGAGGTATGGGTGGCACTCCATATGAAGGTAAAACCCAAGATGAAATAGAACAAGAACAATTCCGTAAAGCGACTGGACAAGACGAAGGTGTAGTTGATGCTGAATATGAGTAAGTTTAAATAAAGTTTTTTTTATTTATTTTTTTTTATTATTAAATTAAGAAGAGATTGAAAAATTTGACAAAAGATTATTATAAAACATTAGGATTACAAAAAAACGCTTCAAAAGAAGAAATTAAAAGAGCGTTTCGAAAATTAGCTCGAAAGTATCATCCAGATGTGAATCCCGATGAGGCAAAATCAGGAGAAAAATTCAAAGAGATTAATGAAGCTTATGGCTTATTAAGCGACGATAAAAAACGAGAAATGTACGATAAGTTTGGAGTTGTAGAAGGAGATTCGTCTACATATCAACAATGGGGGGGATCACCTGGAGGTAGAACGGTGCATCGAAGCCCAGATGGAACTACATATTATTATTCAACCTCTGGTTCACCAGGAAATTTTGATTTTAGCGAGATATTCGGCAATGCTGGACGTTCTCGAAAAAGACAAACATCAGGAGGTTATGATTTTTTTAACGATTTAGGAGATATTTTTGATGTTTTCTCTAATATGGGAGGGAGCACGAGGGCAAGATCTACTAGTTCAAGAAATATCCCTAGAGAAGGCGATGACTTAAGATATGACATGGAAATTAAATTTATGGACGCATTTCTTGGAGGAAAGAGAAAGGTTCAATACAGAGACCCTCTTACGGGAGCAAATAAAACGTTAACAATTACAATTCCTCGAGGAGTTAGGGACGAACAAAAATTGCGCCTTAAAGGAAAAGGGATGCCCGGTGAAAATGGAGGTTCTCCAGGTGATTTGTATATAGCGATCCATGTAAAGAATCACAAAATATTTGAAAGAGATGGTGATGATATTTATGTAGATCAAGAAATTCCATTTACCACAGCAGCATTAGGTGGCAAAACTCAAGTTCCCGGAATAGAAAAAACCATAAACGTATCAGTTCCCGAAGGAACTAAAGATTCAACGATATTAAGATTAAAAAATAAAGGCTTTTATAAAATGAACTCTGAAGAGAGAGGGAATCAATTAGTAAGAGTAAAAATTAAAATTCCTAAGAGAACCAGTAAGAAACAAAAAGAATTGTTAGAACAATTAAAAGCAACAGGATTATAAAAAGGTGATTAAATGAATGTTGTATCAGATTTAAATATTATATCGGATTTATGCCCTGAATGTGGAGGTAGTATAATTTCAATTACACAAATAGGAGAAAACGTTTGTTCTCAGTGTGGACTAGTAGTTTCCGAAAGAAGCGTTGATTTATCTCATAGCGATAAAAGAGCTTATACCTCCCAAGAAAAGCAATTAAGGGAGCATACAGGTGCCCCTATATCTAATCTACTTCCAGACATCGGCTTGACGACTGTAATTAACAAAAAGAACATCAAAGATCCAGACTTAAAAAGAGCTGTAAAATGGAATACGCGAATGACATGGGAAAAAAGGAATATACTTATCGCAACAACGGAATTAAAAAGAATTTGCAGTAATTTAAACATTCCTAATCACGTGAAGGTTGAAGCGATCCGTTTGTATAAAGAAGCGTTTAAAAAGAAATTACTTCGGGGAAGATCTATTAATTCAATGATAGCTGCAAGCATATATCTTGCGATTAGATTAAAAAGAATACCACGAACATTCCAAGAGATCTTAGAGGAATCGTCTGAAATTTCGAAAGATATTAGAAGATGTTATCGAGTCTTAATCAGGGAATTAAATTTAAAGGCCCCAAATACTGAACCAAGCGCTTTAATTCCGAAATATATGGCTAAATTAAATTTGAATCAAGAAATTGAAAGAATTACATCTAAAATTGTAAATACTTTTGCCCTAAACTTTCCAACTAGTGGCAAAGACCCAAAAGGAATAGTAGCTGGGGCAATATACTTAGCAAGTAAGATAAAGGGCTTAGAATTAACACAGAAAGAAATTGCCGATAAGGTAGGAGTAACTGAAGTCACACTTCGCTCCAGATATAAAGAACTTTCAAAAAAATTAAATATTAATAAATGATTTTTTTTTAATCGGTTTAATATTATAAAAAGAAAATAAAAGAATTGAATTGATTTTATTTTTTTACTACTTTTCTCCTGAAGACCAATTATATTCCTTCGGACCCGCAAATAATAGCATAAAAGCAGGAATTAGAACTGCAAATCCACCCCAACTCCACCATCCAAAAATGAGTAAAAGAATCCCCCAAATAACCATCCATGGAATATTAAAACCACCTAAATTTAATACCCAACCATACAATGCATCCCAATCTTTTTCTTCGCATGGTTTCGAGAATTTAGGTTTTATAACTAGAAACGATATGACAATTCCAATTATAATTGAGATTATATTCCATATTTGAGTTCCCCAATAAGATGGAATCCACCAAAGAATGAATGAGGAAACAACAATATATAATATTCCTATAACACCATTAAGAATTCCAATGATCCAAGCCCATTTTCCTAAAGTAGATACCCATGAGGCGTGTTGCCATTCACTTTCTCCCATATTTTTTCTACCTCAATCCTTAAAATCATTACTTTTTGTAAATAATTTTAAAATTACTATATTATTCATATTCATTAAATTTAAAATTGATCATAATTAATTAATAAGTTTGGATGTAAGAATTACATAATTTAATGAAAGTAAGAAAAACGAAAAATGAATATTAAATGTTTTTTTAACTTGAATTATTGATTGGTATCTGGTTCAAGTATTTCGCCAACATAGTAAAGTCCGACAAGGTTTCCCCGTCTTTGGAATTTTCTCGAGACTAACAAAATAATAACGTGCTCATTTTCGTCGATGTGACCCGTCTTAACGCCATATCTTACTGACTGTTCGATTAAACCCTCTACATCTAAATTAAAAAAGTCAATTTTTTCTATATGGATGGGTTGTACGCCCCAAATTAGGTTTAATTCCCTTGCGGTTTTTTTAAATGGAGTCATTGCGATAATAGGTAAGGGTGGGCGAAATTTCGAAATCATTTTAGCACCGTAACCTTTTCTCGAAATAACTACAATTTTACCCCTAAAGTTTAATTCTTCCATTTCGTGCGCAAGAGCATGTATTGCGTGTCCAAGAGTTTGTGTATGTGTTAATCGATCAGAATCGTAATCGTCTGGAGATCTCAATGGCGCGTGTAAACTTGCAGTTGCTGCAATTTTGTTCATAAATTCAACAGAATTCACGGGGTATTTTCCGACTGCTGTTTCAGCAGAAAGCATTACGGCGTCAGTTCCATCAATAACTGCGTTATATATATCGTTTGCTTCTGCTCTAGTTGGAACTGGCGTGTTAATCATTGATTCCAGCATTTGGGTTGCTACAATAACGGGTTTTCCTTCTCGATTGCATTTATAAATTAATTCTTTTTGCACAATTGGTACTTGATCTGGAGAAATCTCGACACCCAAATCACCTCTCGCAATCATGATACCATCGGACACTTCTAAAATTTGATCGAAATTATCTAATGCTATAGGTCGTTCGATCTTTGAAATTAATTTTATTTCGTTATTTCCGTAATTTTCAAGGAGTTTTTTAACTGTAAGGACATCATCTCCTCCAGATACAAATGAAATTGCTACGAATTCGGGGTTTAGATCAGCAATATATTCAAGGTCTTTAATATCTTTCTCTGTGGGAACTGATTGTTTTAATTCTCCGCTGGGGATATTTACGCCTTTATTGTTGCTTATTAGTCCACCGGCAATGACTTCTCCTATCAAATTATTCTTTTCTTTACTTTTAACTTGAATTTTAATAATTCCGTCGTTAACATAGAACACATCTCCTTTTTTCATTGATTTCAAAAATCCTACTAAGGGGATGGAAAATTGAGTTTGGTCTCCGCCTCCAGGGATTTCACTTTCGTAGACATCTACTTGTTGTCCAACATTTAATATATATGCCTCGTCATTCTTGAATTTACCAACCCTTATTTTAGGTCCTTGAATATCTGCCATAATTCCAACATAGTCATCTACGCTCCTAATTCTATCAACTATTTCACCCTTTTCGTCGTGTGTTCCATGAGAAAAATTCAATCTAAAAATATCAACGCCGGCATCAATTAGACGCTTGATCATCTGTTTTGAACTCGAAGCGGGACCAAGAGTACTTACAATTTTAACAGTATTTTCTCTAAATGACATTTTACATCAATATAAGATTTTTGATTTAAAACCTATAATAGAATAATTAATATTAATATTGTATCCTTTGTTAAAAATTATACATTTTTAATTAAATTTTTAAGGTTATCTAACTCTTTTCGATACTTGTTTCTGAATTCTTTTAATAAATTGATTGACTCTGAGAAGTTATCTGTTGTATTTAATTCTTTTAAAGAGAACAAACTAACTCTAAAGTGTTGAGGATATATTGAGAATTGGATCAATTTTAAATTATGTTCTTTACTGAATCCTTTTGCTAAGCTAACTAATAGATCGGAACTTTGAGAAGCTAACAATATTGCCAAAAAATGCCTATATCTTGGCTTTTTAGAGTAATTTTTTGCAATGATAAGATAAAAATTTTTATAATTTTCCTTTAACTTGTAAATCTTCTTGATTTTTAAAGATTTAGGGACTCCTTTAATGCTTTCGGAAATCGGGGGATATTTATTTTTTAACCGCTTTGCACCAGTTAATAACTCCCTTTTAAGATAAGAATTAAAATTCTTTTCATCATTTGAAATAACGTTCTTAGAATTCATTGGAATAAATTAGTTATAGTTAATTAGTTTTCTAGGTAATTAAAGTTGTAAATTTAATATAAATCTTTAATTACGAATTCAAGGTCTAAATCTTTTAAAGTCTCTTTTAATGGATAGCCATTTTCAGGATTCCATCCCATTCTGTTGCAAAATTCTTTATAAAATTCCTTATACTCTACTGTCTTACTTTTTAGCGGCCCTTTTTCAGCAGGTGGTAGTCCGATTATTCTATCAGGCAATTCGTTTTGCGCTATGTTAATACCTTCTCGTATTGTGAACGCTTGACGTAAGGTTTGGATTCTTATTCCGGTTTTGATATAATCTTCAATATTAGTATTCCAACCCGTTAAAGAATTCAAAAGATCAATAAAAGGATAAGGACCAAAGGAAGGCGAGAACATGCACATACCGGCACAGTTTAAGATTTGATGAAATCCCGTATTGATTACCTGTGCCTTTACCTTCTTTTTTTCGTTTTTTTTCCACTTTTTGGGGAAATTTAAGCTTTTCTCAAATTTATCAAATGGGCCAATTTCAGAATAATCGATACTAGCCGCTGTATGCCTTCCGGGGGTCGGATCAAACGCGTATGTAAAAGCTAAGGATTCAAAATAGCGAGGATCGTGCATCGGAATTTCAGAGCCTAATGAAGTTATGGCGTATTGTTTACTATTTTTCCCTATTTTTTCAGAAGCTATTTTTGCTCCATCAGCTAATATATCACCGATACCTTCTCTTAATATTATTTTGCGGACCAATTCTACTATAGATTTACTATTACCCCACATTAAATCTAAACCGCCTGTATCGTCTAAATTTAAAAGATTATTTTCAAAACATTCAATTGCAAAAGCAACTGTTGCACCAGTGGAAATAGTATCGATTGCCGCACGATTACAGAGGTCATTAATTTTAAATATAGAAAGCAAGTCGTTGTTGAGTAAAAGAGAACCAAATGCGCAGCAAGTCTCGTATTCGGACTGTGCATTTCTTTAATGTCCAATTCAGGGACTTTTAAAATAGCTCCGCATTGAACAGGACAGCTAAAACATCCGTATTCTTTTACTTTATATTTGTTTATATTAATGGAGGACAATAACTTTGATTTTTCGTAAGGAAAATCATACATTCCTATTCCAGACCAATTTTTAATAGGAGAATCTCCAGTTTCCGCACAAATTGTGTTTCCACTAGTAGTACCAAAATAACGAAAAATTGTTCGCATGAGATTTGGTGGAGAAACCATTCCGACCTTGAATCTTCGTATAATTTTTACCATTCCAAACATCTTCCCTAAAAGAGCCATTTTCACAGAAGTTATTGGTTTAATCTTCATTACTTTATAATAATCCTTTATTAAACTCAAAAAATTCTCGCGGTTACAGATTACAACTTTCTTATTTCCCTTAAGAACTATCATTTTTAGTTTTTTTGAACCCATAACGGCTCCTAAACCAGAACGTGCAGCGATTCTTCCTCTATCATTCGCAATTCCTGATATTTTAGATAATTTTTCCCCTGCAAGGCCTATTCCTGCTGTTTTTATTAATTTTCCATGTTTTTTTTTTAATATCTTTTCTGTTTCTATAACATCTTTCCCCCAAATATCAGAAGCATCTAAGATTTCAGCTTTGCCATCAATTATTGAAATATATTTTGGGCTTTTAGCAGCACCTTTAACCAATATTCCATCATAACCACATTTTCTTATAGCAGGTCCAAAAGTACCTCCACTATTTGCATCACCCCACGTTCCCGTTAGCGGGGATTTCCCTACAACCATAAATCTGCCTGAGAAGGGAGCTGCAGTACCTGTTAGTAGACCAGGAAAAAATCCTATAATTGACTCGGGGCTTAAGGGTTTTACTTTTGAGTCCATTCTTTCATATAATAATCTACACCCTAACCCATATCCTCCCATGAATTGACGGTACATGTTTTCAGGAAGCTCCTCCTCCTCAAAACTATTGTTTGTTAGATCAAACCATAAAACTTTCTCAAAAAAACCATAATTCATAAATTAAACCAGATTTGCCTTGAATTAATCTATCGGATAATTAAATAGAAGAAAATTCATATTAATATTTTAATTAATTGTTCTTTAAAGTAAAACTTCGAAACATATAAATATGTCATTTTTTTATTAATATATTAGTTGCTAAGATTGTCCAATATTGCGAGTTACATATTTCACCTTTAAATAGTTCAACAGATTAAGGGTATATCGTACAAGATTTAAGCGATAGAGCTTTTGTTGCGAAAGGTTATTCAATTTATAATAAGTTAATTGAGGTATTTTATGTCGGTTATCCAATCTCTTAAAAAAGATAATATAAATATGTATATCGATTGGGATCGGTACAAGAACATGTTTTACAACAATATTTACTTGGAAGATTATAAGTTCGTAATTAAAATGCCACTTTTACCTCAAAAGAACAGCCAAATGGATATTAAAATCAAAAAATTTAACTTAACAAAATATACATATTTAATTTCTTACGATTAGTTTTAAACTTGTGCTCAATTATTGATGAGCTTTTTAATTAGAGTCAGTTTTATTTGATTTATTTTTCTCTTTTAAATATCGATTCCAACATGAAAAGCAAATATAGTTAGCGTTTTCTAACTTAACAAGATCTTTATTCGAACGGAGCATTCCACATTTTGAACACTTTTTCTTCATATTTTCTTTTCTACACCAAGTTGTATTAATTTAATTTCCTTTTAATTAGTTTTAGTTTAGGCACTTCACTATAAATTTATGGATTCATTTTTTGTAGGAATTATTATGTTAATGTCTGAATTTCTAAAAAATATTTCAAAAAAATGTGGTTGTTCAGTGTGAATAGGGATTAAATGTTCAGGATTTACCGTTTTTATAAAGTTTATTAAATGGTGTGGCATCGCATGTCCTGAAGCATGTATTCTATAAGAAGGAATTCCAATTTTGCGGAAAAATCGACTTAAAGTCCTATTATTATCAATAAATTCTTCAGTATAAGGGTCAATACTAGAAGAAATAAATGCGCCCTTGAAATGTGGATTAAGTTTTTCTATAATATCTTTTCGCAATGAAGTAATGTAAAAGAAAAAACCACTATCTAACTCTTTTAAATCGTTATATTTTATTAAACGATGTCCCTTCTCTTCTTTGTATATCGCTTGTCTTATTTTTTCTTGCCAACGATACTTCACAGCTCCTATAGTTAAAATTAAAATGTGATCATCCGCGGTTATATTCGGATTTTTCATACTTTCGTAAATGTCATCTTTATTCAAAAGGAAATAAAAATAAGCGTCTTTTTCAGTTATGATAAATTTCCATCCAAATTTTTTTGCAATTGAAGAAAATGTTCTAAAACGGTCCCAATCTAAACGATCAAATTTTACTAATAGAAAATCAAAAGGGTTTTTGGTAAATAACTGTTCTAAATTTTGTTCTACATTATTTTCGGACTCAATTGCTCCCTTATGGATGTGTGTACCTTCACAAATTAAGAGTTTAATCTTACCTTCACGGGGTTTTTGAATTTCTCCTTTATTATTTTCTTGTTTGTGTAGCACTTTAAGAGTGTGTTTTATCTCGTTTAGAAAATCTTGAGTCATAGAAGCTAAAGGGCCGTGCATACGAAAATCTCCAGTGTAAACAACAATACCTCCAGAAGATTTAATGATGAAACCATAAGCGGCTGGGATTGAATGATCTACATGCACCGGTATTATTTCTAATCCCTTAATATCAAGAATATCGCCCGTACGAAACAGGTTCCAGTTTAATCCGCCATAATTATTAGTGATTGAATTTTTTGAACATTTATAATAAGCAGAAATAATTTTTTTAGTAAAAACTCCCGTATAAATTGGTATGTTTCTATTTACAAATGACAATCCAAAAAAATGATCTTTATGAGGATGACTGACAAAAATTCCATCGATATTCGTTTCCAAATCATTATAATCTTGGTTTTTATTAGCCTTATAATCAGTATATAAATTATCGATTGAAAAGTTTTCCGCTTTAGGTAATAATCCTAACATTATTAATTCTTTGATTGAATTTGGTGCTTCATATCTTTCGTATTGATCATTAAAATCTTTTATGTTAATTCCAAAATCAAGCAAGACTTTCACATCATATGTAAAATCTTCTAAAAGAATAATATTGCCTCCTACTTCATTTACACCCCCTAAAAATGTGAACCTTACCTTTGCTTCCATAATATTCGTCTTTTTAGAATTATGTTAATATTTGATAATTATCTACTCTTAAGTCAAAATCTAACAATAAAACTACCATTAATTTATATAAAAATATTTGTACAAAAAAATTAAAATTATTACAGTAATTTCAAAAGGAAAAAATCCAAGATTAAGAACTTCTGCCAAAAAAAAATGTTAAACTAAAATTAGAATGTATTTCATCTTTAAATTAATACTTTATTCAATAAAAAAAAAAAGAACAAAGATCCTCTAATTTGAGCCGAAATATATAGGTTAAGAGATAATTAAACTCGTGTTAGAGTTTAATAGAGGGCTTAATCAGGCGTACGAAGCGTTTTATCGCCTTGAAATCCAATGTTAGCTCAAATTATCTGGAATCCTTAAAAATAGTTTGTTTTTAAACTATATAAAATCTATTGAAAATGATTTTTTTCTATGACGATAGAACAAATTAAATCATTTAAATAAGAGCTATTCCGACAAAAATGTTTATTTTAAAGGTTTTCTTCTATTGTGATTCAAAATCTTGACTTTTTGGATCATATTCCAAGAATTTGTTAGCAAATTATGATCAAATTAAAACTTTTCTAAAAAAAAATAAATTGTGATTATTGCGGAGTTTGGAATTTATTATAAAATAAAAAGAATTGCTTAGTCAAATTTTAGCCAAGCTTCACAAGTTCTTAACGCGCTAAATTTTTGTAGTTTTGCGTTAGCTAAATCCACAGCATCTTGAGCGATAACGTGTTTTTTGAATCCTGCTTTTTCGAGTTCGTCTACTTTATAAGTAATTGTTGTTATGATTTTAGTTGACATTTTTTCCGTGTATTTTAAGCTTTTTTCTTTAAGGTTTTTATCGTTTACCTCTAAGGATTTTAATTCGTTAATATATCCCTTTTTATCCAGGTTGTCAAGTTTATATTGGAGGAAATCCATAGCTTGCCTGCGCAAAAGAATGGCGTCGTAAATAATCTGCTTATGATCTTTCGAATAAGCAGCAAGAAATATCCCGTAAATAGTGATTCCTGCTATGACGAACGCTAAAATTTCTGCTATGAAGCTAAAAACCCAAATTACAATAACAGTACCGTAAAGAATTGGAAAATAAGCAAAAATTACGATGAATAAGCTAATTATTAAAGCGAATTTTAGTAATGTATTTCTTTTTTTTTCAGTGATATCCCATAGGACGGTGTGTGTTGCTTCGGTATCAATAGAACGATTAAACGCCACTTTTATTTTCCCAACGGCAATTTCTTTTAGATCTTCCAACTCGGTTGACTTATTTTCTACCATTATTATTACATCGTTTTACTCTTGTAGGATTTAAAAAGATTAGAACTAATAAAGATTTGTCTAATTATTCATAATAGTCTCTAATCGTTTGAATATAGAATTAATGTGATTTCTAAGTTTAATTTATTAGATCTTCATCAAAGTATTTATATAGAAAATGTTATATAATTTGTGACGATATTTAAAGGCTTTAGAAGAGCTTTTATGTCTAACAAAATTAGAGGATTTCTTATGACAATTTTGAAAAATAATAAAAATCTTTCTATAAGCATTTTATTTGCATTATTTGCATTAAGTCTTTGTTTTACATCTTACTCATTTAAAAATAATTCAGATACATTTATTCTTCATCCAACAATTAATACAAATGATTCTTTTGAAATTATAAGTGTGGTTGAACCAATCTCTGCTTATGATCCAATTCCCCCTTATTCTTCTCTAAATGAAACAGTTGTGTTAATAATAGAAAATTCCCTATGGGGGATTAGTGCTGTTCAAACTGCTGTGGATCAATATGAGCAAGATTTAAAGGATACAGGTTATACAACTATAAAACACACTAATTCGATTTCAACAGTCCAAAATCTTAAAAATCTTCTTCAATCATGGTACACCAACAATAATTCTGTAGGAGTTGTCCTTATTGGTAATTTACCGTATGCTCAATATTATCATCCTCCGGGAGGTGATTTCAATGCTGAAACATTTATATGTGATTTATATCTCATGGATATGGATGGTAATTGGTGGGATCTTAATACTGATGGTGTGTATGATAAGCATAATGCCTCTATAGGAGCTAATATTTATCCTGAGATCTATGTGGGGAGAATTGATGCTACAAATAGGGCTTTAGGAGGTCAAACTAATTCACAAAATATAATAACGCTATTAAATAGATTTCATTCCTATAGGATAGGAGGTGTTTCTCGCTCTCATAGAGCAATTACATACATCGATGATGATTGGCAAGCGTGGGCAGATGGAACTTACGATAATTGGCCTGGATGGTTAGACAATGCTTATTCAAATCGAACTGATGTACATACTCCTACAACTGCCACAACTGCAAATGATTGGTTGAATACTAGATTATTACAAGATTATGAATTTGCTCATCTATGTGCTCATAGTGGAGCTAGTCCAGGTACACACTATTTTGGTCCAGGAGGGAGTGGTGAAGGAACAGTTACTTCAACTCAAATACACACGAAACTAAACGCTCCAGCTTTTAACTTTTATAACCTATTTTGCTGTCATGGTGCTGATTGGATTACACAAGATTGTTTGGCAACTACATATTTATTTTCTGGTCCACGGTCTATTTCTGTTCTTGGGTCAACTAAAACAGGAGGCATGTTAGATGGTGCAGATTTTTATGATAGTTTGGGAAATAACATGACATTTGGAAAAGCACTCGATGATTGGTTTCAATCTATGACAACTTATTCTAGTGATTATATTCAATGGTTTTATGGATTGAGTATCTTAGGAGATCCATTTTCAACAATTCATTATGATTGTACAGTTTTAACCCCTACAATTTATTCATCTACTCATCCAGCATCTAATCTGTGGAGTTCTAATACGCTCCCCTTATTTAATTGGACTAATCCGAGTGATGTAAATGGTATCGCTGGATCTTATTATATTATTGACCAAAATCCAGCAACAATTCCTACATCATCAACAGGTAATTTTACTAAATATACAGGAGTTCAAGTTTCATCATCTCTGTCTGATGGGTCCTGGTATATTCATGTCGTAGCTAAAGACAATGTTGGAAATATTGGCAATACAGCTGATCATTATCAAGTGAATATAGACACCACAGGACCAACTCTATCATTAATTTCATTATGGATTCCCATAATATTGTTCCTCATAGCGTTCATTGCTGCTGCTTTCGCTATTGTTTACTTAATTATTAAAAAAAGAAGATCTTAGATCTTCTATATAAGAAAAAAATTCCAAAAAACATTCCACCTAACATTGGACCTATTCCTATAGCTAAAAAATTACTATAAATACCTAAACAATTTCCTCTATTTTTAGAATTTGAGATATCTAAGATCATATTCAATTATTCATGCTGAATATAGTCAGATATCTAATAAATTATGTTTACTTTGATTTCATAAATTTCGCATATTGCCACATTCGGATTAAAACTCGTACACCCTCCTCAGGAAAATAAACAGGTATGCCATGATCTTGTAAATATGCTACAAATTTCTCTTTTCTTGTATTATAGCAAGTTAATATAATCGGTTTTTTATATTTATTTTTATATTTTATCAGCTCATCAAAAATTGCGATAAAAAACTCTTCCATCATATCACCGAAATTCCTCATTGTCTCAACACTCGGATTATTTTTCAGGTAATCTGGAACATTTAATAGATTTTTAAAATATTCAGTTCCCATAAGTCCATAAATTATAAGGGAGTCTATCTCATCACTTTTTAATAAGATATCGGGTAACACATTCAGATAATTCTGCATGTCGTCAGAGTAGGTTAAATCAATTGGATTAATAGTAGAGGCCGTTTCAGGCATCCAAGGTTTTAATTTTTCTTGTAATTCTTCGCTTAATAATGGTACTACCATTCCATTGCTTTCAAATAAATCAGACATTAAGGAACCAGGACCGCCGCCTAATGTTAGAATACCTACTCGATTTCCTTTTAGGAGGGGGAGTGTATCAAAACCATTAAGAAGATTTAACATTTCAATACTACTTTTTACTTCAATAGCCCCTGTTTGTTCACAAATTGAATCAATAACAAAACTCGGAGATATAATCGCAGCTGTATGAGATTTTGCTGATCTTGAACCAGCTTCAGTTAGACCAATAGGAATTATTACAATAGGTTTTTTTGGATTAATACTTTCAACCATTTCAATAAACTTTTTACCTCTTCGAACAGTTTCAATAAATAGACCGATACAGGTTGTATCTTCATCCTCTTCTAAAGCTTCTAAATAATCTACTATATCCGTATTAACCTCATTACCGACCGAAATAATTTTTGATATACCTACACCAATTTTGTCGCTAATAGCTATTAAAGGCTGAACAGCAAATGTTCCTGACTGTGAAATTATCGAAACACCTCCTTTTCTGGGGGGCCATGGAACATGAGTTATATTTAATAATGGAGCTACAACTTCGCCTGAACAATTTGGACCCATAATTTTAATCCCGTATTTATCAGCAATCTCTTTCATTTTTTCTTGTCCTTCTTTATTCCCAACTTCCAGGAATCCCCCTGATAAAATAATTACATGTTTTAGAGATAAGTGTTGAATAAGACAAATTATCCTGTTATACTACTCAAAAGTACAGCCAATGATACGTATTCTATTTATCGACGACGATTCCAAAGCCCACCGGATTCTCCGAATGGTCCTGCCCCGCGAATACCATCTGATCTCTACCTATCGGGGCTCCCACGGCATCGAAGCTGTTAGACGGGAGACTCCGG
>NJBI01000084.1 GCA_005222975.1 Promethearchaeota archaeon Loki_b31
TCAGTTCTTTAAAGTAAAAATATAGAAAGGCTACCAGAAAAGGTGAAAGAATAACAATAAAGATCCATGTATCTTCCACGAGATCAAGAATAATACCGCCGCCGATTACAACAAAAAGCGCTAAAATATGCCAAAAAATTTGGAGTTCTACCGCTAATTTTGCAGTATCCCAATTTTTTCTTAGATACGCGATTAAGGAAGTTGAGCCATATGTCATTAAAGAAACACCAAGCATTCTTCCTACTATGGGATCATCAAAAGGCCAAGCTACAAATTCTATGTACCACTCGGTGAAAAAGAGGTATGTTATGCCGTAAATATAACCTACAATGAATTCTAAAATAAATAAAATCTTTAATCCTTTTGATATTTCATTAACCATTATTATCTACACTCTTATTGAGATTTTTAATTTAATTTGATTTGGTTTGATCACTCGGTGAAAAAGAGGTATGTTACGCCATAAATATTAGCTACAATGAATTCTAAAATAAATAAAATCTTTAATCCTTTTGATATTTCATTAACCATTATTATCTACACTCTTATTGAGATTTTTAATTTAATTTGATTTGGTTTGATTGAAATTTATGTGAATAATTATATAAAGATTTACAGTTTTGTTAAAAATATCGAAAATTCTCTCTTATAGATCATTTATTTCAAAATCTCTTATAATTCGAATTAATTTATTTGAAGTAGGATTTCTTATTGGTTTCTCAAAAATAACTTTTATATCAGGTTCAATACACTTATAGGAAGCAAACACATTTTTTACATTTCTTGAAATGCTATTAATTATTTGCTCTTTATCAATATTTTCAGCTTTAAGATAAATCCTAATTAAAATTGTTGTGTAATCTTTTTGAATTGCTTGATACTCTTCAATCTCATCTGAACTGGTAATAATGGCTCTTCGGATGTAATCAGGAAAAATACATTGCAACTCATCACAATCGATTCGCTGAGCCCAATATAAATCGTCAGTTCTACCTAAAATTTTTTCAATTACTCTAAATGAAGAACCACATCTACATGAAGAATCTGATATTAAAATACTGTCATCTAATTCAAATCTTATAATAGGTTGTGATCGTTTGTTTAGATCCGTGATAATAATTTTATGTGGGTTCTCCTGGTTGTGTTAATTGTCCATCAAAACCTACAGTTTGAACATATATAAGATCCTCGTTTAGGTGCAGGCTAGCATATTTACATGACATAGCAATTGGCCCTTCACTACATTGATAAATTTGATGAACTTTTACACCAAAAATTTGTTCTAGTTCATCCTTAACATCAGGAGAAAGTACTTCCGCGTAAGATACTATCCTTTTAGGTTTGATATTTAATCGGCTTGCATTCACCTCTTTAGCTAAAATTTGAAGCATAGAAGGTGGAGCAGATAAAATATTAGGATTTAATTCCTCCAACTGATCTTTAATATTTTCAAGAGTATTTAATTGGCTAATGTAAGTTAATCTCTGTCCAAATTTGCTCACATTAAATGCGGGAGTAGAAATCCGAAGAATAAAAGCCCATTTTATTTTTAAAACCCTTGGAAGAGGAAATCGTGCAAAAAGTGCAGCTTGAAGATATTTCTCTTCTTGTGGACTGGTTATCACAATTCCTTTGTTCCCACTTGTACCTGAGGACATAGCGAGGTTATATCCATAAAATCGTTTATTATAGCTTTGGGTTTTTTCAATTTCTAAACAAAAATTAAGCATATCATGTTTAGTAAATCCAAGAGTGTTATAATCAGATAAGTTTTCCATCATCAGTTTCTTATTTGTAATAGGAAGAGACCATACATCTTTTAGATTAAATCCTCTAAAATGTTTATGAAAGTACTTTGAATTATTATATGCAAAATTTACAAGTGCTTGTGCCTTTTTTAGTTGGTAAATCTCCAATTTTTCCTTATTCATGAATTTGAATCTCCACTTACACGCTAAGAAAAAATTCAGAAAAGAATCTGTTTCGAGCCTCATCTCGGATTCCGTTTTATATATGGTTAATATTTATATATGGTTATATAAGACAATGTAAAATATAAAATCATTATTCTTGAAGAAGAAAAAAATATATTACATCCCTAAAGAGTAAAAGTTGAGCTGGGCTATATGGTATTTTAAATTAAGTATGTAATAAAACTTTAAAAAAAGAAATATTTTTTCTGACAATGTTTTGTCTCTATTTATAGAATTTAGCTATACAAAAAAGAAATTTATCAAATAGCATATTTTTGCTTCTTATAGTGAAAATTATATCTTTTGTACTATAATAAAAGTATATATAAATTTCTGTAAATTATATTTAACAAGATTAAAGACTGAAAAGTAATTAATATGACTGAATCTAAAGAAACAAAAAGTGTTAAAAAAGAAAGGTCTAAAATTTATAGTGAAATCATTAATAAAGTAATAGCTAACGCTAATTATTGTTACGATTGTAATCGTTGTGTTAACGTATGTCCTACAAGTTTTTTAGGTACATTTTTTCCAAGAAAATTGATTACTGATTTGACTTTCCTACCGCTAGAGGAAGCGTTAGAAAACAATAATATTTGGAACTGCTTGACTTGTGGGCAATGCATGGAGTATTGTCCTATGTTTAAGGATAATACTGGTGTAGATTTTGTAGAAATCATTAAAAGTCTCCGCACACTTACTTCCGAATCTGAAGTTTTACAGACGGAACAACTTGAATGTCATCACGATAGAGTATATTCAAGTTTACCTCAATTAATGGCAAATGACAATGTTAGTATCGATAACAAACTCGGGTTTTTAGATTACACTAATTTAAAATTTACAGACAAAGGGGAAATCGCCTATTTTATGGGGTGCCTTCCTTTTATGAATTCCATTCCTCCGTGTTCTAATGCGTGTCCCGCAGGAGTTGATGTTCAAGGTTATATCTCATTAATTTCGGAAGGTAAATTTCAAGAAGCTATTGATTTAATTAGGGAAAGCAACCCTTTTCCTATGATATGTGCGCGAGTTTGTACGGAGCCTTGTGCGCTTGAATGTAATCGTAAAGATATCGATGAAGCTCTTGGTATTCGATCCTTAAAGAGATTCATCGCAGATTGGGAATTAAACAACAAAGCAAAATCCAATATTAAACCAGTTAAGCAATTTAAGGACAAAATAGCGATAATAGGTGCTGGTCCCGGAGGGTTATCCGCAGCTTACTTTTTAGCGAGACAAGGTTATAAACCTACTGTGTTTGAAGCAGAAATCTATAAAGGAGGGACTTTACGATCTGGGATTCCAAGATATCGTTTACCTGCCTACATTTTAGATTATGAAATTGACTTTATCGAAAAAATGGGAGTTGAAATAAAATTAAATACTCCCATAGGACCTAAATTATCTTTTGAAAATTTAGAAAAACAGGGCTATAAAGCCTTTTTTATCTCGATAGGGCAGCAGACTTGTTTAGGGCTCAAAATGGAAGGAGAGAACCTTAAGAACGTTTTATGCGGTCTAAATTTTCTCAAAGATAAAAATTTAACAAAAAAACAATTTGATTTCAAAGATAAAATTATAGGCGTAGTAGGTGGAGGAAATGTTGCTATGGATTCTGCAAGAACTGCTTTAAGATTAGGTGCTAAGAAAGTTGTAGTGATTTATCGTCGTTCTGAAAAGGAAATGCCCGCTCAAGAAGAAGAAATTGAAATGGCAAAGGAAGAAAATGTTGAGTTTCAATTTTTAACAAATCCAACAAAAGCAATCGGAGATCAAGAAGGAATTCTTAAAGAAATAGAATGTATTCGGATGGAGCTTGGTGAACTAGATAAATCTGGTCGGAGAAGACCAATTCCTATAGAAGGATCAGAGTTTAAAATGAACCTTGATTTTCTGCTACTTGCTATTGGACAAGGTACAGAATTAACGCTTTTAGAAGCTGCTCATGGCCAATTAGAAATAGATCGGTGGGGGAGAATTATAACGGACGAATTAACAATGCAAACTAATGTTCCTAACATTTTTGCAGGGGGAGATGTAATCCCAGGCGAAGGAATAGCTGTTAGAGCCATAGGAAATGGAAATAATGCAGCGATTTCTATTGATAAATATCTTAGAGGCGTTGATTTAAAGAAAAATAGAGTCATTAGAAAGTATTCTAAACTTGCTCCGATACCTAAAAAAGAAGCCAGTAAAATGCCCAAAGAATGTATAGACTTGTTGCCTATACAAGAAAGATTAAGAAGCTTTAATGAGGTCGAATTACCTCTCACGGAAGAAAGTGCAATCAAGGAAGCAAGTCGGTGTTTAAATTGCAATATTTGTTGTAGTACAGATCAAAAATTAGATGTTTATGTAAATTCATGCGATGAATCTAATGTTCAAGATTGTAGTTATGGTATACAACCCGTTGTTCCTTACTATAACGCGTTGGATTTCCTTAAGATTCCAAGAGTAGTTATAGGTCTTTTAAACCAAAAAGAAATAGTGCCTGTAGTTCTTTCAAACGAAAAATGTTGTGGACACGATAGTTTATGGCAAGGAGATATTGATACATTTGAAAAGTTAGCAAGACACAATGTTCAGTTATTCAACGATGCTGGAGTAAAAACATTAATACTTAGTTGTGCTGAGGGTTATCATACATGGAAATACGAGTATCCAAAATTATTTAAAGGAACTGATGAGTTTAACTTTGAGATTTATCATGTAACAGAGTACATCCTAAAGGAACACTTAATAGACGATGTTAAATTCCCAATTTCTGAAAAAATTAGAGTTACATATCACGACGCATGTAGATTAGGACGATTGGGTAATGTTTACGATGCACCCCGCGAAGTATTAAATAAGATTCCATTCATTGAACTAATTGAGATGGAGAGTAATAAAAAAGACGCTTTATGTTGTGGAGTTTCTGCTTACATAAGTTGTAATGAGTACTCAAGAGAGATTCAAGCTACCCGTATTAAAGAGGCGATCGATACTGGTGCCGAATATCTAATTGTTAGTTGCCCCAAGTGTTTAGCCCACTTTAATTGTTATTTGAACGAAGAAAAAGAATTAAAAAACAAAATTAAAGTCGTGGATCTAACAAGCTTTATTGGTAAACTCTTGTTTCTCAACTAATTGATATTTTTAATATAATTTAGGACAAATTCTCGCTTGTCTATAATCCTTTTGTTCCCAAAGTTTTATCAGCAAATCCTAAATACATTAAAAAAAAAAAGAAATTAGTTTATTTTATAAAAACAAAAATACTTTTTAAACTAAGATTTTTATTTCCTCGCCGAATACTATCTTATTAGCAATTTCAAAAGCGATATTGTAATCAAAGACTTTTTTACCTTTTGTCTTTAAAGCTTTCTTAAAGATTTCCCTCTCAATTTTGTATTTTAATCGTCCTATGTTAAGAGCACCTATCGCATAAATACCAGGATAGAACTCCGTATTATAATAGTCTGGTTTCATTCCTTCTATTCCATAGGGAGGAACCAAATTAATATCTACGACAATTTTATTTGGAGGAAGTTGGTTCATTAATTTTTTTGAGATCATTTGGACTCCTGCTTTACCAACAGACCATATTATATCTGCGTCCCTCACTATTTTCAGATATTGTTCATCTGAATTTGCTGGCTCTCCTATAATCTTAGTGGCACCTCTTCCTGCCTTCTTAGTCAAATCTTTTGCCAATTCTTTTACGAATTGTTCTCTTCTTGAAGTAATGACTACTTTTGCTTTAAGTTTTGAAGCAATTAGAGCGGAAATTTGCCCTACAGGGCCAGTTCCTCCTAAACAAATTATCTTTTTACCTGATAAATCTGAAAATCCATGTTTTCTTGCAACCTCTAGTGTTTTTGCAACTATTGCTGAAGCTGTTGTATGAGAACCACGTGGATCTATAATTACAGGAGATTCAAATGGAGGAATAATTGTTTTCAAAACTTCCTCCGCAATTTTTTCACTTTCTATAACATCAGAACCACCAACAAAATAAACTGAAGAAGCTCCCGCTTTTCGAGAGAACATAGCATCTTGAACTAGCCTTGAGACGCTGTCTGCTTTCATTCTAGAATATGGTATTACTATATCAAATCCCGCATCATAGCCCATATTTGTATCAAAAGGAGAACAATACTCATCCGTATCAAAAAAGTATAAAATTCTTTCTTCTTTTTCTTTTTTTATAACTTTTATAGGCATTATTTCAAGTATAGATCTATTCAATAAGTCATTAATCGATGTTTCTTCATCAGGATATTCTGTAACTTTCTTAAGATTAATTATTTCAATTCCTATATCCAATTCTTTAGCTAAAAATGTGATGCCATCAAAATGACTTTTATCAGTAATAAAAAATGCTTTTAATTGGTTTTTTTCTTGTTTTTTGGCTAATTCTAAGATAGTCATCATCATCCAAGCTTCACGGACTTTATATCTTATTTCATCTTCTTGTGCTTTGAAATCATCTTTTAATAATTGTTTCCAAATAATTAACTGTTGAAAATTAGGATCGTTATAATGTACACGACCCATTTTTTTATAACTTTCAATCTCTTCTGTGATTTTTTTTATAAAACCTTTCTTATCCATTAGTGGTGCTGAAATTACATTTAATGCATAATCCGGAATATCCACAAATTCATATGGGATATCTGCATTTAGAAAAATCGCTCCAAATTCATCATCAATAGATGGTTCTTCACTTGAACGCATTCCTTTATCTTCTACTACGAAATTAGGGCGGTATTTGTTCACTAAATCTTTAATAAATTCTATGTACGCCCTAGAAACAAAAAATAAATTACCCAGTATTCCTTCTTCTTTTGGTAATTCTAAAGCCCAATCTATCCTAAATTCACTCTCAACTAATATTAATTTAAGTTTTTTTTCTTTTAATCGTTTTAATTCTAAAACTTGCATTATTTTCATCCCTCCTTTAACATTACGATTGATTTTAATTTCTCTTCTCGAATATCATATTTTATGACTTTGATATTATATTCTTCAAATAATTTTTTCAGTTCAGAAATTAAATCTTCATGAGCAAAATGGATTATAGATAAATTATCATTTTTGATGTTATTTACAACATCTAATATTTTTTTTACAATCCATTTTGGTTTTATGGTATATTCTAATAAGTTTTTAGTATATTCCACTTTATCTTTTAACAAATATATCCAAGAGTTTAAGCTCTGAGCTTTAAATGTGTCTTTTTTATTATTCAAAAGAAGTTTTTCATATTCTTGCTCTAATTCTTCTATCTGTACTTCCAAGTCTAAAAGCTCAACATAAAAATAAGATTTAATACTTTCAGGGATTTCAACTTCGTAATAAGGCAAATGGAATTTCTCTATAAACTCTGATAAAGGAGTTTGATAATATTTTTTAACATCGGGATCGTTAAAATCAACAATTGCAAACTTAAATTTTTCTGCTTCTATGATTTTTTCTAAATTACTATTATGTAAACTTAATAAATCTCTGTCTTCTCTTCTTATTAAATAGATATTAACCGTTTTATTTTTTATAGGATGAAACTCTAAAACTTCCATTGAATTAACGCATTAATAATTAATTTAATTTCTTTTACTATAGAACAATTTTAGACAGAAATATTATAAATATTCGGATAAACATATTTTTATCTCATTTGACAAGAATAATTGTTATTATCAAAAATAAAATTATCATAATTTTTCTTATCAAGTTTTTTTAATTGTTAAATGATGAAATTTAATAATCTAATCTTTTTTTCTATGATCTTTTTTAATTTTAATTATCTAAATGTGTTGTAGAAGATTTAAATTTTTCAAAATATTGATTAAATCACAAATAGGAACGATTATACTAAGTTGGGAGACTTCTTCAGAGCTTAATCTTACTATCATCAACCTTCTAATATAATTCTTCTTTATATTATCGATTCTGAACTTTTAACTTCTTCTTATTAATAATCATTAATTTAAAAATATCTAAGTGATTCTAAATCCTATAAGAAGAGATTATAAACTTATAATATTAAAAAATTTGATGACTTAAAATTGCCATTCGAAATTTTAGAGAAAAGAGAACTTGGGACTAGTGGTATAGTGTTTGAAATGATAATATCTACTCCTTTAATCGCTCGAAAAGCGTATGCGGGAAATTTTATATTACTAAGAATCAATGAAACTGGAGAACGGTTTCCATTAACCATTGCAGATTACGATCGAGAGAAAGAAACGATAACTATAGTATTTCAAGTTGTTGGAAAAAGCACGAAATTACTCTCACATTTAGAAGTAGGGGATATGATACTTGATGTAGTGGGGCCTTTAGGAAATGAAATTCATATAAAAAAGTACCAATATCCCGTAGTGATAATTGGAGGTGGTGTGGGTATTGCACCATGCTACCCTCAAGCAAAAGAATTAAAGGAAGCAGGAAATAAAGTTATTTCGATATTAGGTGCTAGAAATACCGAATTATTGTTTTGGAAAGACAAAATGAGCTCAGTAAGCGATGAATTAATTATTTGTACAGATGACGGAAGCGAGGGGATTAAAGGAGTTGTCACTGTACCACTTACAGAAATAATGAAAAGAGAAAAAATAAGCATTGTTATCGCAATTGGACCTTTAATAATGATGAAATTTGTTGCTCTTACAACTAAAGGGTCTGGCGATTTACCTAAAGTAAAAACATTTGTCTCCCTAAACACAATTATGATTGACGGAACTGGAATGTGTGGCGGTTGCCGCTTTTCAACGCTTAACGGAGGAGTTCAATTTGCGTGTGTTGATGGTCCCGATGTCGACGGTCATATCGTAGATTTTGATAATCTATTGAAACGCGCTAATAGATTTATTGATCAAGAGAAGGAGTCCTTAGAATGTTACAACGAAGAATGTAGAGCTTTAAAAAAACTTAGGAGTGAAGTGTCTTAAAATGGAAAAGCAAAGATCTTTAGTTAAAATATTACTTAAAAATAAAGAACAGATTCTGGAGTCAGGAAAATATAACGAGGCAGAATTTGGAGATTTAATTAGCGAGTTAACCGATGTAGAGCGTTCTAGACAAGAAATTCTAGAAAAAATAGAAGAACATGGCTCTATTGATATTCCTAAATTGAAAAAAGAACTACAATTATCAGAAAAAAATCTGTTATGTAATATTGAGTATCTAAAAGAGTTAGGCTTTTTAGGATTTATTGGGGAGAAACCAAGGTTTTTTCAAGATGTAGTAGAAATTTCTAAACAAAACGGTATTTTTCCTAATGTAACAATAATTAAAGACAAAAATCTGTGCAATGGTTGCGGTTTATGTGCTTCCATTTGTCCAGTTGGAGCAATAAACTATTCGGAGGGGACATTTGATTTTGACGAAGAAATGTGCATTGATTGCGGGTTATGCTATACTTGCTGTCCACGAACATTCTTTCCGAAGGTTTTAGAGGCCCCTGAAGAAAACAATGCTCCTGATATTAAATTTTTAGAGCAATTCAATTATTATCAGGAAATTTGTACTGCTCAAACAACTGATGAAAGAATAATAGCAGTTGCTCAAGATGGAGGAATTGTGACTACGCTGCTGAAAATGGCGTTTCAACAAAAATTAATCGACGGTGCTTTAGCTGTAAAAGAAGGAGAAGAACCTCTAAAACCGTTACCACATTTAATTGAAGATGAAGATGAACTCCTACATACAGCAGGGACAAAATACACAAATGCTCCTATTTTAAAAATATTTCAAGGCTGTAGGGGTCACGATAAATTTGCAGTAGTGGGTACCCCTTGTATCATGAAAGCGCTTAAAAAAATTTCATTTTTTCCGTTTAATAGACCATTTTGTGATAAGATTGCTTTAAAGATCGGATTGCTTTGCATGGAATCGTTTGATTACAAAAAAATTGGTGAACTTTTAAAAAATGAGTTTAAATCTACTCCTGCTGATGTTAAGAAAATGGATATTAATAAAGGGCGTTTTATAATCTACGATCATAACGGTTCTGCTTTTGATGTTCCAATAAAAAAAATTAAAAAGTATGGTCGGTTCGGTTGCTTTTTTTGCGACGATTTGACATCGATACATGCTGATATTTCCGTAGGATCTATTGGTTCTGATCCTGGCTGGTCAACGGTATTTATACGGACTAAACGAGGTGCTGAATTCTTTCAAAAAGCTTTGGATCTTAATATGATCGTTAAGAAGGAGATTAAAGAAGATAGTAAAAGTTTTGAATCTCTAAGTAGAATAGCAAAATCTAAATTAAAGAAGTTTGAAGAATATCATCGCCCAAAGATGATTGAACAAGACCCCAATATTAGGAAAAATAACTTTGAAGAGGTTCCTAAGGGATTGACTATTGATATGGTCAAGTTAGAAACACATAGATGCTTACAGTGTGGAGACCCGCTCTGTGTTACTGGATGCCCCGTTAACATAAGAATTCCTCAATTTATAAAATTATTGAAGCAAGAAAAATATATTGGGGCTCTATACGAAATAAAATCATATAATTTATTGCCCGCTATTTGTGGAAGAGTTTGTCCGCAAGAATCTCAATGTGAAAAATATTGTTTATTAAGTGGTCTTGGGGAACCAATTGCAATAGGATATATGGAAAGATTCATCGCAGACTGGGAAAGAGAAAATAATCTTAAAGAGTGTCCCGAATGCGCAGCTCCTAAAGGTATTAAAGTTGCAGTTATAGGTTCTGGACCGGCGGGTTTAGCTTGTGCTGGAGAACTTGCGATGAATGGCTACGATGTCACTATATTTGAAGCGTTTCATGCTGGTGGAGGTGTATTAACTTACGGAATTCCAGAGTTTAGGTTGCCAAAAGATATAGTCAAAAGCGAAATTGAGACTTTAAAGATGTTAGATGTTAAAGTTGAATATAACGTAATTATTGGTAAAACTTTAACGATCGATGATTTGAAAGAACTGGGATTTAAAGCCTTTTTTATTGGAGTTGGAGCAGGACTTCCAATATTTATAAAAATACCGGGAATAAACTTAAACGGCGTCTTAACTGCTAACGAATTCCTCACTCGATCGAATTTAATGAAAGGTTTTAAGTTCCCTGATTACGATACTCCTATTAAAATTGGAAAAATAGTAACTGTTATAGGAGGGGGAAATGTCACTTTAGATTCCGCTAGAACCGCTTTACGATTAGGTGCTGAAAAGGTTATTATTGTTTATCGTAGGTCCGAAGTAGAGATGCCTGCGAGAAGAGAAGAATATCATCACGCTTTAGAAGAAGGCGTTGTTTTTCAATTCTTAACAAA